>NZ_LN831024.1:1872352-2184411 GCF_001457615.1 Pseudomonas aeruginosa | reverse complement strand
CATAGCCGGTGGAGGAACCGATGACCAGGACCTTCTTCGGTCCGTTGACGACGGGGCCCTTGGCCTCGACGTAGTCGATCTGTTGCTTGACGTTGGCCTCGCAGCCTGCCGGATGGGTAGTGACGCAGATGAAGCCACGCACGCGCGGTTTGATGATCATGAAAACCTCGGTTGCTAGATGCCGGAAAAGCACATTCAGGAGCTAGAGACGTCGCGCATTGTAAATGAGACACCTCCGCTTGGGCGGACCGAAGGCAGGAATCGTGACCAAAGGGTCACGCGTCGCAGCCCGGACATAAAAAAACCCGCTCCGGGGAGCGGGTCTTGTCGGCTTGGAATCGGGCTCAGACGGCCTTTTCCAGCTCCGGTACGGCGTCGAACAGGTCGGCGACCAGGCCGTAGTCGGCGACCTGGAAGATCGGCGCCTCTTCGTCCTTGTTGATCGCGACGATCACCTTCGAGTCCTTCATGCCCGCCAGGTGCTGGATGGCACCGGAGATACCCACCGCGATGTACAGCTGCGGGGCGACGATCTTGCCGGTCTGGCCGACCTGCATGTCGTTCGGCACGAAACCGGCGTCGACCGCGGCGCGGGAAGCGCCGACTGCGGCACCCAGCTTGTCGGCCAGGGCGTAGAGGATCTTGAAGTTGTCGCCGTTCTGCATGCCGCGGCCGCCGGAGACCACGATCTTGGCAGCGGTCAGTTCCGGACGGTCGGACTTGGCCAGCTCTTCGCCGACGAAGGCGGACTTGCCGGTATCGGCCGGGCCGGAAACCTGCTCGACGGCAGCCGAACCGCCTTCGGCGGCGACGGCGTCGAAGCCGGTGGTACGCACGGTGATCACCTTGACCGCAGCCGAGGACTGCACGGTAGCGATGGCGTTGCCGGCGTAGATCGGACGCTTGAAGGTGTCGGGGCTGACCACTTCGACGATCTCGGAGATCTGGTCGACGTCCAGCAGCGCGGCGACGCGCGGCAGGAAGTTCTTGCCGTTGGTGGTAGCCGGGGCCAGCACGTGGCTGTAGTTCTTGCCCAGCTCGGCGATCAGCGGTGCGACGTTTTCCGGCAGTTGGTGGGCGTAGGCGGCGTTGTCGGCGACCAGCACCTTGGAGACGCCCTCGACCTTGGCGGCGGCTTCGGCCACGGCGGCAACGTTCTGTCCGGCGACCAGCACGTGGATGTCGCCGCCAATGGCCTTGGCAGCGGCAACGGTGTTCAGGGTGGCAGCCGCCAGGGCCGCGTTGTTGTGCTCAGCGATAACCAGGATAGCCATTAGATTACCTTCGCCTCGTTCTTCAGTTTCTCTACCAGTTCAGCCACGGACTTGACCTTGATGCCAGCGGAGCGTGCAGCCGGCGCCTCGACCTTCAGGGTCTTCACGGTGGAAGCGGTGGAAACGCCCAGGGCGTCCGGGGTCACCACGTCCAGCGGCTTCTTCTTGGCTTTCATGATGTTCGGCAGCGACGCGTAGCGCGGCTCGTTCAGGCGCAGGTCGGTGGTGACGATGGCCGGCAGGTTCAGCGCGACGGTCTGCAGACCGCCATCGATCTCGCGGGTCACGTTGACCTTGTCGCCAGCGACCTCGACCTTGGAGGCGAAGGTGCCCTGGGCGTAGCCGGTCAGCGCGGCGAGCATCTGGCCGGTCTGGTTGTTGTCGCTGTCGATGGCCTGCTTGCCGAGGATCACCAGCTGCGGCTGCTCCTTGTCGACCACGGCCTTGAGCAGCTTGGCCACGGCCAGGGAGTTCAGCTCGTCGTTGCTCTCCACCAGGATCGCACGGTCAGCGCCCAGCGCCAGCGCGGTGCGCAGTTGCTCCTGGGCGGCGGTCGGGCCGACGGAGACAGCGACGATCTCGGTAGCCACGCCCTTCTCTTTCAGGCGCACGGCTTCTTCCACGGCGATTTCGCAGAAGGGGTTCATGGACATCTTGACGTTGGCGAGGTCGACGCCGGAGTTGTCCGCCTTGACGCGGACCTTGACGTTGTAGTCGACCACTCGTTTGACTGCTACAAGAACCTTCATGGATTCCTCGTTATTCTCCGGTGAATAAGGATGTCGCCAGACAGGCCTGGCCGGTGATGCTCGCCGGCCGGAAACCGACACTCTGCTAGACAGCGACCGCAAAACCGCCCGTATCTTGACCGGATCACCCTTTTCGGTCAATACGGCAAAAGGGTGGTTTCCCCCCCTCGAATGCCGATTCTATCAGGCTTCCAAAGAATTCAAACAAACGTTTGTATTGGACCTGCCCATGCAGCTATATATAATGCGCCCGCTCTGATCAGGGAAAGATCTCAGCCACCAATAAACAGATACCGTGAGCCTTGAGTAGGAGATCGATAGTGGAACGCGAATACATGGAATTCGACGTCGTCATCGTCGGCGCCGGCCCCGCCGGTCTGTCCGCCGCATGCCGACTGAAGCAGAAGGCCGCCGAAGCCGGTCAAGAGATCAGCGTCTGCGTGGTCGAGAAGGGTTCCGAAGTGGGCGCCCACATCCTCTCCGGCGCGGTGTTCGAGCCGCGCGCGCTGAACGAGCTGTTCCCCGACTGGAAGGAACTCGGCGCGCCGCTCAATACCCCGGTGACCGGCGACGACATCTACGTCCTGAAGAGCGCCGAGAGCGCTACCAAGGTGCCCAACTTCTTCGTGCCCAAGACCATGCACAACGAGGGCAACTATATCATCTCCCTGGGCAACCTCTGCCGCTGGCTGGCCCAGCAGGCCGAAGGACTGGGCGTGGAGATCTATCCGGGCTTCGCCGCCCAGGAAGCGCTGATCGACGAGAACGGCGTGGTCCGCGGCATCGTCACCGGCGACCTCGGCGTCGACCGCGAAGGCAACCCGAAAGAAGGCTACTACACCCCCGGCATGGAGCTGCGGGCCAAGTACACCCTGTTCGCCGAAGGCTGCCGCGGGCACATCGGCAAGCAACTGATCAAGAAATACAACCTGGATAGCGAGGCCGATGCCCAGCACTACGGTATCGGCATCAAGGAAATCTGGGACATCGACCCGTCCAAGCACAAGCCCGGCCTGGTGGTCCATACCGCCGGCTGGCCGCTGAACGACGAAAATACCGGCGGCTCGTTCCTCTACCACCTGGAGAACAACCAAGTGTTCGTCGGCCTGATCATCGACCTGTCCTACAGCAACCCGCACCTGTCGCCGTTCGACGAGTTCCAGCGCTACAAGCACCACCCGGTGGTCAAGCAGTACCTGGAAGGCGGCAAGCGCGTGGCCTACGGCGCCCGGGCCATCTGCAAGGGCGGCCTGAATTCGCTGCCGAAGATGGTCTTCCCCGGCGGCGCGCTGATCGGTTGTGACCTCGGCACCCTGAACTTCGCCAAGATCAAGGGCAGCCACACCGCGATGAAGTCCGGCATGCTCGCCGCCGACGCGATCGCCGAGGCCCTGGCCGCCGGCCGCGAAGGCGGCGACGAGCTGTCCAGCTACGTCGATGCGTTCAAGGCCAGCTGGTTGTACGACGAACTGTTCCGCAGCCGCAACTTCGGCGCGGCCATCCACAAGTTCGGCGCTATCGGCGGCGGCGCGTTCAACTTCATCGACCAGAACATCTTCGGCGGCAAGATCCCCGTCACCCTGCATGACGACAAGCCGGACTACGCCTGCCTGAAAAAGGCCAGCGAAGCGCCGAAGATCGACTACCCGAAGCCGGACGGCAAGCTCAGCTTCGACAAGCTGTCCTCGGTGTTCCTCTCCAATACCAACCACGAGGAAGACCAGCCGATCCACCTCAAGCTGGCCGATGCGAGCATTCCGATCGAGAAGAACCTGCCGCTCTACGACGAGCCGGCCCAGCGCTACTGCCCGGCAGGCGTGTACGAAGTGGTGGCCAACGACGACGGCAGCAAGCGCTTCCAGATCAACGCGCAGAACTGCGTGCACTGCAAGACCTGCGACATCAAGGACCCGGCGCAGAACATCACCTGGGTGGCGCCGGAAGGTACCGGCGGGCCGAACTACCCCAACATGTAAGGCAAACGAAAAAGGCTCCCTCGGGAGCCTTTTTTCATGCTGCGCCTGTCAGTCCGGCTGCGGGCCGAGGGGAAAGAACTCGCCGTGGCTCCAGACGCCGAGCCATTCGATGCCGTCGATCCGGCGCGGCACCGCCAGCTCGACCAGCTGGTAGAACACGTTGCGATGCACCAGCGCCTCGAGGTTGTCGCGCACCCGCAGGTAGGGCGTGGGTTCCTGGCTGCGGGGGTCGATCTCGACGCGCAGCGGATGCCCGGCGTCCGCCTCGACCTCGTCCTCGACGTTGGTGGCGAAGCGCAGTACCTGCGCCCCGCCCTCGCCCTGCACCTGCAGGGTCACCGCGACGAAGGGCGCATCGTCGACGCGGATACCGACCTTTTCCACCGGAGTCACCAGGAAATAGTCGTCGCCGTCGCGGCGAATGATGCTGGAGAACAGCTTCACCATCGGCTTGCGTCCGATCGGCGTGCCCAGGTAGAACCAGGTGCCGTCGCGGGCGATGCGCATGTCGATGTCGCCGCAGAACGGCGGATTCCACAGGTGCACGGGCGGCAGGCCCTTCTTTTCGCCCCTGGGGATCTGCGCCAGCAGGTCGTTGGCCTTGCCGGTATCACTCATAGCCTGTTCCTCGACTGTTCAGGCCCAGCAATTCCTGGGCGTATTGCTCCAGCGGGGGACGCAGCAGGTCTTCCGGGGTGGCGTCGTAGAACGTCAGGAAACCGCCGCGGCTGCGGATGGTCGCGCTGTCCACCAGGAAACGGGTGCTGGTCTCGATCAGCATGACCTGGATGACACTGCGATCGCGCCCGACCCGGCCGAGTTCCTCTTCGTCTTCCCACTCCTCCCAGTTGCCGATCCTGTTGTCGCCCCGGGCGAAACGGCAGTACAGCAGGTAGTGAGCGCCGGCGGCACGCGCCTCGCGCATCGCGTCGTCCAGGCCGAGCGGCGCCTTGGCGCGGCGCACCAGCGGGAAATACTCGACGAAACCTTCGAAGGCCTGCTCGGCCACCACGTTCGGCCGCGCGTACCGGTAGCCCGGCGGCACGAACGGGCCCTGGCCGATGTAGATGAAGGAGTCGGCCTGGATCCGCCGGTTGTTGCTGCGCTGGCTGGCGCTGTGATCGAGCACCCCGGCGTCGCGCAGGTAGTAGTCGGCGCCGTCGGCCAGGTCGCTGGGCTTCATGCAGGCGGACAGGCTGCCCAGGAGGAGCATCGCCAGGGCGATACGGAACAGGTGCAACATCGGTCATCTCCCCTGCCGGCGTCGGAAAACCGGCGAATGACGAGCCGATGCAGCTTCCGCGCCATCACAGGCCACGCTGCCACTCCTGGCGCAGGGCAGCGTGCTGCGGCTGCTCGATGGCCTGGCGGACCTCGGCCAGCAGGCGCGCCTTGTCGGCACCCAGTTCGCCCTTGAGCACCAGATAGTTGGAAGCGTGGTCGCTGCGAAATACCGTGTCTTCGAGCTCCAAACCCTGCAACAGGCGTTCGACCTCGACGAACAGGGCACGCCGATCCAGCGCCTCGAAATCGGCGAAGCCAGCACGGAAACGCTGCTCGCCGGTAGGGAAACTCACCACCAGGGTCGACAGGTACTCCGGCTGGGCGGCGTTCATCAGGCGCGCGGAGTTGTCCGCGTGCTGCGCGCTCAGGGTCATTCCGCCCAGACCGTTGAGGATCATCACCGAACGACTGATCCCCGCCTCGCCAAGCTTTTCCAGCGCATCCAGGGTAGAGGAATAGGTCTCGCCCTTGTTGACCCGCGCCAGCACTTCGTCGTCGCCGGACTCGGCGCCGACATAGGCCATTCGCAGCCCGGCGTCGGCCAGTTCGCGCAACTCGTCGACCGACTTCCTGCGCAGGTTGCGCGGCAGGCAGTAGCTGGATACCCGCTCCACCTCCGGCAAGTGCTGGCGAATCGCCTGCAGCACCGCGAGCAGCCGGCGGGTCGGCAATACCAGGGCGTCGCCATCGGCGAGAAACACCCGCTTGACGATCAGGCGCTCGCCGCAGCGGCGGATCTCCTCCAGTACCTCGTTCTCGTCGCGGGCGCGAAATTTCTTTTGCGGCTGGGTATACATCTCATTGGTAGTTATCCTGCCATCATACAAAAAAGAAGCACATGAAAAGCAAGTAATTGATTTTTATGACCTTACTATTGGACTTCTTTTGAGCATCAATGTTTTGTGCACTCCTAAAAGCACTATCAGAGCCTTGAGCAAACCACACTCCGCTTGTACAAAAATGAACGGCACATGAGACATGAGGGGGGGGGGAGATGAGAGCGCTGAGCTTACTCAAACGATGGAAGAATCATCGCGCGCGATAAGACCGAAACGGCTCAAGTCCTCGTTGCTGGCACTGAACATCGAGTTCACCATTCGCTCGCGCTTCAAGCCTGCCAGGGTCCTGAAAAAGCAGAGTTCGCACAGATGGACTTCATAACGCTCGCCAGCATGAGCCGAGCCGAGTTCCCAACTGGCGCGAAGGGTTCCGAATTGCAACCCATACCCTTCAACACGCATGCTGTTGCCACAAACATCGCAAAAGATATCAGTGACAGATTCGGCCTGTTCCATAACTGCGACCTCATTGAAAGCTTCCCACCGAGGTCGAAAGCCTATGCGATGCTTTGACCTCAAGCCCGTAACAAACGCCGACCGGTACGTTGTGCGCCTGCTCGAACGTAAAAAGTGCGGAGAATTATTTACTGATTTTCCGCGATATTATTTGGCGGTGGAACGATGGTGTATTGGATTCAAATTCTAATAGGGATTTGAACCCGCCGTGCGAGCTCACAGGGACCAACCAAATTGCCATAGGCGTTTCTTACCGTGATACCTCAGAACCGTAGGGTAGCAGCGGCAGCCCAAGTTCCTTGAGGAATTCATTGTGTTTATCGGTGGCCGTCTTGATCCTCTGATCCAGTGCCACAAGCTCGGCATGCACGGCCGTCAGGTCTATTTCTTCATCGGCCACCGCCGTGCTGACGTAGCGCGAGATATTCAGGTTAAAGTCGTTCTTCTCGATCTCCTGCATGCTTACCCGTCGCGCATAGCGCGGTACTTCCGCTGGGCGTTGCTCGTAGGTCTCGATAATCTTGTCGATATGTCGGTCTGCTAGCTGGTTCTGCCTCCTACCCTTCTCGAAGTGCTCGGCCGCGTTGATAAACAGCACATCGTCCGATCTTTTGCACTTCTTCAGCACGAGAATACAAACCGGGATGCCTGTTGAATAAAACAGATTGGCCGGCAGCCCGATCACGGTATCGATGTGTCCATCCTGCAGCAGTTTGCGGCGAATACGCTCTTCCGCACCACCCCGGAACAGCACGCCGTGCGGCAGGATGATGGCCATCACGCCATCGTCTTTGAGGTAGTGCAGCCCGTGCAGCAGGAAGGCGAAGTCCGCCGCACTCTTGGGTGCCACGCCGTGGTTCTTGAAGCGCATGTCTTCGCTGATGGCATCGCTCGGATCCCAGCGATAGCTGAACGGCGGATTGGCCACCACCGCGTCAAACTGCGGTTTCTTCGCCGGATTGGTCTCGCGCAGGAAGTCCCAGGCATTGGTCAGCGTGTCGCCGTGGTAAATCTCGAACTCGGTGTCCTTCACCCCGTGCAGCAACATGTTCATGCGCGCCAGGTTGTAGGTAGTGATGTTGTATTCCTGCCCGTAGATCTTGCCGATGCTACCACCCGCGTCCTTCATGCGGTGCCGGATGTTCAGCAGCAGCGAGCCCGAGCCACAGGCGAAGTCGAACACGCTTTCCAGCTTTTTGCGGAGACCGGTCTCGGGCGCCTGGCCGTCGAGCGTGACGATGGCCGAAAGAATGTTCGAGACCTGCTGCGGGGTGTAGAACTCGCCCGCCTTCTTGCCCGAGCCTGCGGCGAATTGGCCGATCAGGTACTCATAAGCGTCGCCCAACGTGTCGGTGTCGGTGGAGAACAGCGACATGCCGCGCGCCAGCTCCGAGAGGATCGAACACAGCTTGGCATTGCGATCCTCGTACTTGCGACCGAGCTTGTCGGACGCGAGGTTGATTTCCGAGAACAATCCTTGGAAGTTACTTTGGAAGGACTCGTTCTCGATGTACTTGAAGCCCCGTTGCAAGGTATCGAGCAGCTTGTCGCTCTGGGTCTTGGCCAGTTGAACGATGTTGCCCCATAGGTACTCTGGCTCGATTACATAGTGCACCTTGCGGCGCATCTGCTTCTCGAACGCCACCACGTCGCTGGCGTTCTCTTCATACCAGATTTGCAGCGGTGTCGTGGCTTCGGTCTGCTCCATCACGTCCGGCGCCACGTCCGGATAATCGGGCCCCAGCTCCCGCTTCGCAGCCTGTTCGTAGTTGTCCGAGAGGTAGCGCAGGAAGAGGAAGGACAGCATGTAATCGCGAAAATCGTCGGCGTTCATCGAACCACGTAATTGGTCGGCAATCGCCCATAGGGTTTTGCCCAGCTGTTTCTGGTCTTGTTCGGTCATGGTTTGGGCCGTTTCTTGAGTGTGTTTTCCAGCGCCTTGGGTTCAGCTTCGTCCTGCGCGTCGGCCTGACGTGCCTCCTTCTGTTTGCGGCGTTGGTCATAATCGAGATAAAGCGCAATGGTGGCACGTTCCATTTGCGCGTAGCTCACCTTGCCGGCATGGGTGAGCAGCGGAAAACCGTTGCTACCGATGATCTGGTCCACGTTCTGGCGCCAGAAGCTCACGGGGATCGCCTCACGGCTCAACTCGCCATCGTGAAAGATATTCTTCAGGTGCAGGCTGACTTTATCGGTACTGACGTCGAACACCTCTGCCATTTCACGCTGAGAGAGCCAGACCGGCTGATCCTTGGCTCGCAGCTTGACCTGGCTGCATTCGTCGCCAGTGGTGTAGAGGATGAGTCCTCTCATGCGTCAACATCCGGGGTCGCGCCCGCTATATTGAAAAGGTTCGGAAACAGTGCGCGATTGAAGGGGTGCCCGGTAATGAACTGCCGAAAGATAATCCGGAAGTACGCTTTGTTCTCCTCCATCATTTCCCGAGGCTCATAGAGCGAATAGTCGCCATGGCTCATCAGATCAATGAAGCGCTTGTGCAGTGCCTTGTCTGCACCATCCGGCGCGGCAATGCAGGCCTTCCAGTCGTCCAGCCCCAAGAAATTTGCGGTCTGCTCCATGACTCGCCGCATCATGTTGAAGTGGTGGGTGTAAAGGGAACCACTGGCCTGCGCGTCATACAGCTCAACTAAGTTTGATAGATGGTGAAGAAAGGGCCTGGCCGAGGTATCCACTAGCGAATAGCTACCCAGCGCCGCCCCCCTCTTCAGCAGATGCTTGTAGGCCTTGCCCTTGAACTCATTGCATAGCACGTTAAAGAAAAGTACATGATGCGTGGACACGACCACGCGCGGCCCTTTATCGGTGGCCATCAGTAATTGGGCCAAGTGGTGGGCCACAGCGATCGCATTGTTCTCGTCAAGAGATGAAATCGGATCGTCGATGTAGACGTACTTCACCCACTCGTAGGCCTCGTCACCATCGAGCGCGAGCTGCACTATGGCGAGAAAGAAACACCAGATGAAGATGTTCTCTTCGCCACGTGAGACCTTGATGTCTTCTACCGTTGTCCTCTTACCGTCGATCTCCACTTCTCGGGAGAAGCTCACCTCCCACTCGGTGGTGTCGATGCGAAAGTCAAAGTCTGCGTAGCGGTTTAGCAGCGGGCGGATACGATTATCCATTTCCTGCGTTTCTAGCCCTGAGAAGAAACGAGAATCGCCGTTGATTTTCAGCACTCGCTTTCGGTCGTTTTTGAGGTCGTTATCCCAGTTAAAAAGATCTTCGGTGAACGCATTGAAATAAAGCGTATCACGCTGCGTGATCTCGCGGTCCTCGCCGAACTTCTTACCCTGCTCCTTGAATTCTCCAGACAGCCTTGTTTTTCCCGTCCCATTGTAGGCATAAATAAGCGAGAACTTCTTTAATTCAAGGTTCTCACGTAAGTATTGTGCCAGTGCCGACAAATCTGAAAACAATATAACAGCCATTGTCAAGCCGCCCCTTGAGACGGAAACAACTGCTGCACGAGTCCCGCCTTATGAGTTTTTATTAGTTCGATTGCTTTATATTCGACGAAAATCTGCACATCTAAGGAGGAAAGGCAAGTAGCAATGCAGAGCTGCTCCTCTTCTTGAGGGAAAACGAACTCTATTCCCTCCAGAACCTTATTAGAGCTATGCTTAACGGTAGTCCCGGTTGCAGTTCCTACTATAACCTTGCGGTAAGAGTCGCTTAGCAGAAATTGCTTTAGAAAACTCTTATTAACCCGCGCTGATATTGGTTCAATCTTCACCACTCGCTGATTGAGTAGCAGGTTGCCGTCCGCCTCAGTCACTTCTATCGGCTGACCTAAAAGTGCGCAAGTAGGAGTTAAATCTGTCAGAAGCACAAGTAAATCACCTGGGCGACACTGGTATTTTTCTGACACTTCCTCTGTTGTATATTTCGAGATCGAACTCTCAAAATTTCCGAAACCCGTCTTTGTAAAGTTCTTTGGGGTCACCAACTTCTGGCCTGAGTCCGAGAAGAAACTGCTTGAGAATGCAAATCCAGACTGCAGTTGCACAAGCTCTCCTAATGGCTTGGCTTGCCACTCTGGCGCACCACGGAACTCGGGAAAGCGGATACGGGGAAGGGTTTCACCTTCGCGGGGGAAGAGCTGCTGCATCAGGCCGCGCTTGTAAGTCTTTAATGCCTCGACTTTTCGCTCCTGCGCTGTAATCAGCTCGTCCAGAGAGGTGAGGCAGTCGGCGATTTTTTGTTGTTCTGCGACCGATGTTGTGCCCGCCGGAACGGGAATGGGCAGCGCCAGCAAGTCGCCATCACTGACACTCAACGAACCATGCGCCCGAGCCCCAACCTGAATGAACTTGCGCAGCCAACGCCCGTGCAGGTTGTCTGAGAATTGATAGTTCAGAAACCGCGTATTTGGCGACGCGCCGTTGATCCGAAAGCAAGTGAATATACTGTTCGGAACCGCAGCCAGCTCCGTACCCGAGTACAGAGTGAGAAAACCTTCAGGAAATTCCTTGGTAGCGCTCTTGTTGTAAGCAAAATCGTTTGGCTTCAAGAGCAAGTAGCTTTTGTATGAGTCGCCAGCGATTACACGGCCAAACTTGTCCTCTTGACTTACAAGCCCCACGCCGGATGTGATGCTCATCGGCACGCAAATGTTATTGCCAACTTTTTCTGTGCTAATCGTCGCAACAGCCCCAAGCTTTACTGTCGTCCAGTCTCCCTCGTGTTGAAACTCCGGAAACCGCAACCGAGGTACCATCGCTTTATTGCCCGCCTTCACCATTGATCAATCCTCATACGCCTGGAGGCCTGAGATATCCCGGCCGCCGGCTCGCTTCTTCAGCATCGGTGCCAGCTCGCTCATCAAGGCCAATTCCTTCTGCGTACGCGCCTTCCAACCCAGTTCCAGCGGGGCGAGCAATTCGGTTAGCTGTTCGCCGTCGAAGATGCGGCGCTCCAGTACCTCATCCATAAAACTTTGTAGTGCTGCAGTGGGCAGTCCGTGCTTGGCCGCTAGCTCGGTCAGTTCGCGGGAGGCTTTTACCGCCTTGAATTGCTGGTAGCCCATGCGAATGGCGCGTTCGTCCAGGCCCTCGCCGGCCTTGAGGCTCATCACGTATTCGGTGATGTCATCGCGCTCGTCGATGAATTTGGCGTCGCTCGCGATCAGGCTGGCCAGCTGTTCGCGGCTCATGGTGGCTTTGCCAGGCTTCTTGGTGGAGAAGTCGGCGATCAGTCTCATGATGTAGTCGTAATCGATGGTGGCGGAAGCGAAGAGCACGAACTCGAAATCGAGCTGCTCCAGTTCCTCGCGCTTGGCATCGCCAGGCTTGGCTCGCTCGTCGCGCAGGCGTCTGGCCGTCTCCAGGTACTGGCCACGGAAGGCGTTGAGTTCGTCCGGCGGCAGGATGGCCTGGATAGAGGCTTCCTGCTCGGGGGTAAGGTCGGTGTACTGGTCGAGCTGGGTTTGCAGCTTCTGCACCTTCTTGAAGGCTTCGACAAAGCCGATCCGGGCTTCGTCGCCCTTGAGCGTGGCAATCTCCTCGGGTTTGCCTGAAAGCCCGTATGCCTCCATGAAGCTGTGCAGGCCGAGTGCGGCTTCTTGGAGCTTTTCGATAACCGCAGGGGCTTTGTCCACCAACCAGATTGTGCGCGCCTCATCGGCCTTCGCGCCGGAGAAAAGCGCGATGGCAGCGTCCACCGCGTCTTGCTGCCCACGGAAGTCGAGGATATGGCCAAAGGGCTTGGTATCATTCAGCACGCGGTTGGTACGGCTGAAGGCCTGAATAAGGCCGTGGTGTTTGAGATTCTTGTCGACGTAAAGCGTGTTGAGGTACTTGCTGTCGAAGCCGGTGAGCAGCATGTCGACGACGATGGTGATGTCGATCTTGTGTTGCGGGGCCCTGGGGTTGGCTTTGCGCAGGTCGGCATCCGGCCATTGCTGATCCTTGATGCGCTGCTGCACGTCCTGGTAGTAGAGGTCGAATTCCTCAATGCGGTGGTTCGTATCGAAGCGGGCGTTATAGCGGGCAATGATCGCTTGCAGCGCCGCCTTCTTGGCGTCCGTCTCCTGCTGGTTGTCTTCCAGCTCGGTGGGCAGGTCTTCCTGCAACTGACGTACATCGGCGCTCACGTCGCCCGGCGGAGAGAACACGGCGGCGATATTTAGCGGCACAAACTCGGGGTTGGCCTGCAGTTTCTCGGCCTGAGCCTCTTCAAATAGTGCGTGATAGGCGATGGCATCATTGATGGAAGCTGTGGCCAGAATCGCGTTGAACTTGCGCCCCCCCGTAGCGGCATCGTGCTTGGCGAGGATGGCGTCAACGACGGCGCGCTTGGCCAGGGTTTCACCGGGTTTGGGTGGGTTCTTCCCGTCGGGTTTGTAGTAGTCGACGTGGAACTTCAAAACATTGCGATCGTCGATGGCATCGCTAATGGTGTATTCGTGCAGACATTGCTGGAACAAATCCTGCGTGGTCTTTAGCGTCTTCTCTTCGCCACTGATCTGCTTAATGCTGGCATTGGCCTCGAAGATTGGCGTGCCGGTAAAGCCAAAAAGCTGGGCCTTGGGGAAGAACGTCTTAATGGCCTGATGGTTATCGCCGAATTGCGAACGGTGGCATTCGTCAAAGATGAAGACGATACGCTTATCGCGCAGCGCTTCGAGCTGCTCGGCATAAGTTGCAAGTCCACGCTTCTCGCGGCTTTTGTTGCGTCTGCTGCCCTCGTCCAGTGCCAGGCCAAGCTTCTGAATGGTGCAGACGATAACCTTGTCGGCCGCATCGTCCGACAGCATACGACGGACGAGCTCGCTGGTGTTGGTGTTGCTTTCGACGCAGCCTTCTTGGAAACGGTTGAATTCCTCGCGGGTTTGCCGGTCGAGGTCTTTGCGATCGACCACGAACAGGCACTTTTCGATGTTCGGATTGGCCTTGAGCAGGGTGGAGGCCTTGAAGCTGGTGAGCGTCTTGCCGCTGCCGGTGGTGTGCCAGATATAGCCGTTGCCACTGTTTTCTTCGATGCACTTGACAATGTTTTTGACGGCATAGATCTGGTAGGGCCGCATCATGAGCAATTTCTGCTCGCTGGCGACCAGCACCATGTAACGGCTGATCATCTGGCCGAGCGTGCACTTGGGCAGGAAGACATCGGCAAAATCATCCAGCCCGGTGATCCTGGTGTTATCCAGCGCAGCAAACTGGTAAATGGGTAGGAAGCGCTCATCGGCGTTGAAACTGAAGTGCCGAGAGTTGTTGTTGGCGAAGTAGTAGGTTGAAACGCGGTTGCTGACGATAAACACCTGCATGAAGCACAACAGCGTGCGGGTGAAGCCGTTACCAGGGTCGTTCTTGTACTCGACGATCTGCTCGATGGCGCGGCGCGGGTTGATGCCCAGCGTCTTTAGTTCGATCTGCACGACCGGCACACCGTTGATGAGCAGGATGACGTCAAAACGGTGGTGGCTGTTGTCGGTGTTGATCCGCAGCTGGTTTACAACCTCGAAACTGTTCTTGCACCAGTCTTCGATGTTGACGAGGGTGTAGTTCAGCGGCGTGCCATCTTCGCGGATGAAGCTATTGCGTGTACGCAGCGTTTGCGCGGCGGTGAACACGTCGGGTGTAACAATCTCTTCCAGCAGGCGCGCAAACTCCTCATCGGTGAGGTTGACGCGGTTGAGCTGCTGGAACTTTTCGCGAAAGTTGGCTTCGAGCCCGGCGCGGTCGCGAATCTCGGGGCGATAGCTGTACTTGAGGTCGCCGAGCTTGGCGAGCAGGTCCTGCTCGATCTGGTGTTCGGTGATGGTCATGAATCAGTCCTGCCGTCATAGAGGCTTCGATGTGGCGGATAGGCGGCTACCTGTGGCGAATCAGAGCCACATCAAGCATTCGTCTTGGGCTCCCCGCCTGGGTGGTTCAGACTCAAGTCATGATTGCGCGCGTACTCCAGCACCAAAATCTCGACCATCGATGCCACCGAGCGGCGTTCGCGATCAGCCGCCATACGCAAAAGCTGCTTGATCTCAGCGGAGGTGCGGATCGAAAGGGTTTCGTCCTTAAGGCGTGACATGGCAGGGCCTCGTCAAAAAAGTCACGTAAATGTACTGCCTTTGCATTTAACTTAACAGCACAAATACATAGCTTCGATGAAGTTGCACCCGGCTTGAGTCAAATGGTCACAACCCAACATTGCGATCCATTCGGTCTGGTGTGCTGGAAGCTTTGGCTAGCGCCCCGAAGACACCGCCAGTGATGCTTCTTCAGCGAAAGGAGCCAATGCCGCCCGCATCCATTTGGGCATTCTGCAGGCAAGCAGCGTGGTCAATTCGTCCGGGCTCAGGGTATCGGCTATTTTGGAAAGCGCGTGGGGACACGCCCCATCTTTACCGAGGTAGTAAAGCGCCGTGAGCGCCAGGCCTACCTTGTTCCCGGCATGCTGCAAGCGATCACTGGAAACATGATTGAGACGAACCACAGCATTGCCAGCCTTGATTTCTCGGGTTCTGCCGCTGGTGTAGTAGACCGGCACCACCTGCATCTGAGTGCTGAGCCCCAACCTGCGCACGGCCTCAGCTCCATGTATCTGAATCGTCTCTCCATTCGCCTTGGAAAGGACATTCATGATTGCTAGCGGACTAGGCTTTACCAGCTGGCTGGTGTACTCGCTTAGCTTGGGGCGCATATAGACACCGCGGGCTACACGCTCCAGGCAACCTAACTGCACTAGCCTGGAGAGCGCTTTATCGACCGCTGCACGCGACCCCAACTCTGCGAAGACGTTGCGCACGAATGACCTGCCCCCCCGATTTCAGTACCACGTCAAACTTAGTAGAGTCCGTTTTCCGAGCAGGAGACGGCAGTGAAAAAGCGTTTTACCGAAGAGCAGATTCTCGACTTCCTCAAGCAGGCGGAGGCCGGTGTGCCGGTGAAGGAACTGTGTCGCCGACACGGCTTCAGTGATGCCTCGTTCTACACCTGGCGGGCCAAGTTTGGCGGTATGACCGTGGCGGACGCCAAACGGTTGAAGGATCTTGAACTGGAAAACAGCCGATTGAAGAAGTTGCTCGCCGAGGCCCACCTCGACATCGAGTCGCTGAAAGTGGTCGCCCGGGGAAAAGGGTAAGCCCGACAGCACGGCGGGAGGCGGTGCAGGAGATGCAGGCGCGAACCGGCATCTCCGAGCGTCGTGCCTGTCAGTTGATCGGGCTGTCCCGCTCGGTGTTGCGCTACCAGCCGCGAGCCAGTGTGCAAAACACCGAGCTGCAAGCCCAACTGGTGGAACTGGCCCAAGAGCGCCGGCGCTTTGGCTATCGCCGCCTGCACATCCTGCTGCGGCGTGCTGGCGTGCAGGTCAACCACAAGCGGATCTATCGCCTGTACCGCGCTGCCGGCTTGATGGTGAAACGGCGGCGCCGCCGCCATGGCGTCGCGGTGGAGCGCGAACGTCTGAGTTTGCCGAGCGCACCAAACCAGGTCTGGTCGATGGACTTCGTCTTCGATGCACTGAGCACCGGGCGGCGGATCAAATGCCTGACGGTGGTCGATGACTTCACCAAGGAGTCGGTCGGCATCCTGGTGGAGCACGGTATCAGCGGCTTTCGTGTCACACGGGCGCTGGACGAGATGGCGCGGTTTCGCGGCTACCCGAAAGCGATCCGCACCGACCAGGGGCCCGAGTTCACCGGCAAGGCACTCGATCAATGGGCCTATCAGCGCGACATCAAGCTCAGCCTGGTAAGCCCACGCAGAATGCCTTCATCGAGTCGTTCAACGGTAAGTTCCGGGACGAATGCCTCAATGAGCACTGGTTCTGTTCGCTGGCCGAAGCGAGAATCCGCATTGCGGCCTGGCGGCGGGATTACAACGAACACCGACCGCACAGCGCGATTGGCAATCTCACCCCGGCAGAATTTGCTGCAAGTTGGCGAACTCGCCAGCAGCAACTGAAGCAGGAAAAATTAATATCAACCCCAGGGCCTACTAACTAGGCAGCGGTACTAAAACTGGGGGCAGGTCAACGATGACCGGCAGGACATGCTGTATGCCAGTCGCATCGACCACGAAGGATCTGAACTCTTGGTGGGACGACTCAAGGACTGTTGGCATGGATCACTCCCCCAAACCTTGAACGGGGGACGATAGCTTTTGTAGAGCACCCTCTCGAAAGCCATGAAAACACCACGCCCTCTGAACGGCGAAGTGTGATGAGTCGGTGTATTTAATGACATCGAAGAGGTTGAGTGGAGTGAGCATAACGTGAACTCTGGTTAGTGACTCAACCAGAATGATGAGGACGCCCCTGGCGC
The DNA here is from genome assembly GCF_001457615.1 of Pseudomonas aeruginosa. Taxonomy (GTDB): domain Bacteria; phylum Pseudomonadota; class Gammaproteobacteria; order Pseudomonadales; family Pseudomonadaceae; genus Pseudomonas; species Pseudomonas aeruginosa. The sequence continues at coordinate 2,167,551 of NZ_LN831024.1, read as the reverse complement.
CGCAACTCAACTCAATGCAGTTACTACCACCCAGCAGAGCGGCGACCCAAGATTTCTGCCCAGGTCAGCACAAAGCAATTCGCATTTACGTAGGCTGCACTAATTATGCGCAAGCCGGATCAGATGGTCAGCGAGAGGACAACCGCTGTCGTCACCACTGTCAGGCGAAACTGCCCATGAGGCCTGTCGCTCCTGGCCGGCCCTGATGCGACCTGAGCGACATGATTCCTACGCTATGACTTTGTGCTTATGCGGTTTGGGAAAACGTGTACTTCTCTGGGGTAACTCCTGCAGGGGGGAGAGCAGACCAACAGGCCATGGAGTCGAGAATTAACCTCCAAACCGCAGGGAACTAGAGTTTTTCGATGATTTCTAGGGACTCACTTAGGGATAACTAATCGCAAAAGCCGCATTTGTTCCAGGAACAGCCATTGGTCACCGGGAGGATCAGCGAATGCGCCTCGCTCGGGGGCCGGAACACCGGTTCGATGTAGTGGATAGGGAATTCACGGACACTCATCGGAGAACTCCTGAACGAACGTGGAGCCGCCGGCGGATTCGCCGGAAATGGGCAGCCGACGTCCCGCCGGCGGATCGATGGGCGACGAGTATATCCCTGCCGGCAAAGAGTGCGCGGGGCGCAGTGACTGCGTCCCGGCACCACAGGCATCAGGCGCTGGGAGCGTCGCCTTCGCGCTTGCGCTTGTTGCCCATGCGCACGCCGATATCCATCAGGAAGTGGAAGAAACCTTCCTGGTCTTCCAGCACCTCGCGCCAGAACGGCGAGTGGTACAGCGCCACGGCGCCATGCACCAACGCCCAGGCAGCGCAATAATGGAAGTACGGCGGAACGTTCTCCAGCTTGCCGTCGGCGATACGCTCCTTGATCAGCTGGGTCAGGCGTTCGAAGTTGGAGGCGCGGATCTTGTGCAGCTCCTCGACCATCTCCGGCACCTGGCTGGTCTTCACCACCTTCTCTTCCAGGCGGTCGAACAGGCGGTAGCGCTGCGGATCGCGCATGCGGAACTCGAAGTAGGCGCGCGACAGGGCTTCCTTGTCGCGGGCTACGTCTTCGGAATGGAACAGGGCGGCGAGATCGCGCTCGTAGTCCAGCATCAGGCGCAGGTAGATCTCCGCCTTGGACTTGAAGTGCTTGTAGATCGTGCCTTTGCCGATGCCGACGGCATCCGCGATCATCTCGACCGTTACGCTGTCTTCCCCCTGTTCGAGGAACAGCTTGAGGGCGGTATCGAGAATCTCCTGTTCACGGCGACGAAATTCACGAACTTTGCGAGGCTCTTTCTGCATAAAAAGACTGTCAGGTCAAAATGAGTCAAAAATCGAAGCCGCGTATTATGCCTATTCAGCACGAAAATGCACGGAACATCCGACGATGAATTGTTACCAGGACGAATTCGACCAGACCAACGGTCTGCGCTACCTCAACCACGCAGCGGTCGCACCCTGGCCTAGACGCGCCGCCGACGCGGTGAGCGCCTTCGCCCGGGAGAACGTCGCCCACGGCGCCAGCGACTATCCGGAATGGCTGAAGATAGAACATCGCCTGCGCGAGCGCCTTGCCCGACTGCTCAATGCGCGCGCCGGCAGCGACCTCGCCCTGGTCAAGAACACCTCCGAGGCGCTTTCCTTCGTAGCCTTCGGCCTGGATTGGCGAGAGGGCGACCAGGTCGTCATCGGCAACGAGGAGTTCCCCTCCAATAGAGTGGTCTGGGAAGCCTTGCGCCCGCGCGGCGTCGAAGTGGTCGAGGTCGGTCTCGCCGGCGACGATCCCGAGAGCGCCCTGCTCGCCGCCTGCGGCCCGCGCACCCGCCTGCTGTCGATCAGCGCGGTGCAGTACGCCAGCGGCCTGCGCCTTGACCTGGAGCGCATCGGCGCGGGATGTCGCCGCCGCGGGGTGCTGTTCTGCATCGACGCGATCCAGCAGCTCGGCGCCCTGCCCTTCGACGTACAGGCCTACGATTGTGCCTTCGCCATGGCCGATGGGCACAAGTGGATGCTCGGCCCCGAAGGGCTGGGCGTCTTCTATTGCCATCCCGAGCAGCGCGAGCGCCTGGCGCTGCACGAATATGGCTGGCACATGCTGGAACATGCCCTCGATTACGAGCGTCGCGACTGGCGGCCGGCGCGCAGCGCCCGGCGCTTCGAATGCGGCAGCCCGAACATGCTCGGCGCGATGGCCCTGGAGGCCAGCCTGGGGCTGTTGGAGGAGGTCGGCATGGAGCGGGTCGGCAGAGACATCGCCGAGCGCGTCCAGTGGCTACAGGACGGTCTGTCGGGAATTCCCGGGGTACGCCTGCACAGCCCGCGGAACCCGAGCCGACGCGCGGGCATCCTGACCTTCAGCCTGGACGGCCAGGACAATCGGACACTCTTCGAAACGCTTCGCCAGGAACGGGTCATTTGCGCCCAGCGTGGCGGAGGTATCCGTTTTTCCCCGCACTTCTACACGAGTTCGACGGTGATCGACGATACCCTGGCGATCTTGCGCCAGGTCGCAGGCACCTAGGTACTCAAGGACGGCAAGGGTATTCCAAATCTGTTTAAAAAACCGCCAGCCCTGTCTGGACGCCCCACGAACATGACCAATACTGAAAGGTACTGGCGCGCGGTATCTCCCCCCAAGTACCCAGCCAGTGAAGGTACCGAGGAATGCGTACCTTTGTTCCACTCCTAATGGTCTTGACCCGGATTCATCCCCCAGAACCCGGGTTTTTTTTATCCGTGCGCCGGCCTAGCGGGCCAACGGAAACAGCCGATGGAAATTGGCGGTAGTCTGCTCCGCCAGGGTTTCCAGGCCGACGCCACGCAACGTCGCGAGGAATTCGGCGACATCGCGCACGTATTCCGGCAGGTTCGGCTTGCCGCGATGGGGAATCGGCGCCAGGTAGGGCGAGTCGGTCTCCACCAACAGCCGGTCGGCCGGTACCTGGCGAGCCACCTCGCGCAGGGCATCGGCATTGCGGAAGGTGACGATGCCGGACAGGGAAATGTAGAAGCCCAGGTCCAGCGCCGATCGCGCCATTTCCCAGTCCTCGGTGAAGCAATGCAGCACGCCGGCCTGCGGCAACGCAGCCTCGCGCAGCAGCGCCAGCGTGTCGGCGCGCGCCTCGCGGGTGTGCACGATCACTGGCTTGGCGGTGATCCGCGCGGCTTCCAGGTGCAGGCGAAACGCCTCCTGTTGCAACTCGGCGGCTTCCGGTTCGTAGTGGTAGTCGAGGCCGGTCTCGCCGATCGCCACCACCCGCGGATGCGCCAGTTCGCCCAGCAGCCAGTCCAGCGCTGGCGCGCTTCCGGGCTCCAGGTCCAGCGGGTGCACGCCCACCGAACAGTGCACGTCGGCATAGCGCTCGGCCAGGGCCTTCACCGCCTGGGCATTGTCGGCGCTGACGCCGATGCAGAGGAATTGACCGACGCCACGCGCTCGCGCGGCATCCAGCGCCGCATCGAGCGAGCCGCCATGGGCGGCCAGGTCGAGGCGATCGAGGTGGCAGTGGGAATCGACCAGCATGATCCTGTCTAGCGTTACATCGTGTGGGTCGGCCGGTCCGACTTCAGCGCCCCGGCCAGGTAGGTTTCGATCTTGTTGCGGGCGGTGTTGTCACCGTCGTTGAACTGCACGCCGATGCCCGCCGCACGGTTGCCCTGGGCGCCCTTCGGGGTGATCCAGACGACCTTGCCGGCCACCGGGATCTTCTCCGGCTCTTCCATCAGGTTGAGCAGCATGAAGACTTCGTCGCCGAGCTTGTAGTTCTTGTTGGTGGGAATGAACAGCCCGCCGTTCCTGATGAACGGCATGTAGGCGGCGTACAGCACGGACTTGTCCTTGATGGTCAAGGACAGGATGCCGTTACGCGGCCCCAGATTGGGTGGCAAACTCATGCAGGTTCCTGCCAGTCGAATATCAGCGGGATTCTAGCCCGGCCCGGGCAGGCTTGCCCACTGCACCAGCAGGGCTTCGAGAAGCAGGACACGGTTGAGGTTGGCCTTGTTCAACACTTTCTGCCGCTGTTGCAGCAGCCAGTCCTGCATGGCCAGCACCTTGGCCTGCCCGGATTTGTCGCCCAGGTACTGGATCACCTTGCGCATGTCGGCCAACCCCAGCCCCTCCTCGTCGTGGGTCAACTGGTAGCGCAGGATGCCCAGCGTCCAGTCGCAGAACCAGTCGAAGAGCAATGGCAACGGCACGCTGTTCCAGCTTTCGGCCAGTGGGCTGGCGGCGATCTGCTGCTTGAGCAGCTTCTTCACCCCCTCGACCACCTGCGCGCGCTGCTCGCGCACGCCCTGGCCGTGCAGGCGCTGGGCGGTGAGCGGCGAGCCGCCGGAAAGCGCCAACAGTTCCTCCAGGGCCTCGGCCGGCTCGTCGGGCAGGGCCCGCGCCAGCCATTCCAGACTCGCCGCCGCGCCCGGCAAAGGGCAGGCCTGCTGCACGCAGCGGCTCTTGATGGTCGGCAACAGGCGGCTGGGCTGGTGGCTGATCAGCAGCAGCACGGTATCGCCCGAGGGCTCTTCGAGGCTTTTCAACAGGGCGTTGGCGGCGTTCACGTTCATCGCCTCGGCGGGCTCGAGCAACACGACCTTGCGCCCGCCCAGTTGCGCGGTCTGCACCACGAAGCCAACCAGGTCGCGGACCTGGTCGACCCGGATCGGTTTCTCCGCTTCCTCCGGCTCCAGCACGAAGTAGTCCGGATGGGTACCGGCGGCCAGCAACTGGCAGGCCTTGCACTCGCCGCATGCGCCAGCGGCGGCGGGCCGCTGGCAGAGCAGCTGGGCGGCCCAATGCTCGGCCAGGGCACGCTTGCCGATCCCGGCGGGACCGTAGAGCAGATAGGCGTGGGCGTGCTGGGCGCGGCCGCCCAGTTGGCTCCAGAGCGCCTGCTGCCAGGGATAGATATCAGCCATTCAGACGCTCCAGCAGATTCGGCAGCAGCCGATCCAGGCCAGCCTGCACCTCGGCCAGCGGCAACCCGGCGTCGAGCACCTGGTAACGCTCCGGGGCCTGCGCAGCGCGCTGCAGGTAGGTCTGACGCACGGCCTCGAAGAAGCGTCGGTCCTCCTGCTCGAAACGGTCGAGCCGGCCACGCGCCGCCGCCCGCGCCAGGCCGATTTCCACCGGCAGGTCGAAGACCAGCGTGAGGTCGGGCCGCAGGTCGCCCTGGACGAAGCTTTCCAGCGCGGCGATGCGCGCCTCCGGCAAGCCGCGCCCGCCGCCCTGGTAGGCATAGGTGGCATCGGTGAAGCGATCGCAGAGCACCACGGCCCCGCGCGCCAGTGCCGGACGGATGACCCCGGCGATATGCTGGGCCCGCGCGGCGAACATCAGCAACAGCTCGGTATCGGCGGCCATCGGCTCGTCGCTGGGCGCCAGCAGCAGTTCACGGATGCGCTCGGCGAGAGGCGTGCCGCCAGGCTCGCGGGTCAACTGCACCTCGATGCCGCGCTCGCGCAGACGCTCGGCCAGGTAGTCGCGGTTGGTGCTCTTGCCGGCCCCTTCCGGGCCCTCCAGGGTGACGAACAGGCCGGTCACACGGCACTCCTTATCTTGGCTGCGCCGCTCATTGTGGCGGCGGGGTGATGGGCGCGGGGCTGGAGCGATAGTCCGAGCGACGCTTCAACTGGTACTCGCGGACCGCCTTGTTGTGTTCGTCCAGGCTGCTGGAGAACACGTGGCTGCCATCGCCGCGCGCCACGAAATACAGGGTCTCGCCCTCGGCCGGATGCAGCGCGGCGCGAATCGCCTCGCGCCCGGCCAGGGCGATCGGAGTCGGCGGCATACCCGGCACCACATAGGTATTGTAAGGGGTCGGTTCGCGCAGGTCGGCGCGGGTGATCTTGCCGTTGTAGCGCTCGCCCATGCCATAGATCACCGTCGGATCGGTCTGCAACAGCATGCCGCGCTGCAGGCGGCGGACGAAGACGCCGGCGATCTGCGAACGCTCTTCCGGCACGCCGGTTTCCTTTTCCACCAGCGAGGCCATGATCAGCGCCTGGTAGGCGTCGCGATAAGGCAGGTCCTGGCTGCGGCCATCCCATTCCTTGGCGAGGATGGTCTGCATGCGCTGGTAGGCCTTGCGCAGTATGTCGATGTCGCGCATGCCACGGGTGTAGCGGTAGGTATCGGGGAAGAAGCGCCCTTCGGCCACTTCGTCGGGCTTGCCGAGGCGTTGCATGATCTCGCCGTCGCTCAGGCCGGCCAGGGTCTGCTCCAGCTTGCCCTGCCTGGCGAGCGCTTCGCGCACCTGGCGGAAACTCCAGCCCTCGACCAGGGTCAGGCTGTACTGCACCACCTCGCCTTCACGCCAGAGTTCCAGCAGGTCGGCGCCCTTCATCCCCGGCAAGAGGCGGTATTCGCCGCTGTGCAGGGCCTGGCCCGGCAGGTTGAAACGCCAGTAGAGGCGCAGCCAGAACGCGCCATGGAGCACCTTTTCCTGCTCCAGACGCGCGAGCATGCCGCCCGGCGTGGAGCCCGAGGAAACGTCCAGCAGGCGCTCCTCGGTCAATTGCAGGGGCTGCTCCAGCGCCCGCTGCTGCTGCCATGCAGCCAGGCCGACGCAGAGGCCAACGAACAACAGGCCACTCTCCAGCAGCACCAGCAGTTTGCGCATCAAAGTCAGAAATCCAGGTCGTCGCGAAGTTGGTCTTGCAGTTTACGGGTCAGCTCGCCGACCGGCCAGACGTGCTCGTCCAATGCCCGGACCGGCCAGATGCCGAACTGGCTGTTGCACAGAAAGACCTCGTCGGCCGTCGCCAGTTCAGCCATGGAAACATCCCGTATCGCCAGCGGGACGCCGATTCCTTCGGCGCGCTCGAGCAATTCCGCGCGCATCACTCCCGCGACGCCGCAGCGCCGCAGGTCAGGCGCCACGAGGGTGCCGTCGAGAACCAGCAGCAGGTTGCTGAACACGCCCTCCACTACCCGCTCGTGCACGTCCAGCATGAGCCCTTCGGCATGCCCGGCGTCGCTCCACTCGGCACGGGCGAGGACCTGCTCCAGGCGATTGAGGTGCTTGAGGCCGGCCAGCAGGGGCTGCTCGGCCAGGCGCGTGCGGCAGGCGAACAGGCGCACACCTTGCTGCCAGTGGCGCTCGGGATAGGCCGGACGCGGCGATCCGGAGAGGATTCGCCGCGGCGAGGCCTCGGCAGGCGGCGCGTAGCCACGCAAACCCTCGCCGCGGGTGACGATCAGCTTGGCGACACCGTCGCCCAGCGCCGCGCAGAACGCCAGCAACTCCTGGCGCAACGCCGCGGCGTCGAGAGGGATCGCCAGGCGCCGACACCCCTCTTCCAGGCGCGCCAGGTGGCGCTCCAGGAGACGCGGCGTGCCGGCGCGCACCGCCAGGGTCTCGAACAGCCCGTCGCCATAGGCCAGTCCGCGATCGCGCACGGACAGCTCGGCGGCGGGCCGGCCGTCGACCCAGTCCAGCATCAGTCGGCGAACCTGCGGAACACCAGGGTGCCGTTGGTCCCGCCGAAACCGAACGAGTTCGACAGGGCCACGTCGATCTTGCGCGGCTTGGCTTCGTGGGCCACCAGGTCGAGGTCGCAACCTTCGTCCGGGTTGTCCAGGTTGATGGTCGGCGGGGCGACCTGGTCGCGCAGGGCCAGCACGCTGAAGATCGCCTCCACCGCACCGGCGGCACCCAACAGGTGGCCGGTCATCGACTTGGTCGAACTCATCGACAGCGCATGGGCATGCTCGCCGAACACGCTCTTCACCGCGGCGATCTCGGCGATGTCGCCGGCCGGGGTGGAGGTGCCATGGGCGTTGATGTAATCGACCTGGCGAGGATCCAGGCCGGCATCGCGCAGCGCGTTCTTCATGCAGCGGGCGGCACCGGCGCCGTCTTCCGGCGGCGCGGTCATGTGGAAAGCGTCGCCGCTCATGCCGAAGCCAACCAGCTCGGCATAGATCCGCGCGCCGCGGGCACGGGCGTGCTCCAGTTCTTCGAGCACCAGGGCGCCGGAACCGTCGGACAGGACGAAGCCGTCGCGATCCCGGTCCCACGGACGGCTGGCACGGGTCGGCTCGTCGTTGCGAGTGGAGAGCGCGCGAGCCGCGCCGAAACCGCCCAGGCCGAGACCGCAGGCAGCCATTTCGGAACCGCCGGCGACCATCACGTCGGCCTCGCCATAGGCGATGTTGCGAGCAGCCATGCCGATGCTGTGGGTACCGGTGGTGCAGGCGGTGGTGAGGGCGTAGTTGGGCCCCTGCAGACCCAGGTGGATCGACAGGAAGCCGGAAACCATGTTGATGATCGAACCGGGCACGAAGAACGGCGAGATGCGCCGCGGCCCCTGCTCGAACAGGGATCGGCAGTTGTTCTCGATATTGGTCAGGCCGCCGATACCGGAACCCATGGATACGCCGATACGCTCACGATTGGCGTCGGTGACCTCCAGGCCGGAATCGCGAACGGCCTGGAAGCTGGCGGCGAGACCGTACTGGATGAACAGGTCGAGCTTGCGGGCTTCCTTGGCGGACAGGTATTCCTCGACATTGAAACCCTTGACCGAACCACCGAAGCGGGTGGAATAGGCGGACAGGTCCATATGCTCGATCGGGGCGATCCCGCTGCGACCGGCGAGAATACCTTCCCAACTGCTCGGGACATCCAGGCCCAACGGCGACAGCATGCCCATGCCAGTAATGACGACGCGTCTACGCGACACTACGACTTCCTCTTTCTCATTTCACGGGGTTGCGCCGACAGACTACCAGAGTAGGTAAGGCGCTAAAGAAAAGCCGCACGCCCTTACAGGCTGTGCGGCTTTTCCACGTCGGAAAATCCGACGACTACTTATTGCTGGTGAGCAACGATGTAGTCGATGGCTTCCTGAACGGTGGTGATCTTTTCAGCTTTCTCGTCAGGGATTTCGGTCTCGAATTCCTCTTCCAGAGCCATCACCAGCTCGACGGTGTCAAGGGAGTCGGCGCCCAGGTCTTCGACGAAGGAAGCGCTGTTGGTGACTTCTTCTTCCTTCACGCCGAGTTGTTCAGCGACGATCTTCTTAACGCGTTCTTCGATGGTGCTCATACCTTGTTTTCACTCCTATGGAAAATCCGAGCAGCTGGGCTGCGGGTAAGTGTATAGAAAGGGTTTTCTGCTTTTCAAGCTGAACGCCTCACCTTCCCACGGCCACTTCGATAATTCTATCTAATAACCCGGCTGCAATTCCGCAACGAATTCTAGACAGCGCTTATGACAGACCCGAGAAAGGTAACGTCACATTCAGCTCATGTACATCCCACCATTGACCGGCACGGTGGCCCCGGTCACATAGGCTGCGCCGTCCGAAGCGAGGAAGCCGACCACCTTGGCGATCTCTTCCGCCTGCCCCAGGCGACCCAGCGGAATCTGGCCCAGCAGCGCTTCGCGCTGGGCTTCCGGCAGCTCGCGGGTCATGTCGGTGTCGATGAAGCCCGGCGCCACCGCATTCACGGTAATGGCACGCGAACCGACTTCCCGGGCCAGCGCACGGGTGAAGCCCTCCAGGCCGGCCTTCGCCGCGGCATAGTTGGTTTGCCCGGCATTGCCCATGGCGCCGACCACGGAACCGATGTTGATGATGCGCCCCCAGCGGGCCTTGGTCATACCGCGCAGAACGGCTTTCGACAGACGGTAGAGACTGTTCAGGTTGGTGTTGACCACATCGAACCACTCGTCGTCTTTCATGCGCACCAGCAGATTATCGCGGGTGATGCCGGCGTTATTGACCACGATCAGCGGTTGGCCGAGATGCTGCTGGATGTGCTCCAGGGTCGCGGCTACGGATTCGTCGCTGGAAACGTCCAGGACCAGGCCCGCACCCTCGACGCCATTGGCCTTGAGGGTTTCGGCGATCTTCTCGGCGCCGGACGCGCTGGTCGCGGTGCCGATGACCACGGCACCCAGGCGCCCCAGTTCCAGCGCAATCGCCTGGCCGATGCCACGGCTGGCGCCGGTTACCAATGCGACCTTACCTTGCAGACTCATGGGATTCTCTCCTTTCTCTCTCTCAGGCCAGGGCGGCGCGCGTGGCGGCGAACGCCTCGACGCCATCCAGGCCATGGGTATTGATGCCCTTCGCGCAGCGCCTGTTGAGGCCTGCCAGGACCTTGCCCGGCCCGCACTCGACCAGCTCGGTGACGCCCTTTTCCGCCAGCAGCTGGATGCTCTCCACCCAGCGAACCGGGCTGTACAGCTGTGCCAGCAGGTCGCGGCGCAGCGTATCGAGATCAGCCGGCACGGCGGCGCTGACGTTCTGCACCAGCGCAATCTTCGGCGCCTGCCACTGCAGGCTTTCGACCGAGGCGGCGAACTGCTCGGCGGCCGGACGCATCAGTTCGCAATGCGACGGCACGCTGACTGGCAGCGCCACCGCGCGCTTGGCGCCGCGTGCCTTGCATGCCTCGATGGCACGCTCAACGGCAGCCGCGGCACCGGCGATCACTACCTGCCCCGGCGCGTTGAAGTTGACCGCGCTGACCACCTCGCCCTGGGCCGCCTCGGCACAGGCCGCCAATACATCGGCGTCTTCCAGGCCAAGGATCGCGGCCATGCCGCCCTGCCCCGCCGGAACCGCCTGCTGCATCAGTTGGCCCCTACGCTCGACCAGCTTGACCGCATCGGCGAACGCCAGGCTTTCGGCCGCGACCAGCGCGGAATATTCGCCCAGGCTGTGCCCGGCGACGAACGCTGGGCGCGCACCGCCCTCGGCCAGCCAGAGGCGCCAGAGCGCGATCGAAACCGTGAGGATGGCCGGCTGGGTCTTGTCGGTCTGGTTCAGGCGCTCTTCAGGACCATTCTGGACCAGCGCCCAAAGGTCGTAACCGAGCGCCTCGGAGGCCTCGGCGAAGGTATCGCGCACCAGCGCCTGCTGGGCGCCCAGCTCGGCCAGCATGCCGAGGGATTGCGAACCCTGGCCGGGGAAGACGAATGCGAGGGATGCAGACATTGAATAGGTCCCTTGTGGTCTTTTGCTCGTCGGAGATAACGCGCCAGCCGCGACTGGCGCAGGAAACTGAGTGTTGGATGGCTGCCTGGACCGCCCGGTCACACATTAGAGCAGCAGATGCTCGAGACGGCCATGCAATCGTTGCGGCAGGTTTTCCCGGACTTCCAGTGCCGCGCGACGCAAGGCGCTCTGGAAACCCTCCTCGGCGGCAGACCCATGGCTTTTCACCACTATCCCCTGCAATCCGAGGAAACTGGCGCCGTTATAGCGTGCCGGAGCGATATCGCCGCGCAGCCGGCGCAGCAGCGGCAACGCCAGCGCACCGACCAGCTTCGCCGCCAGTCCATCGCGGAAGCGCTGTTCGATCCGCGCCGACACCATGGCAGCCAGGCCTTCGCTGGCCTTCAGCAGGATGTTGCCGACGAAACCGTCGCAGACCACCACGTCGGCCTCGCCGCGATACAGGCCATCGCCCTCTATGTATCCGCTGAAATTCAACCCCTGCGCCTTCTGCAACAGACTCGCCGCCAGCTTGACCTGCTGGTTGCCCTTGATCTCCTCGGTCCCCACGTTGAGCAGGGCGACCCGGGGCGAGACGCAGCCCAAGGCCTCTGCCGCCACCGCGCCCATCACCGCGAACTGATAGAGATGCTCGGCACTGCAATCCACGTTGGCGCCGAGGTCGAGCAGATGACAATGCCCCTTCTCGGTCGGAACCGCCGTCACCATCGCAGGGCGGTCGATACCGGGCAGGGTCTTCAGCAGGTGCCGCGACAGCGCCATCAACGCCCCGGTATTGCCGGCGCTGACGCACGCGTGCGCCCGGCCGTCGCGGACCAGCTCCAGCGCCACGCGCATGGAAGCGTCCGGCTTGCCACGCAAGGCCTGGGAGGGACGTTCGTCTGAACCTATCACTTCGCTGGCCGCATGCACACGCAGGCGCTGCCGGTCGAGCGACGGATAGCGGGAAAGGAGTTCTTCGAGGAGGGCAGGCTGACCGACGAGGATCAGTTGCGAAGAGGAATTCTCGGCCAGGAAGGCAATAGAGGCCGGAACAACGCAGTGGGGACCGAAGTCCCCACCCATTGCATCAATCGCGATGATTGGTGCGGACAAGGATTACTCGTCGGAGCCCTTGTCTACTACCTTACGGCCGCGATAGAAGCCGTCCGGGGATACGTGGTGGCGCAGGTGGACTTCACCGGTGCTCTTTTCCACGGACAGAGCATTGGACTCGAGCGCATCGTGGGAACGACGCATGTCACGAGCGGAACGAGACTTTTTGTTCTGCTGAACAGCCATGATTGATTAACTCCTAAACGTTTGGGTCACGCTTCAACTGTGCCAGTACGCTGAACGGATTAGGACGCTTGTCCTCGACTTCGCTCGACTCCGGCTCGTCTTCGACGACGAATCCAGCCGGGTGCTGACATACTTCGGGGTCATGGGCCGGAACGATGGGTAAGGCGAGCAACAGCTCGTCCTCGACCAGCGCCAGCAGGTCCAGGGGTTCCTCCCCCACTTCCAGCGCATCGTACCCCTTCGGCAGACCGTCGGCGGACTGACCTTCCCGAAGAATGGCGTAGGTATATTCGCCATGCACGGGAATGGCCGCCGCATCCAGGCAGCGTTGGCATACCATGCTCACCTCGGTATCGAGCTGCATATGCATGACCGCCAGCTTCTGGTGGTCGCGCTCGAAGGAAACCTTCACGCGCACCTCACCGGCATCGCTGGTCAGTTGCTCGCATACACGCGGCATATCGGCGAGCGCGTACACACCCTCGAGGGTGGCGCCGCGGTCGACCAACTTGCGCGGATCGATATGAGGTGGAATCGGCCCATTCAACATAAGCGCGCCATTATAGGGACGCCCCCGCGCCTGTCAAAGGAAATTAGCCATAAACCGCTGTAAGGACGAGTCTTTTCGTTAAAATCGGCCGCTCGCCATGGAGAACCTCATGCCCGACCTGATCCTCGCCTCCAGCTCCCCCTACCGACGCGAACTCCTGACCCGCCTGCGCCTTCCCTTCGAAAGCGCCAGCCCCGATATCGACGAAAGCCATCGCCCCGGGGAAAGTGCCGAGGAACTGGTGCGCCGCCTTTCCGCCAGCAAGGCCGAAGCGCTGGCCGGACGCTATCCGCAACACCTGGTGATCGGCTCCGACCAGGTCGCCGTACTCGACGGCAACATCCTCGGCAAGCCGCACACCCCCGAACGCGCCATCCAGCAGCTACGGGACGCCAGCGGCAAGAGCGTGACCTTCCTCACCGGACTGGCCCTCCTCAACAGCGCCAGCCGACGCATCCAGGTGGCATGCGTGCCGTTCACCGTGCACTTCCGCCACCTCGACGAGAGCCGCATCCGCCGCTACGTCGAAGCGGAACGCCCGCTGGACTGCGCCGGCAGCTTCAAGGCGGAAGGCCTGGGCGTCAGCCTGTTCCGCTCCACCGAAGGAGAGGACGCCACCAGCCTGGTGGGACTGCCCCTGATCCGCCTGGTCGACATGCTCCTCGAGGAAGGCGTCGAAATCCCCTGAGCCGGCATTCCCATATCCGGCATTCCCATATAAAGAAGCCCGGCTTCGGCCGGGCTTCTTTATATAAGGAAGGGAAACGCTCTCAGCGCAATACCGGGCCCTGCCAGCCCATCCACAGCGCGAGGCGCTCCGCCACACTGGCACCGAACTTCTTGGCGAAGCGATCGAAAGGCGACTCCTGCACGGTGTAGTCCTCGATCTTCTTCTCCTTCACCACTTCGCGCGCCACATAGCTGGCATTGCCCAGGCCGTCGATCAAACCCAGCTGCAATGCCTGTTCGCCGGACCAGACCAGACCCGAGAACAGCTCCGGATGCCCCTCGACCTTGAGCCGGTCGCCGCGCCCTTTTTTCACGCTGTCGATGAACTGCTTGTGGGTGGTATCCAGCACCTGCTGCCAGAACTGGGTCTCCTCGGGCTTTTGCGGCTGGAAAGGATCGAGGAACGACTTGTGCTCGCCGGAGGTATAGACGCGCCGCTCGACACCGAGCTTCTCCATGGTGCCGACGAAACCGAAGCTGGCCGCCGTCACGCCGATGGAGCCGACCAGGCTGGCCTTGTCGGCGTAGATCTGGTCGGCGGCGCTGGCGATGTAGTAGGCGCCGGAGGCACCCAGGTCGCTGATCACCGCATAGACCTTGACGTTCGGGTGCTCGCCGCGCAGGCGACGAATCTCGTCATAGATATAGCCGGACTGCACCGGACTGCCGCCCGGACTGCTGATCCGCAGGACGATCCCCTTGGTACCCTCATCCTTGAACGCCGCGCGCAGGGCAGTGACGATATTGTCGGCACTGGCCGGCTCATCGTCGGCGATCATGCCCTTCACCTCGATCAGTGCCGTGTGGCTACCGCTGCGCGAGGCCGATTTCTCCAGGCTGCCGAACGGACTGAAGGCCAGCAGCACGACAAAGAGATAGATGAAGGTCAGCGACTTGAAGAATATCCCCCAGCGCCGCGCCCGCCGCTGCTCCTGGACCCCGGCGAGGACCGCCTTTTCCAGCAGCTTCCAGCTCTTGTCGTCATTCGCTTTCGGCGTTTCCGACTTCCACTCGTCAGACATGCTCAACCACTCCTGAAACCGCCTCACGTCGAGCACCGCCCAACCAGGCGCGCAACTCGGTGAAATGCTCAACTTCCAGCTGCGGCGCATAAGGCCGCAACTGCTCCAGCGATTGGGCGCCATAGGCCACCGCAACCGAATCCATCCCCGCCCGTCGCGCCATTTCCAGGTCGAACGGCGAATCACCGATCATCAGCGCCCGCCCCGGCTCGACCCGGCAGTGCGCCAGGATCTCGTGGAGCATCAACGGGTCCGGCTTGCTGGCCGTTTCGTCGGCGCAGCGGGTGATATCGAAGAAATCGCTCCAGCCATGCCCCGCCAGCACCCGGTCCAGGCCGCGCCGACTCTTGCCGGTGGCGACCGCCAGGCGGAACCCGGCCTCGCGAAAATGCACCATGGCTTCGGCCACGCCGGGGAACAACCGCGACGGCTGCGCTTCCTGCGCCAGGTAATGCTCGCTGTAGGCACACCGGAAACGCTCGACCAGAGCAGGATCGCCAACCTCCGGATAGAGCGAAGCGATCGCCTCGGGCAAGCCGAGGCCGATGATGCCCTTGATCCGGGTATCGTCCCGCTCCGGCAGAGCGGTTTCCCGCGCCGCCGCCTTCATCGAATCGACGATGCGCGCGATCGAGTCGACCAGGGTGCCGTCCCAATCGAATACCAGCAACGCGTAGTCAGTCATTCAAACGCTCCAGCGAACGCTGCCACATCTCGTCCACCGGCGCCTCCAGCTCCAGCACCTGCCCGTCGGGCAGCGGCACGCGCAACTGCGCGGCATGCAGGAACAGGCGCTTGCCGCCCAGCTCGCGGATCTCGCGGGAGAAATCCTCGTCGCCATACTTCGGGTCGCCGGCGATGGCATGCCCGGCGTGCTTGGCATGCACGCGGATCTGGTGGGTCCGCCCGGTGATCGGGCGTGCTTCCACCAGGGTGGCGAAATCGCCGAAGCGACGCAGCACCCGGAACTCGGTCAGCGCGTCCTTGCCCTCGACGTTCACCTCTACCATTCGCTCGCCCGAACGCAGGTTGTTCTTCAGCAGCGGCGCGCGCACGTTCTTCTTGCCAGCCGGCCAGTGGCCACGGACCAGGGCGTGATAGCGCTTGTCGACGATCTTCTCGCCCCGCAGGGCCTCATGCAGGTGACGCAACATGCTGCGCTTCTTGGCGATCATCAGCAGGCCGGAGGTATCGCGATCGAGACGATGCACCAATTCGATATCCTTGGCATCGGGGCGCAACTGGCGAAACACCTCGATGACCCCGGCGCTCACGCCGCTGCCGCCATGCACGGCGATCCCGGCGGGCTTGTTGACCACGATCAGCGCCTTGTCCTCGTAGACGATCGCCGCCTCCATCCGCTCCAGCAGCCCCTGCGCCAGCGGCGCCGGCTCATCACGCTCGGCCAGGCGCAGCGGCGGCACGCGCACCTGGTCTCCGGCCTGGAGCCGATAGTCGGGCTTGATCCGCCCCTTGTTCACGCGCACTTCGCCCTTACGCAGGATGCGATAGATCAGGGTCTTGGGCGCACCCTTGAGACGGGCGATAAGGAAATTGTCGATACGTTGACCAGCCAGTTCCGGCGGCACATCGAGCAGCTGGACACCGGTGGTCGGAGAGGCGGGAGTAGTCATCCGTACATCATAACAATTTTTCATTCAATTGAAGCACTTAATCATTGCTGCTATAGTCGGGAAGCCGCCATAAGCGGCCTGGCCTGCGGATGATTGCCAACCTGCATTTCCCCCTCGCCTGCAAACACTTTGAACGGACGTCAGGCCGTCCTACAGAGGCGTTTCAGCGGAAATACGAAAATTTCCAACCCGCTAACGACTCGAAACCAAAGCCTTGAAACATGAGCCGCGACCACTTCGGTGAGCGCGAGATGCCAACCCGCTCCGGATACTGCGAGCGGCGCCCGATTCTTAAGGAACATGTGTAGGGTGGAGATGTACGGCTGTTGGACTGCGTAGCTTCTAGCTTGATCCAGACGCATTTTTCGTCCGCCTCCGACAGCCGATTCCTCCTCCTGACTCAAGTGCTTCTGAAACACAGGAAGCAGGAGACGTAGTCGCGGACCGGCACCCAGTGCCGAGCGCCGCTGGACACGGGAATGGCCCGCCATTCCTGAATACGCGCCCGAGCACCGACCGTGAGAGTCGTGTGTGCCGATCGCCGTTTCCGGCAGCCCCGGAAACCATTGGTACTACATGAAAAGAATGCTGATCAACGCGACTCAACCCGAGGAGTTGCGTGTTGCACTGGTCGACGGCCAACGCCTGTTCGACCTCGACATCGAGTCGGGCGCCCGCGAGCAGAAGAAGGCCAACATCTACAAAGGCCGCATCACTCGCGTCGAACCCAGCCTCGAAGCCGCCTTCGTCGACTTCGGCGCCGAACGCCACGGCTTCCTCCCCCTCAAAGAAATCTCCCGCGAATACTTCAAGAAATCCCCCGAAGGCCGGATCAACATCAAGGAAGTCCTGAGCGAAGGCCAGGAAGTCATCGTCCAGGTCGAGAAGGAAGAGCGCGGCAACAAGGGCGCCGCCCTGACCACCTTCATCAGCCTGGCCGGCCGTTACCTGGTGCTGATGCCGAACAACCCGCGCGCCGGCGGCATCTCCCGCCGTATCGAAGGCGAAGAGCGCAACGAGCTGCGCGAGGCCCTGAACGGCCTCAACGCACCGGCCGACATGGGCCTGATCGTGCGCACCGCCGGCCTCGGCCGCAGCACCGAGGAACTGCAGTGGGACCTCGACTACCTGCTGCAACTGTGGAGCGCGATCAAGGAAGCGTCCGGCGAACGTGGCGCGCCCTTCCTGATCTACCAGGAAAGCAACGTCATCATCCGCGCCATCCGCGACTACCTGCGCCAGGACATCGGCGAAGTGCTGATCGACAGCATCGACGCCCAGGAAGAAGCCCTGAACTTCATCCGCCAGGTGATGCCGCAGTACGCCAGCAAGGTGAAGCTGTACCAGGACAGCGTTCCGCTGTTCAATCGCTTCCAGATCGAGAGCCAGATCGAGACCGCTTTCCAGCGCGAAGTGAAGCTGCCGTCCGGCGGCTCCATCGTCATCGACCCGACCGAGGCCCTGGTTTCCATCGACATCAACTCGGCGCGCGCCACCAAGGGCGGCGACATCGAGGAAACCGCCCTGCAGACCAACCTGGAAGCGGCCGAGGAAATCGCCCGCCAGCTGCGCCTGCGTGACATCGGCGGCCTGATCGTCATCGACTTCATCGACATGACCCCGGCGAAGAACCAGCGCGCCGTGGAAGAGCGTGTCCGCGAAGCCCTCGAGGCCGACCGCGCGCGCGTCCAGGTCGGTCGCATCTCGCGCTTCGGCCTGCTGGAAATGTCCCGCCAGCGCCTGCGTCCGTCCCTCGGCGAGACCAGCGGCATCGTCTGCCCGCGCTGCAACGGCCAGGGCATCATCCGCGACGTCGAGTCGCTGTCGCTGGCCATCCTGCGCCTGATCGAGGAAGAAGCCCTGAAGGACCGCACCGCGGAAGTCCGCGCCCGCGTGCCCTTCCAGGTCGCCGCCTTCCTGCTCAACGAGAAGCGCAACGCCATCACCAAGATCGAACTGCGTACCCGCGCGCGCATCTTCATCCTGCCGGACGATCATCTGGAAACCCCGCATTTCGAAGTCCAGCGTCTGCGCGATGACAGCCCCGAACTGGTTGCCGGCCAGACCAGCTACGAAATGGCCACCGTCGAGCACGAAGAAGCCCAGCCGGTCAGCTCGACCCGCACCCTGGTCCGCCAGGAAGCAGCAGTCAAGACCGTCGCTCCCCAGCAGCCCGCACCGCAACACACCGAAGCACCGGTCGAGCCGGCCAAGCCGATGCCCGAGCCGAGCCTGTTCCAGGGCCTGGTGAAGTCCCTGGTCGGCCTGTTCGCAGGCAAGGATCAACCTGCCGCCAAGCCTGCTGAAACCAGCAAGCCGGCTGCCGAGCGCCAAACCCGCCAGGACGAGCGTCGCAACGGCCGCCAGCAGAACCGCCGCCGCGATGGCCGCGATGGCAATCGCCGCGACGAAGAGCGCAAACCGCGCGAGGAGCGTGCAGAGCGTCAACCGCGCGAAGAGCGCAGCGAACGTCGCCGCGAAGAGCGCGCCGAGCGCCCGGCTCGCGAGGAGCGCCAGCCGCGCGAAGGCCGTGAAGAGCGCGCCGAGCGGACACCCCGCGAAGAGCGCCAGCCGCGCGAAGGCCGCGAAGGTCGCGAGGAACGCAGCGAACGCCGCCGCGAAGAGCGCGCCGAACGCCCGGCCCGCGAAGAGCGACAACCCCGCGAAGGCCGTGAAGAACGCGCCGAGCGCCCGGCCCGCGAAGAGCGCCAGCCGCGCGAGGATCGCCAGGCTCGCGACGCCGCGGCCCTGGAAGCCGAGGCACTGCCGAACGACGAGAGCCTGGAGCAGGACGAGCAGGACGATACCGATGGCGAGCGCCCGCGCCGCCGCTCCCGCGGCCAGCGTCGTCGCAGCAACCGCCGCGAACGCCAGCGCGAGGTCAGCGGTGAGCTGGAAGGCAGCGAGGCGACCGATAACGCCGCCGCGCCGCTGAACACCGTCGCAGCCGCCGCTGCTGCCGGTATCGCTGTCGCCAGCGAAGCCGTAGAAGCAAACGTGGAGCAAGCCCCGGCCACTACCAGCGAGGCTGCCAGCGAAACCACGGCAAGCGATGAAACCGACGCGCCGACCAGCGAAGCCGTCGAAACCCAGGGCGCGGACAGCGAGGCCAATGCCGGCGAAACCGCCGACATCGAAGCGCCGGTGACCGTCAGCGTGGTCCGGGACGAAGCCGACCAGAGCACCCTGCTGGTCGCGCAAGCCACTGAAGAAGCTCCCTTCGCCAGCGAAAGCGTGGAAAGCCGCGAAGACGCCGAGAGCGCCGTGCAACCGGCAACGGAAGCGGCCGAAGAAGTTGCCGCCCCGGTGCCCGTCGAAGCAGCAGCCCCTAGCGAGCCCGCAACCACCGAAGAGCCGACCCCGGCCATCGCGGCGGTGCCGGCCAACGCGACCGGCCGTGCCCTCAACGACCCACGGGAAAAACGTCGCCTGCAACGCGAAGCCGAGCGTCTGGCACGCGAAGCCGCAGCAGCAGCCGAAGCGGCAGCTCAGGCCGCTCCCGCCGTCGAGGAGGTCCCGGCTGTAGCGAGCGAGGAAGCGTCGGCCCAGGAGGAACCTGCTGTACCCCAGGCTGAAGAAATCGCCCAGGCCGACGTTCCGTCCCAGGCGGACGAAGCCCAGGAAGCGGTACAGGCCGAGCCTGAAGCTTCCGGCGAAGACGCCACCGACACGGAGCACGCGAAAAAGACCGAGGAAAGCGAAACCTCGCGCCCGCATGCCTGAGTGACAGACTGAAAAAAGGGGATGCCATGGCATCCCCTTTTTTTTGCGTGTCATTCCGCGGCACTCCGGCATACCGCCCGTCATGACCAGAGCCGCCGAACACGCACAATGAAAAAGGGATGCCGCCGGCATCCCTTTTTCATTCTCCAGCCGCACCCTCAGTAGAGATTGGGTTCAGGCTCCAATTCGACGCCGAAACGCCGACGGACGTCCTCCTGGATACGCTCCGCCAATGCCCGGACCTGGGCACCGGTGGCACCGCCATGGTTGACCAGGACCAGCGCCTGCTGCGCGTGTACCCCCACCGGGCCATCGCGAAAGCCCTTCCAGCCGCCCTTGTCGATGAGCCAGCCTGCGGCCAGCTTCAACCGACCGTCCGCCTGCGGATAGCCAACCAGATCCGGGAAGGCCTGACGCAAGCGCTCGGCCTGCCTCGCATCCACCAGCGGGTTCTTGAAGAAGCTGCCGGCATTGCCCAATACGGCGGGGTCGGGCAGCTTCTCCCGGCGAATGGCGCAGATTACCCGGCTTACGTCCCTGGCCGTCGGACTGGCGATGCCCTCCTCCTCCAGGCGCTGGCGTACCGGCCCGTAGTCCAGGTGCAGCCTCTCCCGCCGTGTCAGGCGCAGGCGCACGCGGAGGATCAGCCAGCGATCAGGCTCCTGCTTGAACAGGCTGTCGCGGTAGCCGAAACGGCAGGCCTGGCGATCGAACTCACGCAGGGTTCCATCCTGGCGATCCAGCGCCGTCAGGCTGTCGAAGACATCCTTCAGCTCCACGCCATAGGCGCCGATGTTCTGCATCGGCGCCGCACCCACGGTGCCGGGAATCAGGCTGAGATTTTCCAGACCGGCCAGGCCCCGCTCCAGGCTCCATTGTACGAATGGGTCCCAGGCCTCGCCCGCCTCCGCCTCGACCAACACCGAATCCGCGGCATCGGAAACAATTCGCCGCCCCTGGCTGGCCATGCGCAAAACCAGCGCCTCGAGGTCACGGGTCAGCAGCAGGTTGCTGCCACCACCGATCACCAGCAGCGGCAATCCACGCTCCCGAGCCAGGGCCAGGGCCTCGCGCACATCAGCCTCGTCCCGGGCGTGGGCCAGCAGGCGGGCGCGCACGTCGATGCCGAAGGTGTTATAGGGCTTCAGCGAGCAATGCTCTTGCAGTTCCAGGCTCACAGTCGCCCCTTGGCTTCGATCAACAGACGGTCGCAGGCATGTTCGATCAGGTCGAGGACCTGCTCGAAGCCTTCTTCGCCGCCATAGTAGGGATCGGGTACTTCGTCCCGCTCGGACCCGTAGCGACGCAGGAACAGATCCAGTTCGGCGGCACCGCGCCCGGCACGCAGGGTCTCGAGGTCGGCCAGGTTGGACAGGTCCATGGCCAGGATCAGGTCATGGCAGGAGAAATCCTCGATGCCGACCTGGCGTCCACGCAGTGCCGACAGATCGTAGCCGCGCCTTTGCGCGGCCAGGCGGGTGCGCTGGTCAGGTGCCTTGCCGACATGCCAGCCGGCGGTGCCGGCGGAA
Source organism: Pseudomonas aeruginosa (assembly GCF_001457615.1). Lineage (GTDB taxonomy): Bacteria > Pseudomonadota > Gammaproteobacteria > Pseudomonadales > Pseudomonadaceae > Pseudomonas > Pseudomonas aeruginosa. The sequence continues at coordinate 2,146,109 of NZ_LN831024.1, read as the reverse complement.
TCGACATGGATACGGGAGGCCAGCCCGGCCTCCTCGACCTTGCGCCGGAACACGCCTTCGGCGGTGGGCGACCGGCAGATGTTGCCCAGGCAGACGAACAGGACGCGCATCAGCCCCCCAGCACGCGGCGAACGCGTTCGAGGTCTTCCGGCGTATCCACGCCCGGAAGCATGGTTTCGCGGGCATCGGCCACATGGATTCGCACCCCGTGCCAGAGCGCGCGCAATTGCTCGAGGCTTTCGGCGTTCTCCAGCCAGCACGGTCCCCAGGCGACGAAATCGGCAAGGAAACCCACGCGATAGGCGTAGATGCCGATGTGGCGACGATAGGGCACGCCCTCCGGCAGGCTGTCGCGATCGCGGGCGAAGGCGTCGCGAGCCCAGGGCAAGGGCGCACGACTGAAAGTCAGGGCCAGGCCGTCGATGTCGGTGGCGACCTTGACCACGTTCGGATTGAACAGCGCGGAGACCTCATGGATCGGCTCGGCCAGGGTAGCGATGGCGGCCTCCGGGTGCGCCGCCAGGTTGGCCGCCACCTGGTCGATGAGCGCCGGGGGGATCAGCGGCTCGTCGCCCTGGACGTTGACCACGATGGCATCGCTGGCCAGGCCGAGCCGGGAAGCGACTTCCTCCAGGCGATCGGTGCCGGAGTTGTGCTCGGCACGTGTCAGCAGCGCCTCGGCGCCGAACCCCTGGCACGCCGCCAGGATGCGTTCGTCGTCGGTGGCGACGACCACGCGGCTGGCGGCGCTCTTGCGGGCCTGGTTCCAGACGCGCTGGATCATTGGCTGGCCGGCGATATCCTGCAATGGCTTGCCGGGCAGACGAGTGGAGGCGTAGCGGGCGGGAATGACGACAGTGAACGCCTGGGTCATTACTTGTCCAGCCGCTCGTCCACGTTCAGGGAGCGAGCCTCGCTCTCCAGCATCACCGGGATGCCGTCGCGGATCGGATAGGCCAGGCCGGCCTGCTTGCTGATCAGTTCGGTCTTGTCTTCGCTGAGCACCAGCGGGCCCTTGGTCAACGGGCAGGCAAGGATATCGAGGAGTTTCGGGTCCATGGCGGAGTCCTTCATACAATGGCGGCACGGCCGCCGGTCAGCGCGCCAGGAGATGCTCGAGTCGGGCGTCGAACCAGGCGACGAATGCTGGGGAAGGCACCGCATCGACCGCCAGGTACCACCAGTCGGCCGCTGCGAAAGCCCGGCATTTAACGGCATCCTTCTCGGTCATCAGCAGCGGCAGCGGCGGGCTGAACGCCAGTTCGGCCGCCGTGTAGGTCGCGTGATCCGGGAAGGCATGCGGAATCGCCCGCCAGTGTAGCGCCTCGAGCGTCCTGAAGAAACGCTGCGGATTGCCGATCCCGGCCAGGGCATGGACCTCCTGGCCCGCGGGAAAATGCTCCAGCGGTCGGCGCTCGCCGCTCTGCAGGTTGATCAGCGCAGTAGGCTGCAAGCGGAATGCGTAACCGCCGTCAGGATCCTCGTCGGCGCCGTTGTAAAGCAGCGCGTCGACGCTTTCCAGACGCTCCGCCGGTTCGCGCAACGGACCGGCCGGCAGGCAACGACCATTGCCGAGACCGCGCGCGGCATCGATCAGCACCAGCTCCAGATCGCGCGCCAGGCGATAGTGCTGCAAGCCATCGTCGCAGAGGACCAGGTCCAACTGCTCTTCGGCGAGCAGCGCCTGCAGGGCGCGCGGACGATCCGGGTCGATCATCAGCGGCACGCCGCTGCGCCGGACGATCATCAGCGGTTCGTCGCCGGCCTCCGCGGCGTCCTGCTCGGCCCGCACCCGCCACGGCGTGGTGGGCGGCCGGGCACCATAGCCGCGGCTGATCACGCCAACCCGCAAGCCGCGAGCCCTGCAGTGCTCGATCATCCAGAGGATCATCGGCGTCTTGCCGGTTCCGCCGACGGTGATGTTGCCTACCACCAGCACCGGCAGCGGCGCCCGATAGGCGGGCTTGCGCCCGGACAGGAAGTCCGCCCGGCGGCCGTTCGCCACCCGGCGATAGAGAGCCTCCAGCGGACGCAGCAACGCCAGCGCCGGATGCCCCTGGTACCAGGCGGCGAGCAGCCGCTCGGAGAACGACATCAGGGCTTGGCCGCCGTGTTCTCGACCGTGGTGATGCGCAGGTGGACGAAGCCCAGCTTGCCCGCTGCGTCCATCGCCGTGACCACCGACTGGTGGGTGGACTTGGCATCGGCGCTGATCACCACCGGCAGGTTGTTGTCGCCCGCCGATTCACGCTGCATCGCCGCCATCAGGGTGGCCAGGTCGCTCTTGGCCAGCGCCTGCCCGTTCAAGGCGTAGTGCCCCTCGGCATCCACCGAGAGTTCCAGTTGCTTCTGCTCGGTGCCGGCGGTTTCGCCGCTCTCCGCCGATGGCAGCTCGATGTTGAGCTGCTCGGGGCGGGTGAAGGTGGTACTGACCACGAAGAACAGCAGCAGGACGAAGATCACGTCGATCAGCGACGCCAGGTTGATGAAGACGTCTTCACGGGCGGCACCCGCCCGTCTGCGGCGGAATTTCACGCTTTGCCTTCCTCGACGTAGTCGACTTCACGATCGCCCTGCACCACTTCCACCAGCTTGATGGCCTCCTGCTCCATGGCGATCACCAGTTCGTCGACCCGCCGCAGCAGGTAGCGATGGAAGAACACCGCCGGAATCGCCACCAGCAGGCCGGCGGCGGTGGTGATCAATGCCTTGGAGATGCCCGCGGCGAGCATCGGCGAGTTGGCCATGCCGTTGTCCATGAAGGCGCCGAAGATCTGGATCATGCCGAACACCGTACCCAGCAGGCCCAGCAGCGGCGCCATCGCGGCGATGGTGCCGAGGGCGTTGAGGTAGCGCTCCAGCTCGTGGATGACACCGGAAGCAGCCTCCTCGATGCACTCCTTCATGATCTCGCGACCGTGCTTGGAGTTGGCCAGACCGGCGGCGAGGATCTCTCCCAGCGGCGAGTTGGCGCGCAGGTCCTTGAGCTTCTGGGCGCTCAGTTGCTTGCCCTTGATCTGCTTCCACACCTGGCCGAGCAGCTCGGGCGGCGCGACGCGGCTCTTGCGCAGCGTCCACAGGCGCTCCGCGACGATGGCGGTGGCGGCGATCGAACTCAGAATGATCGGCAGCATCATCCAGCCGCCGGCTTGAACCAGTTCCCACACAGTGGCATATCCCCGAAAAAAAAGTGGCGCCACTCTAGCACAGCGACCCTTTTCCGCCGACCGCCACGGTTCTCATTTTTCCCGCCAGAAGTGCGCCGAATCACGCTCCCGGCGTGCGCCGCCACGGCTTCCGAGGAGAAACGTCAGGGCACCGTCGCGTGCCGTGTCGTGGACCTGCGCGGCGACCCTCGCGTAACGCTCCATCACTTCGCCATGGGGATGGCCGAAGGCGTTGCGCCAACCTCGCGAGACCAGCACATGGCGAGGCCGCGTACGCAACACGAAGGCGACTCCGGAGGAACTGCGGCTGCCATGATGCGGCGCCAGCAACCAGTCGACCCGGGGATCGGCCTGTCGCGCCAGCCAGGCATGCTCGGCCGCACGCGAGATGTCCCCGGTCAGCAGCAGGACTTCGCCATCGGCCTCGACCCTCAGCACACAGGAGCGGTCGTTGCTGTCGCCGGCCTGTGCCCATGCCCACTGTTCGAAAACCACGCCATCCCAGGACCAGCTCCGCTCGTCGCAGCTGTCCGCGAACAACGGCGAAGGCAGGCGCGCGGGTTCGCCGCTGACCAGCCAAACCGGCGGGAATCGGGAAGCGACCGTAGGAGCACCGCCTGCATGGTCGTTGTCGGCATGGCTCAGCAACAGGCCGTCCAGGCGCCGCAGGTCCAGGCTGCGCAGCACCGGCACCACCACCCGCTCGCCCATGTCGAACGCCCCCTGCCGCGCACCGCTGTCATAGAGCAAGACATGCTCTCGGGTACGCACCAGCACGGCCAGCCCCTGGCCGACGTCCAGCACCCGCACTTCCGCCCGCCCCCATTCGACAGGCGGCGATGACGGCAACAATGCCGGCAGTAGCAACGCGGCACCGAGGGCACGCAACGGCAAGCCAGCCGGCGCCAGCCAGCAGAGCGCGCCGAGCATGCCCAGCGCTACGCTCCAGGCCGCTGCGGCGGGTGGCTGCCAGGCCTCGGCCAGGCCCGCCAGCAGGCCAAGTGCACGAAACAGCAGGTCCAGCGAAACGCCAGCGGCGCGAAGCAGCCCCTCGCCCAGCCCGGGCACCCATAGCAGCAGGCTCCCCGCCAGGGCCGGGGGCACTACCAGCAGTTCGATCCAAGGCACCGCCAGCAGGTTGGCCGGCGCTCCGCTCAGGCTCAACGGCAGGCCCAGCGCCAGCAGCGGCATCGCCAGCCCCAGCGCCATCCCCCACTGCGCCCGCCCCCAGGCCGCCCACCAGCGCCAGCGCCCAAGGCGCCCGGCGAACAGCCAGAGCAGCAGGGCAACCGCCAGGAACGACAGCCAGAACCCCGCCTGCAGGCTGGCCAGCGGCTCGACCAGCAAGACCAGCACCAGCGTTCCCAGCAGCGGGGTCAGCAAGCCCAGGTGGCGGAAACGCAGGCGCCAGACCAGCGCCAGGCTGACCATCAGGCAAGCACGCCGCACCGGGACCTCGAAACCCGCCATCAACCCGTAGCTCCAGGCACCAAGCAAACCCAGGGCGCAGGCACAGGGCAGCCAGGGCAGGCGCCGCGGCCAGCAGCCCAGGCGATGCAAGGCCGCCACCAGGCCATAGAGCATCCCTGCCAGCAACGAGATATGCGAACCGGAGATGACCATCAGATGCACGGTGCCGGTGTCCTGGAACATGCGCCACTCGGCCGCGCTCAATCCCGAGCCATCCCCCAGCACCAGCGCCGCCAGGGCGGCGCCGCGCCCCTGTGCGTCGACCGCCAGCAGGCGTTGGCGCCAGGCGTCGCGCCAGGCATCCAGGCCGCTGGCCGGCTGCAGGCGTTGGCCCGCCTTCACCGTGCCCACGGCACCGACCCGCTGCGCCAACAACCAGGCCTCGTAGTCGAACCCCGCCGCGTTCACCAGGCCGCGGGGGCGTTTCAGGGTCACCGCCAGGCGCCAGCGTTCGCCGCCCATCAGCGGCGGCGCGCCGCGCCAGCTCAGGCGCAGACGCTCGGGAAGAAGCACGCCCCGCGCAGCGCTGACCTCCTCCAGCCGGAAGCGCGTGACGCCCTCGCCGCTCGCCGGCAGATCGACCACACGCCCCTCCAGCCAAAGGGTGCGACCATCCAGCTCGGCGGCCAGGCGTCCGTCCAGGGCGACTTGCGCCGAGCCGCAGGCCCAGGCGAACCCGAGCAGGAACAACCCCAGCCAGTACAGCCGGCCGAACAGCAGCAACAGTCCGGCGGCGGCCATGCCCAGCAGCCAGCCGACCGACGGCAATTCCGCCAGGAAGCGCAGGGCCAGCAGCCCCGCGGCGAGGGCTGGCAATCCCAGGCGCATGAACGGTTCCTCCCATCCCCGTGGCGCGCCCTCCGCTCCCCGACATGTCACATGGGGTCATACAATGGGCAACGAAATCCTGTCATCTTGCTTGGCATAATACGCAAGCCTATATCCACCGAGAGCCCACATGCCGCGTCGCCTGTTCAAGCGCTACATGCCCGATCCGGAAAGCATCCGCTCGCAGAAGTCGCTGCGCTTTCTCGGCAAGTTGACGCACGATCCCAACCTTTGGCATCTCAATCGCCACTCGGTATCGCGCGCCATGGCCGCCGGGCTGTTCGCCGCCTTCATCCCGATGCCGATGCAGATGCTGCTGGCGGCCGGTCTGGCGGTGTGGATTCGGAGCAATCTGCCAATCTCCGTCGGATTGGTCTGGCTGACCAATCCGATCACGATGCCCCCGGTCTTCTATTGCACCTACAAGCTGGGCGCCTGGTTGATGCAGGTGCCGCCGCGCACCCTGCCGGACCATCTCACCTGGGAATGGATCAGCCAGGAGCTGTCCAGCCTCTGGCAGCCCTTCCTGCTCGGTTCGGTGGTGTGCGGCATCATCGCCGCCATCCTCGGCTACGCGCTGACGATGCTCTACTGGCGCTGGTGGGTGCAGCGCAGTTGGAGCCGACGCTGCCGGCAACGTCGCGAACGGGTCGCCGCGAAGTGATCCGCCGGACATGAAAAAGCCGCCTCGAAGGCGGCTTTTTCGTGGGCCTTGTCCGCCCCGTGCTGGGACTGGCGCAGGCCTTCTCGCTCACTCGTAGCGCAGCGACTCGGCCGGTTGTGTCCGCGCCGCGCGCCAGGATGGGTACAGGGTGGCGAGGAAGCTCATCAGCAATGCAGCGCTGCAGATCAGCACCACGTCCAGCACCTGCAGATCGGAAGGCAGGTAGTTGATGAAGTACACATCCGAGCTGAAGACCTTGTGTCCGACCAACCGTTCGATGCGGTCGATCATCCCGGTGATGTTCAACGCCGCGAACACCCCGAGTACCCCGCCGATGACCGTCCCGATCACGCCGATGACGGTGCCCTGGACCATGAAGATCGCCATGATCTGCCGCGGCGTGGCGCCGAGGGTACGAAGAATCGCGATGTCGGTGCGCTTGTCGGCGACCACCATGATCAGGGTGGCGATGATGTTGAAGGCGGCGACCGCGATGATCAGCAGCAGGAGCAGGCCGATCATGGTCTTTTCCATCTTCATCGCGTTGAACAGGCTGCCCTGGGTCCTGGTCCAGTCGCTGGACCTGAAGCCCTGCCCCAACTCCTTGACCACCTTGGCGGCGACCTGCGGCGACTGGTAGAGATCCTTCAGCTCCAGGCGCACGCTCGGCACCTGGCCCGGTTGCAGGCGCAGCAACTGGCCGGCATCGGCGATGTCGATCAGCGCCAGCGAGTTGTCCAGTTCGGCGCCGACCTTGAACAGGGCGACGATGGTGAAGCGCTGCATGCGCGGAGTGATGCCGCCCGGCGCACTGGTGGCTTCCGGGACGATCAGGGTCAGCTTGTCGCCGACATTGACATGGAAGCGCCGCGCGGTGATCTCGCCGAGGACGATGCCGAACTCGCCAGGCTTGAGGTCGTCCAGGCTGCCCTGGACGATGTGCTCGCCGATGATGGAAACCTTGCGCTCCTCCTGCGGGTCGATGCCGTTGACCAGCACCGGCAGCATGTTGCCCTTGTACGACAGCATGCCCTGCAGTTCGGCGAACGGCGCCGCGCCGACCACCTCGCGGTGCCGAAGCGCCGCGTTGGCGACGGTCTGCCAGTCGTCCAGCGGCTGCGCCGCGCTGATGGTGGCATGCGGCACCATGCCGAGGATCCGCGTGCGCATTTCCTTCTGGAAGCCGTTCATCACCGAGAGCACGATGATCATCGCCAGCACGCCCAGCGCCAGGCCGATCATCGAGGTCAGCGAGATGAACGAGATGTAGTGGTTGCGGCGTTTGGCGCGGGTGTAGCGCAGGCCTATGAAGAACGGTAACGGTCTGAACATGTCGCGGATGCACCGAGTCGATGGGGGATTCGCCGGACGGGAGCGGACGGCGGGCACGCCGTCGCCCCGCTACGCGGCGATCAGTCGGCCTTCTTCCAGGCGCAGGATGCGATCCATGTGCCCGGCCAGCTGGAGATCGTGGGTTACCACCAGGAACGAGGTCTGCAACGAACGGCTCAGTTCCAGCATCAGCTCCTGGATACCCTGGGCGGTATGCTGGTCAAGGTTGCCGGTGGGCTCGTCGAGCAGTACCAGCTGCGGACGGTTGACCAGCGCGCGGGCGATCGCCACCCGCTGGCGCTCGCCGCCGGACAGCTCGGCCGGCTTGTGCGACAGGCGATGACCCAGCCCGACCCGCTCCAGCAGCTCGGCCGCCCGCTGGCGGGCTTCCGCGATCGGCGTGCGGCCGATCAACAGCGGCATGCAGACGTTCTCCAGGGCGGTGAACTCCGGCAACAGGTGGTGGAACTGGTAGACGAAGCCCAGCGCGCGGTTGCGCAGCAGCCCGCGGGCCGTCTCGTTCAGCGCCGAGAGTTCCTCGCCGGCGAGCCAGACGCTGCCGGCGGAGGGCGTGTCCAGGCCGCCGAGCATGTTCAGCAAGGTGCTCTTGCCCGAACCGGAGCTGCCGACGATAGCCACCCGCTCCCCAGGCAGCAGGTTCAACTCGACGCCGGACAGCACCTGCACCGATTGCGGCCCCTCGTCGTAGCTCTTGCTCAGGTTGCGGCAACTCAGCACCGACTTGTCATTCATAACGCAAAGCCTCCGCAGGCTGGGTGCGCGCCGCACGCCAGGCTGGATACAAAGTGGCGAAGAAGCTGAGGACCAGGGCCGCGCCGCAGACCAGCACGACATCGTCGAGCATCAGTTGCGACGGCAGGTAATCGATGAAGTACACGTCGGACGCGAGGAACTGGTGGCCCAGCAGCTTTTCCAGGGCGGAAATCCAGGCGCTGACGTTGAGCGCCGCGACCACCCCGAGGACCCCGCCGACCAGCGTGCCGATCACCCCGATCACCGTGCCCTGGACCATGAAGGTAGCCATGATCTGCCCCGGCGTGGCGCCGAGGGTACGAAGGATGGCGATGTCCGACTTCTTGTCGGTGACCACCATCACCAGGGTGGAAATGATGTTGAACGCGGCGACCGCGACGATCAGCAGCAGCAACAGGCCGATCATGGTCTTTTCCATGCGGATGGCCTGGTACAGGTTGCCGTGGCTGCGCGTCCAGTCGCGGGCGTAGAAGTCATTGTCGGTCAGGGTCCGGGCGATCTCCCAGGCCACCCGCGGCGCCTGGAACAGGTCGTCGAGCTTCAGGCGCAGCCCCTGTACCTGGTTGGTCTTCCAGCGCTGCAGGCGCGCGGCGTCTTCCAGGTGGATCAGCGACAGGCCGCCATCCAGTTCGCCGGCGCCGACGCGGAAGGTGCCGACCACGGTGAAACGCTTCATCCGCGGGAATACCCCGGCCGGGGTGACCGCCACCTCGGGGAGGATCAGGGTGACCTTGTCGCCGATGCCGACGCCGAGCTTCTGCGCCGCCAGTTGGCCGATGACGATGCCGAAGCCGCCGGCCTTGAGTTCCGCCAGCGAGCCCTGCTTGAAGAAATCGGGAATGATCGAGACCTTGGCCTCTTCCAGCGGATCGACCGCATCGACCATCACCGTCTGCACCGCGCCATTGGCGCTGAGCATGCCCTGCATCTGGGTGAACGGCGCTACCGCGGTGACATGCTCGTGGGCCTTGACCTTCTCGGCCAGGGCGCGCCAGTCATCGATGGGCTGGTACGACTCGACGGTGGCCTGCGGCACCATGCCGAGGATGCGGGTACGCATTTCGCGATCGAAGCCGTTCATCACCGAGAGCACCACGATCATCACCAGCACGCCCAGTGCCAGGCCGATCATCGAGGTCAGCGAAATGAAGGAGACGAAATGGCTGCGACGTTTGGCCCGCGTATAGCGCGTGCCGATGAAAACGGACAGGGGTCTGAACATGTCGCCCTTAGCTGGCAGAAAATGGATGCGTCGGGATGGCGAAGTGGCGAGGCATCGCCGGCGGCCTTACACTCTGACCATCACTGCCGCCGTGGGTTCGCCATGTCCACTCGTGACGCGGATGACCGCCGCGAATACTACCGTATCGAAGATACCCTCGCACTGGAATTTCGCCCTGCCGGGGCCGTCGAAGACAGCCTGGAGAGCGAGCCGGGGCCACCCTGTTCAGCCTGCTCAGCGACCTCCACCTGATGGATTACGAGTCGCAGCACCTGCTGCGCCACATCAGCGAACGCGACCGCACGCTGGCCAACTACCTGAAGGTGATGAACAAGCGCATCGACCTGCTTGGCCAGGTCATGGTGCAGAGCCTGCTCAAGGAGATCGGCGAACCGCGCAAGGTCAGCCTGTCCGAGGGGGGAGTCAGCTTCCGCCACGACCGCGCATTGCCGGTCGGCCAGTTGCTCGTCCTGCGCATGGTCCTGTTGCCGCAGGGGTTCGGCCTCGAACTGCGGGCCCGGGTAATCCACGCCCAGCCACACGACGACGAATTCGAGATCGGCACCGAGTTCGAAGCGTTGAGCGACGCACAGCGCCAGTTGCTGGCCCGGCATATCCTCCAGAAGCAGGCCCAGCAGCGCCGCCTGGCACGGGCCGGACAGGGCCCGCTCGGCGAGCCGGGCCAACCTTCTTCGACCTGAAACCTTCTTCGACCTGAGATGTGCCGATGCTCCGTTCGCTACTGCTGTGCTCCCTCCTCCTCGCCCCGCCGCTGTTCGCCGACACCCTGAGCATTCCGCTGGGCGCCCAGGGCGATACCCGGGTCGCCCTGCCCGCGCACGGCGAAAGCCGCGAAGCCGTGCTGCAACGCTTCGGCCTGACCGACGAGGAACATCCCGCGGTCGGCCAGCCGCCCATCGTGCGCTGGGATTACCGCGACTTCTCGGTATATTTCGAAAGCGGCCGGGTGCTCGACAGCGTTCGCCATCATCGGCCGCGGAATCCCGCGCAACCCTCGAACAAGGAGCCACAGTGACTCTCATCTATGGACATCGCGGCGCCAAGGGCGAAGCGCCGGAAAACACCCTGGCCAGCTTCCAGCGCTGCCTGGAGCATGGCGTCAACCGTTGCGAACTGGACCTGCACCTGTCCCGCGACGGCGAACTGATGGTGATCCACGACCCGACCCTGAAGCGCACCACCGGCCGCCGCGGCAAGGTCGCCGAACACGACGCGGCCACCCTGGCCACCTACGACGCGCGCAAGGGCGGCCCCGGCTGGGTACGGCCGACGCCGATCCCGCGGCTGGAGGAGCTGTTCGAGAAGTGCCCGTTCGAGCACTGGCAGCTGGAAGTGAAGAGCGCCTCGCGCGAACGCGCGGCGCGGACGGTAACGCGGATCAGGGAGCTGACCGAGCGCTTCGGCAACCGCGACAAGGTCACCGTCACCAGCGGTTCGCGGACCGTGCTCAAGGCCCTCAACGAACTGACCCCAGAGCTGTCGCGCGGGCTGGTCGCCGAATACGCCTGGCTCGACCCGCTGAAGGTCGCCCAGCACTATGGCTGTGCCCTGCTCGCCCTGAACTGGACCCTATGCACCCCGGAACGCCTGCTCAAGGCCCAGCGCCAGGGGCTTCACGTCTCGGTGTGGACGGTCAACGAACCGGCGCTGATGCGCCGGCTCGCCGACTTCGGCGTGGACAGCCTGATCACAGACTTTCCCGGTTTGGCCAGCGCCACCCTCGGGAATCGCTGAGCACATCCCCTCCGGCCGGCTCAGGCCGCCGGCCGGAGTCCTTCAAAAAAGCCGGTTGAGGCCGTCGAACGCCGCTACCCGATAGGCTTCCGCCATGGTCGGGTAGTTGAAGGTGGTGTTGACGAAGTACTTCAGGGTATTCAGCTCGCCCGGCTGGTTCATGATCGCCTGGCCGATGTGGACGATTTCCGAAGCCTGGTCGCCGAAGCAGTGCACGCCGAGGATCTCCAGGGTCTCGCGATGGAACAGGATCTTCAGCATGCCCACCGGCTCGTTGGAAATCTGCGCCCGGGCCATGCCCTTGAAGAACGCCTTGCCCACTTCGTAGGGAATCTTCGCCGCGGTCAGTTCGCTTTCGTTCTTGCCGATCGAGCTGATCTCCGGAATGGTGTAGATGCCGGTCGGCACATCGTTGACGAAGCGCCAGCTGTCGCTCTCGACGATGTTGCCGGCGGCCGAGCGGCCCTGGTCGTAGGCAGCGCTGGCCAGGCTCGGCCAGCCGATCACGTCGCCAGCGGCGAAGATGTTGCTCACCGAAGTGCGGTAGTTCTCGTCCACCTCGATCTGGCCACGGCTGTTGACCTTGATGCCGACGTTCTCCAGGCCGAGCTTGTCGGTGTTGCCGGTCCGGCCGTTGCACCAGAGCAGCGCGTCCGCCTTGATCTTCTTGCCCGACTTCAGGTGCAGGATGACACCGTTGTCCAGCCCCTCGACGCGCTCGTACTCCTCGTTGTGGCGGATCAGCACGTTGTTGTTGCGCAGGTGGTAGCTCAGCGCATCGGAAATCTCGTCATCGAGGAAGCTGAGCAACTGGTCGCGCGTATCGATCAGGTCCACCAGCACGCCCAGGCCGCTGAAGATCGACGCGTATTCGCAGCCGATCACCCCGGCTCCGTAGATGATCAGCCGGCGCGGGGTGTGGCTCAGGGACAGGATGGTGTCGCTGTCGTAGACCCGCGGGTGGTTGAAATTGATGTCCGAAGGACGATACGGGCGCGAGCCGGTGGCGATCACGAACTGGTCGGCGACCAGGCGCTCCACCGCGCCGCTCGGCGTCACCACTTCGACGGTGCGTTCGTCGACGAAGCTGGCGGTGCCGGTGAACATGTCGATGCGATTGCGCGCGTAGTAGCCGGTACGCGAGGCGACCTGCTTGGAGATCACCCGGTCGGCGCTCTTCAGCACGTCGGGGAAGGAGAACCAGCGCGGCTCGCCGATCTGGCGGAACATCGGGTTGGTGTTGAACTCGATGATCTGCTTCACCGAGTGGCGCAGGGCCTTGGAAGGAATGGTGCCGAGGTGCGTGCAGTTGCCTCCGACCACGCGACGGCTGTCGACTACCGCCAGCTTGCGTCCGTACTTGGAGGCGTTCATCGCCGCCCCTTCGCCCGCCGGACCCGTGCCCAAAATCACCACGTCGTAGTTGTAGACAGCCATGCGTACTCCTCAGAACAGGCCGAGGCGCCCACTGGCGCCTCCGGCAAAGCCGCTGCACAACATGTGCGCGGCGGATCGATTCGATCATCGGGTCGGTGCGAACGGCGGCATTCGCCGGGCAAGGCTCGGTCCGACCTCGAGGCGGGCATATGTTACGCCCTGTGCGAAATGTCGCACATTAGCGTTTGGTCGCGTCGTAGGCGAGTTTTCCGGGCACTACAGATTCGTCGCGGTTGGCTTCCTCGCATTTCTGCCGGTCGCCGCCGCAGATCGAGCATTCCTTCTCGATCCCCAGGTTGGCGATGCCGCCGCAGGAACCGGCGATTGGCTTGCGGCCCATGATGACGCCGATGGACATGCCGAAGACCACCAGCAGCATGATGACGAAGACCAGTAGCCAGGTCATGGACGTTCTCCTTGGTTGCCGAACAGTTGCTCGTAGCGTGGCGTGGTGCGGCTGTCGAAACCGTTGCCCTGGCGACTGACGAACAGCGCCGCCAGTCGGTGCTTCTCGGCGAAACGGTAGCCCTCCTCCGGACCGAGCGCCATCAGCAGGGTCGACAGGCCGTCGGCGTTGCGCGTCGACGGATCGATCACCGTGACCGAAGCCAGGTGATGGTCGATCGGCGCGCCGGTGCGCGGGTCGAAGGTGTGCGAATAGCGCTGGCCGTTCTCTTCGAAATAGTTGCGGTAATCGCCCGAGGTCGAGACGCCGTAGCCGTCCAGCGCCAGTACCTGCTGGGCGACCCGCTGGCCCTCGCGCGGCGCTTCGATAGCGATGCGCCAGGGCGTGCCGTCCGGCTTGCGCCCTTCGGCTTTCAACTCGCCGGTGATTTCCGCCAGGTAGCTGCGCACGCCGAGCTCCTTCAGGCGTTCGCCTACCGCGTCCACCGTATAGCCAGCGGCGATGCTGTCGAAGTCCAATTGTACGGCGGCGTCCTTGCACAGGCGCTGGCCGTCGATGCGCAGGTGTCGATGGCCGACGTCACGGCGCACCGCGGCGATCTGCTCGGCGCTGGGAACCTTCTCTACCCGCGCCTGCGGACCGAAGCCCCAGAGGTTCATCAGCGGCTCGACGGTCATGTCGAAGGCGCCCTGGCTCTGCTCCGACAACTCGCCGCCGTAGCGCAGCAACTCCAGCATCGGTGGCGGCAGCTCCATGCAGGACTGCGCCGGCAGCGCATTGAAACGCGAGACCAGGGAATCGTCGCGGTAGGTGGACATCTGCCGGTCGACCTCGGCGAGGATCGCCTCCACCGCGGCTTTCGCCGTCTGGACGTCGGGCGCCGAGGCGCCGCGTACGTACTTGATCGAATAGGTGCTGCCCATGGTCGGGCCGCCGAAGCTTTCCAGGGTGTCGCCGCAACCGGCCAGGACCAGCGCCAGCGCTGCCAGTCCGGCCATGGCAAGCGGACGGAAACGCTCAGCCACCGAAATCGTCCAGCAGGATATTCTCGCGCTCCACGCCCAGGTCGGTGAGCATCTTGATCACCGCGGCATTCATCATCGGCGGGCCGCACATGTAGAACTCGCAGTCCTCGGGCGCCGGGTGGTCCTTCAGGTAGTTCTCGAACAGCACGTTGTGGATGAAACCGGTCAGGCCGGTCCAGTTGTCCTCCGGCTGCGGGTCGGACAGCGCCAGGTGCCACTGGAAGTTGGGATTCTCCGCCTGCAGCTGGTCGTACTCCTCGGTATAGAAGGCCTCGCGCAGCGAGCGCGCGCCGTACCAGAAGCTGATCTTGCGGTTCGACTTGAGCCGGCGCAACTGGTCGAAGATGTGCGAACGCATCGGCGCCATGCCGGCGCCGCCGCCGATGAAGACCATCTCGGCCTCGGTGTCCTTGGCGAAGAACTCGCCGAACGGCCCGTACACGGTGACCTTGTCGCCCGGCTTGAGGTTGAACACCCAGGACGACATCTGCCCCGGCGGCAGGTCGCTGCCCGGCGGCGGCGAGGCGATGCGGATGTTGAACTTGACCACGCCCTTCTCTTCCGGGTAGTTGGCCATCGAGTAGGCGCGGATCACCGTCTCGTCGACCTTCGACACGTAGCGCCACATGTTGAACTTGTCCCAGTCGCCGCGATATTCCGGCTGGATATCGAAGTCCTTGTACTCGACCACGTGCGGCGGGCATTCCAGCTGCACGTAGCCGCCGGCACGAAAGTCCACGCTCTCGCCGTCCGGCAGTCGCAGGGTGAGTTCCTTGATGAAGGTGGCGACGTTGGGGTTGGACTCCACCGTGCACTCCCATTTCTTCACCCCGAAGACCTCTTCAGGCACGCGGATCTGCATATCCTGCTTGACCGGCGTCTGGCACGACAGGCGCCAGCCTTCCTTCGCCTGGCGCCGGGTGAAGTGCGACTCCTCGGTCGGCAGCATCTCGCCGCCGCCCTCGACCACCACGCATTTGCACTGCGCGCAGGTGCCGCCGCCGCCGCAGGCGGAAGACAGGAACACGTTGTTCGCCGCCAGGGTTTGCAGCAGCTTGCCGCCGGCCGGCACGGTCAGGCTGTGCTCGCCATTGATCTGGATGGTCACGTCTCCACTCGACACCAGCTTGGCGCGGGCGACCAGGATGATCGCCACCAGGCCCAGGACGATGGCGGTGAACATGCCGATGGCCAGGAAAATCTCGAATCCGATCACGGGCCTCTCCTTACAACTGCACGCCGGAGAACGACATGAAGCCCAACGACATCAGGCCGATGGTGATGAAGGTGATCCCCAGGCCCTGCAGGCCCTCGGGGACGTCGCTGTACTTGAGCTTCTCGCGGATACCCGCCAGCGCGGCGATCGCCAGCGCCCAGGAAAAGCCCGAGCCGACGCCGTACACCGTGCTCTCGGCAAGGTTGTAGTCGCGCTCGACCATGAACAGCGAGCCGGCCATGATCGCGCAGTTCACCGTGATCAGCGGCAGGAACACGCCCAGCGCGTTGTAGAGGCTGGGTACGTACTTGTCGAGGAGCATCTCGAGGATCTGCACGATGGCGGCGATCACCCCGATGTAGCTGAGCAGGCCGAGGAAACTCAGGTCCACCTCGGGCAGCCCGGCCCAGGCCAGCGCGCCGTCCTTGAGCAGGTAGGTGTAGATCAGGTTGTTGGCCGGCACGGTGATGGTCTGCACCACGATCACCGCGATACCCAGGCCGATGGCGGTCTCCACCTTCTTCGAGATGGCGATGAAGGTACACATGCCGAGGAAGAACGCCAGCGCCATGTTCTCGACGAACACGGCCTTCACGAACAGGCTGATGTAGTGCTCCATCAGTAAGCCTCCTTGCTGGATACCTGCGGGGCCATCTTGTAGGTCGGGGCCTCGACCTGGTCTTTCTTCCAGGTCCGCAGGGCCCAGATGATCAGGCCGATCAGGAAGAACGCCGAAGGCGGCAGCAGGAGCAGGCCGTTCGGCTGGTACCAGCCGCCATCGTTGACCGTCGGCAACACGCTGATGCCGTAGAGCTTGCCGGCGCCGAACAGCTCGCGGACGAAGCCCAGCACCAGCAGCATGGCGCTGTAGCCGAGACCGTTGCCGATGCCGTCGAAGAACGACACGAGCGGCGGGTTGGCCATGGCGAAGGCTTCGGCGCGGCCCATCACGATGCAGTTGGTGATGATCAGCCCGACGAACACCGAGAGCTGCTTGCTCAGGCTATAGGCATAGGCCTTGAGCACCTGGTCGACGACGATCACCAGCGAGGCGATGATCACCATCTGCACGATCATCCGGATCGAGCTGGGAATCTGCCGGCGGATCATCGAGATGAACAGGTTGGAGAAGCCGGTCACCAGGGTCAGGGCGATGGCCATGACGGTAGCGGTCTTCAGGTTCGAGGTTACCGCCAGCGCCGAGCAGATCCCGAGGATCTGCAGGCCGATCGGATTGTTCTGGAAGACCGGATTGAACAGGACTTCGCGGATCGTGGGTTGAGCAGCCATCACGCCTCCCCTTTGCGCAGATTGGCGAGGAAGGCGTCGAAACCGTCCTTGCCGAGCCAGAAATGCAGCAGGTTGTCGACACCCTTGCTGGTCAGGGTGGCGCCGGCCAGGCCGTCGACCTGGTGGGTCGCCTTCGCCGATTGCGGGTCCACCGAGCCCTTGATGATCTGTACCGCAAGATCGCCCTGGGCGTCGTAGAGGGTCTTGCCGACCCACAGCGCCTTCCATTTCGGATTGTCGACCTCGCCGCCGAGACCGGGGGTCTCGCCATGCTGGTAGAAGCCGAAGCCGGCGACCGTGTTGAGGTCGCCCTTGAGCGCCAGGAAGCCGTAGAGGGTCGACCACAGACCGTAGCCGCGCACCGGCAGGATCAGGGTGTCGAGCTTGCCGTCGGTCTCCACCAGGTAGACCGTGGTATAGCGCTCGCGGCGCTTGATCGAGGCGATGTCCTCGGCGGCGGGCAGCGCATCCGACAGCGCCGGGTCCTTGGCCGCTTTCAGCGGGTCGTAGCCGAGCGGGTCCTGGGCATCGCTGAAGGTGCCGCTCTGCAGGTCGACCACCTTGGCGGTGATGCGACTGTCGAACAGCGCCTTGACCTCTTTGCCGGACATGCCCGGCTCGCCGAGACCAGCGATGGCGAGGATGCTGCGCTGCTTGTCGAGCAGGCGGTTTTCCGCCTGGGTCGGCTTCAGCGCCACCGCCGCGCCGGCGACGAACACCGAGCTGACCAGGCACACCACCAGGGCTACCAGCAGTGTGCGGGTGGTGGATTCTTGATTAGCCATTGCGCGCCAGCCTCCGCTTGATGTTGGCCTGAACGACGAAATGGTCGATCAGCGGTGCGAACAGGTTGGCGAACAGGATCGCCAGCATCATGCCTTCCGGGAACGCCGGGTTGACCACCCGGATCAGCATGACCATCACTCCGATCAGGGCGCCGAACAGCCACTTGCCGGTATCGGTCATGGACGCCGAGACCGGGTCGGTGGCCATGAAGATCATGCCGAAGGCGAAGCCGCCGGTGACCAGGTGCCAATACCAGGGCATGGCGAACATCGGGTTGCTGGCCGAGCCGATGGCGTTGAACAGATAGCTCATGGCGACCATCCCCAGCATCACCCCGGCGACGATGCGCCAGGAGGCGATGCGGGTCAGCAGCAGCACGGCGCCGCCGATGAAGATCGCCAGGGTGCTGGTCTCGCCCATCGAACCCTGCATGTGGCCGAGGAAGGCATCCATCCAGGTCAGGCCGTGGCCGAGGATGTTGTCCACCCCGCCGGCGGCGGCCAGGCTCAGCGAGGTGGCGCCGGCGAAGCCGTCCACCGAGGTCCATACCGCGTCGCCGGACATCTGCGCCGGGTAGGCGAAGAACAGGAAGGCCCGGCCGACCAGTGCCGGATTGAGGAAGTTCTTCCCGGTGCCGCCGAACACTTCCTTGCCCAGCACCACGCCGAAGCTGATCCCCAGGGCTACCTGCCACAGCGGGACGGACGGCGGCAGGGTCAGGGCGAACAGCACCGAGGTGACGAAGAAGCCTTCGTTGACCTCGTGGCGGCGGATGCTGGCGAACAGCACCTCCCAGAAACCGCCGACGATGAAGGTGGTCAGGTACACCGGCAGGAAGTACGCGGCGCCCTGGACCAGGCAATCCCACAGGCTGTTCGGGTCGAACCCGGCCAGCGCGCCGATCAGGGCGAAGCGCCAGCCATCCTGGGCGCTCAACAGGTCGGGGCTCTGGGCGAAGATCAGGTTGGCCTGGTGGCCGACGTTGTACATGCCGAAGAACATCGCCGGGAAGGTGCATAGCCAGACGATGATCATCATGCGCTTCAGGTCGATGCCGTCGCGCACGTGTGCAGTGGTGCGGGTGACGCTGCCCGGACGATAGAGGAAGGTGTCCACGGCTTCGTACAGCGGGTACCACTTCTCGTAGCGCCCGCCCTTCTCGAAATGATGCTCGACCTTGTCGAGCAGGTTACGCAAACCCATGGCTCAGCCCTCCTGCTCGATGCGTGCCAGATTGTCCCGCAGAATCGGGCCGTATTCGTACTTGCCGGCGCAGACGTAGCTGCACAGCGCCAGGTCCTCTTCGTCGAGTTCCAGGGCGCCGAGCTTCTGGGCCATTTCCGTGTCGCCGACGATCAGGTAGCGCAGCAGTTGAGTCGGCAGGATATCCAGCGGCATCACCGCCTCGTAGTTACCTACCGGCACCATCGCCCGTGGGCTGCCGTTGGTGCTGGTGGTGAAGGCAAAGCGCTTGCCGCCGAGCAGCCTGGAGACGAACACGTTGAGCAGCGAATGCTTTTCCACCCCGGCGCGCAGGTAGTGGAGGAACTCGCGCTGGTCGCCCTCCTTGAGACAGGACAACTGCAGGTGGTAGCGCCCCAGGTAGGCGTAGGCGCCATGGGCGGTGCGACCGCCCAGCACGGAGCCGGAGATCAGTCGGTTGTTGCCCGGCTGCAACTGGCCGGCGGCCAGTTCGTCGAGGTTGGCGCCCAAGCGGGTGCGCACCAGACGCGGCTTTTCCACCACCGGACCGGCCAGGGCGATCACCCGCTCGGTCCACAATTGCCCGGTCGTGAACAGCTTGCCGATGGCAATCACGTCCTGGTAGTTCAGGTTCCACACGCTCTTGCCGGCACCCACCGGGTCGAGGAAGTGGATATGGGTGCCGGGCAGGCCCGCCGGATGCGGACCGGAGAATGCTTGCGCGGTCACGCCGGAGAGCGCCTCGCCGGGTAGCGAAACGCCTTCCGCCTTGCACAGGAACACCCGGGCCAGGCGCCCGAGCACCGTCAGCCCGGCCTGGAAGGCCTCGCCCTGCTCCGCGATAACCACCTGCGGATCGGCGGCCAGCGGCTGAGTATCGATGGCAGTGACGAAAATCGAACTGGGGCTGGACTCGGGATCGGGCACCTTGCTGAACGGCCGGGTCCGCAGCGCGGTCCACAGGCCCGACTGCAACAGGTTGTCGCGGACCTGCTCGGCGCTCAGCGTGGCGAGTTTGTCAGCGGGATAACGGGCGAACTCCAGTTGCTCGTCGCCGTCGAGATCGATGACCACCGATTGCAGGACGCGCTTCTCGCCACGATGGATGGCACTGACCACACCGGCGCCGGGTGCGGTATAGCTGACGGAGGGATTCTTCTTGTCGGTGAACAGCACCTGCCCCAGCTTCACCCGGTCGCCTACCTGCACCGCCATGGTCGGCTTCATGCCGTGGTAGTCGAAACCGATCAACGCCACGCTGCGTACCGGGCGTGCTGCCTCGATGCGCTGTTCGGGGGCGCCGCTGATGGGCAGGTCCAGGCCACGTTTTATCTTGATCATGTCTAGTGCCTAGTGGTCGTGGACAGAAAAGACGAGGCCCAAGTCAGAAAATGACCATCATCGCGCGCAACGTACTGAATTGGCACGATTGATGAATGGCCCCGCAAGGTAACCCCGGGATTATAAAGAGCCACCTCCCCGGGAGCCACCCAAGCCGCACACCGGGTCTTGAAACGCGTAACAGAAAACGACAGAAAAACATGCCCGTGCGAAATGAAAAACGGGAGCCGAAGCTCCCGTCCTGCGCCACCCGCAGGCTCAGGCCTGCTGGCCGAGCCCGCGCCTTTCCGCCAGCGACAGCTTGACCCGGTAGCACAACCACATCAGCAGCAGCCAGAATGGAATGGCGTACACCGAGATGTTGATCCCGGGGATCATCAGCATGATGCCAAGGATGAACACCACGAAGGCCAGGCACAGGTAGTTGCTGAACGGCGACCAGAGCGCCTTGAAGAAGGTGTCCACGCCCTGGCGCTTCATCGCCGCGCGGAACTTCAGGTGCGACAGGCTGATCATCGCCCAGTTGATCACCAGCGCCGCCACCACCAGCGACATCAGCAGCTCCAGCGCCTTGTGCGGCAATACGTAGTTGACGATCACGCAGAGGAAGGTGATCAGCGCCGAGACCAGGATCGACAGCACCGGCACGCCCCGGCGGTCCACCGACATCAGCACCTTCGGCGCGTCGCCCTGGGCGGCCAGGCCGTAGAGCATCCGGCTGTTGCAGTAGACGCCGCTGTTGTAGACCGACAATGCCGCGGTGAGGACTACGAAGTTGAGGATGTTGGCCGCGGTGCCGCTGCCGATCAACGAGAAGATCTGCACGAACGGGCTGCCACTGTAGTCGTCGCCGGAAGCGTTGATGGTCTCCACCAACTGGTCCCATGGATACAGCGAGAGCAGCACCGCCAGGGCGCCGATATAGAAGATGAGGATCCGGTAGATCACCTGGTTGATCGCCTTGGGAATCACCTTCCTCGGCTCGGACGCCTCGGCGGCGGTGATGCCCACCAGCTCCAGGCCACCGAAGGAGAACATGATGATCGCCAGGGTCATCACCAGGCCGCTGAGACCGTTGGGGAAGAAGCCGCCGCGGTCCCACAGGTTGCTCACCGAGGCTTGCGGTCCGCCACCGCCGCCGACCAGCAGGTAGATACCGAGCAGGATCATGCCGACGATCGCCGCTACCTTGATGATCGCGAACCAGAACTCGGTCTCGCCGAAGGCTTTCACGTTGGCCAGGTTGATCGCGTTGATCAGCACGAAGAACGCCGCCGCCGTCGCCCAGGTCGGCACGTCCGGCCACCAGTACTGGATGTACTTGCCCACCGCGGTCAGCTCCGACATGCCCACCAGGATGTACAGCACCCAGTAGTTCCAGCCGGAAAGGAAACCGGCGAATCCGCCCCAGTACTTGTGTGCGAAGTGACTGAAGGAGCCGGCCACCGGCTCCTCGACGATCATCTCGCCGAGCTGGCGCATGATCAGGAAGGCGATGAAGCCGCCAATGGCGTAACCGAGGATCATCGACGGGCCGGCCGTCTTGATGACGCCCGCCGAGCCGAGGAACAGCCCGGTGCCGATCGCCCCGCCCAGCGCGATCAACTGGATGTGGCGATTCTTCAGGCCACGCTTCAGCTCGCCCTGGTGCAGATGTTGACCATCCATTGAAAAACCCTAAATCGAAGTGAGTAGTTTCTTGTTCTGGTTATCCACAGAAATGAAAAACGGGAGCCCGAGAGCTCCCGTTTTCCTCTACGCCTTGCGCATCAACGCGGGAAGGCCGGCGGGTTGACCCCAGCCATGTCTTCCATCACGCGCACTACCTGGCAGCTGTAGCCGAACTCGTTGTCGTACCACACGTACAGGACGACACGGTTGTCGTTGCAGATGGTCGCCTCGGCGTCCACCACGCCGGCATGGCGCGAACCGACGAAGTCGGTGGAAACCACTTCCTGGGAGCTGACGAAGTCGATCTGCTTCTGCAGGTCCGAGTGCATGGCCATCTGGCGCAGGTACTCGTTGATCTCTTCGCGGGTGGTGGCCTTTTCCAGGTTCAGGTTGAGGATCGCCATGGACACGTTCGGCGTCGGCACACGGATCGCATTGCCGGTCAGCTTGCCTTTCAGCACCGGCAGGGCCTTGGCCGCGGCGGTGGCGGCACCGGTCTCGGTGATCACCATGTTCAGCGGCGCGCTGCGGCCACGACGACTGCCCTTGTGGAAGTTGTCGATCAGGTTCTGGTCGTTGGTGTACGAGTGAACGGTCTCGACGTGACCGTTGACGATGCCGTACTGGTCGTTGACGGCCTTCAGCACCGGCACGATGGCGTTGGTGGTGCAGGAGGCGGCCGAGATGATCTTGTCGTCGGCGCCGATGTCGGTGTGGTTGATACCGTGCACGATGTTCTTCAGCGCACCCTTGCCCGGAGCGGTAAGGACCACGCGATCGATCCCCGGGCACTTCAGGTGCTGGCCGAGGCCTTCGGCGTCGCGCCACTTGCCGGTGTTGTCGACCAGCAGGGCGTTCTTGATGCCGTACTGGGTGTAGTCGATCGACGCCGGGTCGTTGGAGTAGATCACCTGGATCAGGTTGCCGTTGGCGGTCAGCGTGTTGTTTTCTTCGTCGATGGTGATGGTGCCGTCGAACGGACCGTGCACCGAGTCCCGACGCAGCAGGCTGGCCCGCTTGACCAGGTCGTTCTCGGCGCCCTTGCGCACGACGATCGCGCGCAGGCGCAGGCCGTCGCCGCCGCCGGTCTTCTCGATCAGGATGCGCGCCAGCAGGCGGCCGATGCGGCCGAAGCCGTAGAGCACGACGTCGGTGCCTTCGCGGGCATCGCCGTTCTGCTTGCCGACCACCTCGGCCAGCTCGGCCTTGACGAAGTCCTCGATGCTGCGGCCGTTACCTTCTGCCTTGAACTTGGCGACCATCTTGCCCAGATCGACGGAAGCGGCGCCCAGCTTGAGCTCGCTCATCGCCTTGAGGATCGGGAACGTCTCGTGAACCGACAGCTCGGCGTCATCAGCCATGCGATGACGGGCGAAACGATGCGCCTTCATGATCGCGATCACCGAGCGGTTGATCAGACCACGGCCATGGATCGAGGTCACCACATTGTTATTGCGGTAGAGCTGGCCAATCAGCGGGATCATGGCTTCCGCGATGGCTTCACGATCGATCCATTCACCGAGACACTGGTCGGGCTTCTGAGTCACGGGCAATACCTTCCACATGTAGGGGATGAAAAAAGGGGCTACATTATGACCGCGCCGGCCAGGCTCGGCAATCTGCAGCAGTCGGAAGACTGACATCCAGCAGTCGGGAAAGTTACAATCCGGCGGGTCAAATTCCCGACCGGAGCCCAGCTTGCCCGTGTCCGTACTGCGTCTTCCCAGCCTGCCGGCCAGCGCCGGCAAGCAACACTGGGGCAACCTCCCCGGTGCCGCGCTGAGCCTGGCTGTCGCCGAGGCCGCCAGTTCCGCCAAGCGCTTCACCCTGCTGCTGACCGCCGACAGCCAGAATGCCGAACGCCTGGAACAGGAACTGCGGTTCTTCGCCCCCGACCTGCCGGTATTGCATTTCCCCGATTGGGAAACCCTGCCCTACGACGTCTTTTCGCCGCACCAGGACATCATTTCCCAGCGCATCGCCGCCCTCTACCAGTTGCCGCAGCTCAAGCACGGCGTGCTGGTGGTGCCGATCTCCACCGCCTTGCACCGCCTGGCGCCGACCCGCTTCCTGCTCGGCAGCAGCCTGGTCCTCGACGTCGGCCAGAAACTCGACGTCGAGCGGATGCGCCTGCGCCTGGAAGGCGCCGGCTACCGCTGCGTCGACACGGTCTACGAGCACGGCGAGTTCGCCGTCCGCGGCGCGCTGATCGACCTGTTCCCGATGGGCAGCGAGTTGCCCTTCCGTATCGACCTGTTCGACGACGAGATCGAGACCCTGCGCACCTTCGACCCGGAGACCCAGCGCTCCATCGACAAGGTCGAGTCGATCCGCCTGCTGCCGGCACGCGAATTCCCCCTGAACAAGGAAGCGGTCACCGGCTTCCGCGGCCGCTTCCGCGAGCGCTTCGACGTCGACTACCGGCGCTGCCCGATCTACCAGGACCTCGCCAGCGGTTTGACACCCTCGGGAATCGAGTACTACCTGCCGCTGTTCTTCGAGGAAACCGCGACCCTCTTCGACTACCTGCCGCAAGACACCCAGGTGTTCTCCCTGCCCGGCATCGAACAGGCCGCGGAGCAGTTCTGGAATGACGTACGCAGCCGCTACGAGGACCGCCGGGTCGATCCGGAACGGCCATTGCTGCCGCCGGCGGAAGTGTTCCTTCCGGTGGAAGACTGCTTCGCCCGGCTGAAGAACTGGCCACGGGTGGTCGCCAGCCAGGAGGACGTCGAGCCGGGCGTCGGGCGCGAGCGCTTCCCGGCCCTGCCGCTGCCGAACCTGGCGATCGAAGCCAAGGCCGCCGAGCCGCTGGCCGCGCTGCGCCGGTTCATCGAGGAGTTCCCCGGCCGCGTACTGTTCTGCGCCGAATCGGCCGGACGCCGGGAAGTCCTGCTGGAGCTGCTGGCCCGACTGAAGCTGCGCCCCGAGGAAGTCGACGGCTGGCCGGCCTTCCTCGCCAGCCAGGCACGCCTGGCGATCAGCATCGCGCCGCTGGACGAGGGCCTGCTGCTGGACCATCCGGCCCTCGCCCTGGTCGCCGAAAGCCCGCTGTTCGGCCAGCGCGTCATGCAGCGCCGGCGCCGGGAAAAGACCCGCGACGGCGGCGACGCGGTGATCAAGAACCTCACCGAGCTGCGCGAAGGCGCGCCGGTGGTGCACATCGACCATGGCGTCGGCCGCTACCTGGGCCTGATCACCCTCGAGGTGGACAACCAGCAGGCGGAATTCCTCATGCTGCAATACGCCGAGGACGCCAAGCTCTACGTGCCGGTCGCCAACCTGCACCTGATCGCCCGCTACACCGGCGCCGACGACGCCCTGGCGCCGTTGCACCGGCTCGGCTCGGAAACCTGGCAGAAGGCCAAGCGCAAGGCCGCCGAGCAGGTCCGCGACGTCGCCGCCGAGCTGCTCGACATCTACGCCCGCCGCGCCGCCCGCGAAGGCTTCGCGTTCAAGGATCCGCAGGCCGACTACGCGACCTTCTCGGCCGGCTTCCCGTTCGAGGAGACGCCGGACCAGCAAAGCGCCATCGAGGCGGTGGTCGCCGATATGCTCGCGCCCAGGCCAATGGACCGCCTGGTCTGCGGCGACGTCGGCTTCGGCAAGACCGAAGTGGCGATGCGCGCGGCGTTCGTCGCCGTGCATAGCGGCAAGCAGGTGGCGGTGCTGGTGCCCACCACCCTGCTCGCCCAGCAGCACTACAACAGCTTCCGCGACCGCTTCGCCGACTGGCCGGTGAGCGTCGAGGTGATGAGCCGCTTCAAGAGCGCCAAGGAAGTCGAGAACGCTGCGCGGCTACTGGCCGAAGGCAAGATCGACATCCTCATCGGGACCCACAAGCTGCTCCAGGAAGACGTGAAGTTCGCCAACCTGGGGTTGGTCGTGATCGACGAGGAACACCGCTTCGGGGTGCGCCAGAAGGAGCAGCTCAAGGCCCTGCGCAGCGAAGTGGACATCCTCACCCTCACCGCCACGCCGATCCCGCGGACCCTGAACATGGCCGTCTCCGGCATGCGCGACCTGTCCATCATCGCCACGCCGCCGGCGCGCCGCCTGTCGGTGCGCACCTTCGTCATGGAGCAGCAGAACGCGGTAATCAAGGAAGCGCTGCTCCGCGAACTGCTGCGCGGCGGCCAGGTGTACTACCTGCACAACGAAGTGAAGACCATCGAGAAGTGCGCCCGCGACCTCGCCGAACTGGTCCCGGAGGCGCGCATCGGCATCGGCCACGGACAGATGCACGAGCGCGAGCTGGAACAGGTGATGAGCGACTTCTACCACAAGCGCTTCAACGTGCTGGTGGCCTCGACCATCATCGAGACCGGCATCGACGTGCCCAGCGCCAACACCATCCTCATCGAGCGCGCCGACAAGTTCGGCCTGGCCCAGTTGCACCAGTTGCGCGGCCGCGTCGGTCGCAGCCACCACCAGGCCTACGCCTACCTGCTGACACCGCCGCGCCGTCAGATGACCCCGGACGCCGAGAAACGCCTGGAAGCCATCGCCAACGCCCAGGACCTGGGCGCCGGCTTCGTCCTCGCCACCCACGACCTGGAGATCCGCGGCGCCGGCGAGTTGCTCGGTGACGGCCAGAGCGGGCAGATCCAGGCGGTCGGCTTCACCCTCTACATGGAAATGCTCGAACGGGCGGTGAAGGCCATCCGCAAGGGCGAGCAGCCGAACCTCGAGCAGCCGCTGGGCGGTGGGCCGGAGGTCAACCTGCGGGTGCCTGCGCTGATCCCCGAGGATTACCTGCCCGACGTGCATGCCCGGCTGATCCTCTACAAGCGCATCGCCAACGCCCCTGACGAGGAAGGTTTGCGCGAGTTGCAGGTGGAGATGATCGACCGCTTCGGGCTCCTGCCCGATCCGGCGAAGAACCTGATGCGCCTGACCCTTCTGAAGCTGCAGGCGGAAAAACTTGGAATCCTCAAGGTCGATGCCGGACCGCAGGGCGGTCGTATAGAATTCGCCGCCGATACCCAGGTCGACCCGCTGGTACTGATCAAGCTGATCCAGGGCCAGCCGAACCGCTACAAGTTCGAAGGCGCAACCCTGTTCCGCTTCCAGGTGCCCATGGAACGACCGGAAGAACGCTTCAATACCCTGGAGGCGCTGTTCGAGCGCCTGACACCGCAAACCACCTAAGGATTAGCCTATGCGCTTGTTCCGTTGCCTTGCCCTGCTGCTCTCACTGGCCGCCCCCGCGGCATTCGCCGGCGGTCCCTACCAGGTGGAACTGGTGGTGTTCCGCCAGGCCGGCGATGCCGTGCCGTCCAGCCAGCCGGCGCCGGACGACTGGGCCACCGGCGCACAGCCGCTGGCCAGCGACGCCCTGCGCGCCACCGCGCTCGACAACCAGCTCGCCAAGCTCAGCCAGGACAACGGCTACACCGTGCTGCTGCACAAGGCCTGGCGCCAGGACATCGGCGAGACCCCGGTGAAGATCGCCCTCAGCGAAGGCCAGGAACAGGATCATCATTTCCCGGTGGAAGGTACGCTGACCCTCAGCCAGGTGCGCTTCGTCGACATGGAGGCCGATTTCTGGGTCAATCGCTTCGGCGACGACGGTTTCCTCGCCGGCAGCCAGCACATCAGGCAGGGCACGCGGCTGAAGAATGGCGAACTGACCTATCTCGACCATCCGAGCCTGGGCATCCTGATCAAGGTGGTGCCGGTCGGCGCCCGTCCCGCCGCCCCCAATCCCATGGAAATGGAAGAACAGCAGGCACCGGCGGACGCGCCTCCCGTCGAAGGCGGTTTCGACGCCGCACCTCCTGCGCAATAGCGAAAAAGGCCGCAATAGCGGCCTTTTTTTCGTTGCGATGGCCGCCTAGCCGGCCAGGACCCGCGCCAACACCTCGCGCACCTTGCCGATGCCATCGTGCAACGCCTGTTCGATTTCGGCCATGGTGATGATCCCCGCCGACTTGCCCGCCGCGGGATTGACCACCAGCGCCAGGCAGGCGTAGGGCAGGTCCAGCTCGCGGGCCAGTGCCGCCTCGGGCATGCCGGTCATGCCGACGATATCGTTGCCGTCCCGCTCCAACCGGGCGATTTCCGCCACCGTTTCCAGGCGCGGCCCTTGGGTGCAGGCGTAGACCCCATGGCTGCTGTGCGCCAGCCCCAACGCACGCAATGCCTCGATCAGGCGCTGGCGCAACGGCTCGTCATAGGGGTGGCTGAAATCGATATGGGTGACATGCTCGATATCGCCGGCGAAATAGGTGTGCTCGCGTCCCGAGGTGTAGTCGATCAACTGGTGCGGCACGCACAGGTGCCCCGTTCCCATCGCCGCATGGATGCCACCCACCGCGTTCACCGCGATCACCGCCTCGGCACCCGCCTGCTTCAGCGCCCAGAGATTGGCGCGGTAGTTCACCTGGTGCGGCGGGAAGCGGTGCGGATGACCGTGACGCGCCAGGAACAGCACCTCGCGCCCGGCGTAGCGGCCACGCTGGAGCGGCGCGGACGGCGCGCCATACGGCGTTTCGATCGGCAGGGACTCGCTCAGCGTCAGCCCTTCCAGCTGGGTCAGGCCGGTTCCTCCGATAATCGCGTAGACACTCATCGACAGCCCCCTCAATCAATCAGTTGCGCGGCGCGCAACGCGGACAGTGCTTCCAGCCAGCGCGGCTGCTGGCGATAGTCGGTATTCGCGTAGCCCTTGCCGCGCATGCGTTGCAGACGCGACGGCGGGGTCACCTTCAGGCGTTGCAGGGCTGCCAGGGCCAGCTCGGCGGAAGCCCGGTCGTTGCACACCAGACCCATGTCGCAGCCCGCGGCCAGGGCGGCCTCGATGCGGCGGCTGGCGGCGTCGCCGACCACATGGGCGCCGGCCATCGACAGGTCGTCGCTGAAGATCACCCCGTCGAACTTCAGCTCGCCGCGCAGGATCTCCTGCAACCAGCGCCGGGAAAAGCCGGCGGGCTGCGGGTCGACCTGCGGATAGATGACATGGGCCGGCATCAGCGCGTCGAGCTGTCCGGCCAGGCGGGCGAACGGAACCAGGTCACTGCGCCGGATTTCCTCGAGGCTGCGCGCGTCTTCGGGAATCGCCACATGGGAGTCGGCCTCGGCCCAGCCGTGACCGGGAAAATGCTTGCCGGTGGCGGCCATCCCGGCGGCATGCATGCCGCGAATGAAAGCACCGGCAAGCAGCGCGGCACGCTCCGGGTCGCCCTCGAAGGCGCGGCTACCGACCACGGCGCTGCGCTGGTGATCGAGATCCAGCACCGGCGCGAAACTCAGGTCGAGGCCTACCGCCTGCACTTCGGTCGCCATCAGCCAGCCACAGTGCTCAGCCAACTCTTCGGCATTGGGGTTGTCGGCGATCGCGCGCATCGCCGGCAGGCGCACGAAGCCCTGGCGCAGGCGCTGCACGCGCCCTCCTTCCTGGTCGACGGCCAGCAACAGGTCGGGACGGATGGCGCGAATGGCCGCACACAGTTCGCGAACCTGGGCAGGATGCTCGATGTTGCGAGCGAAGATGATCAGCCCGCCCACCTCGGGGTGGCGCAGGATTTGGCGGTCCTCGGCGGTCAGCCAGGTACCGCCGATGTCGAGCATCAGAGAGCCTTGCATGAAAAGTCCTATGGCCTGGAAATCAGCGAAGCCCGCCGTCACGGGCCTCAGACAGCGCACACTGTACTGCACCCGGCAGAAAGACTTAAGTCCCGGGACAGTGCCGCGCGCCTGCCAATGGAGCCGGCCCGGCGCATGGAGTTCCGCCCGGAGCACAGAGAAAGGGGAAAGTAAAACGGCGCCCTCGGGCGCCGTCTGCAATCAGGCCTTGGCGGGCGTCTTGTTCCGCGGGCGCAGTTGCGCCCCGGCCAGCAGCGGATCGTCGATGCCGCTCTCGGCGCGCATGCCGGCGGCGAAGAACGGCACCATCAGGTGCATCACCTGCTCGGTGGAAGTGTTCACGCCGAAATCGGTTTCCGCCATCGCCCGCAGGGCCTTGATCCCCGACATGCTGAAGGCGGCCGCGCCGAGCATGAAGTGCACGCGCCAGAACAGCTCGATGGGCGGCAGCTTCGGCGCCGCCTCGTTGACCAGCAGCATGTAGCGCCGGAAGACCTTGCCGTAGACCTCCTCCAGGTACTTGCGCAGGTGCCCCTGGCTCTGGCTGAAGGCCAGGCCGAGCAAGCGCATGAAGATCGACAGGTCGTTGCCGCTGCGCGGCTTCACCGCCATCGCCTGGGACACCAGCAGGTGCAGGAGGTCCTCCAGGGTGGCGTGCTGGGCCTCGGGCTTGGCCTGGCGACGATCCAGCTCCTTTTCCAGGCTGACGCAGAATGGCCCGAGGAAGCGCGAGAACACCGCCTGGATCAGCGCCTTCTTCGAACCGAAGTGATAATTCACCGCCGCCAGGTTGACCCCGGCCTTGCTGGTGATCAGACGCAACGAGGTTTCGGCGAAGCCTTTTTCCGCGAACAGCTGTTCCGCCGCATCGAGAATGCGTTCGACGGTTTCCGACTGGGCCATGGTTTCTCCGCCTGACAAACACTTGTTTGAAACATACGTTTCAGCCACATCCCTTGTCAAGCGGCAGATGACGCACCAGTCAGGAAAATTACAGAGAAGTCCCGAAAAACGGAAGCAAGACACTGGCCAACTTCATCGTGACGCAGGACGAAATGTCATGCGGAAAATCATTGCCACGCCCCGCTCACTGTATATAATCCCAGTCACTGGATAAAAACACAGAGCGACGACATGCAGAAGCTGACGCCCCGCCAAGCCGAGATCCTCTCCTTCATCAAGCGCTGCCTGGAAGACCACGGCTTTCCGCCGACCCGGGCGGAAATCGCCCAGGAACTCGGCTTCAAGTCGCCGAACGCCGCCGAGGAGCACCTCAAGGCGCTGGCACGCAAGGGCGCCATCGAAATGACTCCGGGCGCCTCTCGCGGCATCCGCATTCCCGGCTTCGAACCGCATGCCGCCAACGACGATGAGGGCCTGCCGGTGATCGGACGGGTCGCCGCCGGCGCACCGATCCTCGCCGAACAGAACATCGAGGAATCCTGCCGTATCAATCCCGCCTTCTTCAATCCTCGCGCCGACTACCTGTTGCGCGTGCGCGGCATGAGCATGAAGGACATCGGCATCCTCGACGGCGACCTGCTGGCCGTCCACGTCACCCGCGAAGCGCGCAACGGCCAGGTGGTGGTCGCGCGGATCGGCGAGGAGGTCACGGTGAAACGCTTCAAGCGCGAAGGCAGCAAGGTCTGGCTGCTGGCGGAAAACCCTGAGTTCGCTCCGATCGAAGTCGATCTGAAGGAGCAGGAACTGATCATCGAAGGCTTGAGCGTCGGCGTGATCCGGCGCTGACAGGAGATACCATGCAGACCTCCCACTCGCTGCCCAGCGCCCAGTTGCCACTGTTCCAGGAAGCGTTCTGGGCCAGCAACGGCGCACCCTTGCTCGACGATGTCATCGACAGCCCTTCCAGTGCCTCCATCGAGGAACCCGCTGCCTTTAGCGAACTTTCGCTCAGCGGCCTGCCGGGGCACTGCCTGACCCTGCTCGCACCGATTCTCCGCGAGCTCAGCGAGGAACAGGATGCCCGCTGGCTGACCCTGATCGCTCCGCCGGCGAGCCTGACCCATGAATGGCTGCGCCGCGCCGGCCTGAACCGCGAGCGCATCCTGCTACTGCAGGCGAAGGACAACGCCGCTGCCCTGGCGCTCAGTTGCGAGGCCTTGCGCCTGGGCCGCAGCCACACCGTGGTCAGTTGGCTGGAACCGCTGAGCCGGGCGGCGCGCAAGCAACTGTCCCGCGCCGCCCAACTGGGCCAAGCACAGAGCCTGAATATTCGTCTGGGTTGAAAAAACGGCGGGGGACAGCGTTCAGTGCAGGACGCGGGGGCCTTCGTCGTGTTCCATCTCGCCCTCGGCAAGACGACCGGCCATTTGCACGCCGACATTGAACATGGCCTTGGCCACTTCGACATGCTGGCCTTGCAGGAAATTCTTCGCGTCCCCGGAGAACTCCAGGGTCACCAACGCCTCCTCGTCATCGGCGCGACGCAGCACGATGCGCCCGTCGGGCATTTCTACGATTTCAAGGAAGGATGTTGGCATGACAGACGCTCTCTACGAAGACGCGACATTGTAACAGCCCATCCAGTGCATCCCTAGCCCGCATCCGCCTTCCGGTTCCCCTCTCGCGCCTGTAACGGCGGTTCCAGAGCGCCCGGACGGCATCCGCTAAATTTTTTTGCTGGCAAATCAACCGAGTGGAACGGTAGGAAAATGTCCTACCGCTGATCGGCGAATGACGACGGCGTTACAGCTCCGTCAGGCTCTCGCGAAAACGCAGGACCAATTGCTTCAGCGACTGCCGCCATTCCTCGAGGGTTTCGCGAGAAAGCAAGGGGGCTTCTTCGTCGATACTCACGGCAACGATCAACGGTGTGCTGGGGTCGATCTTCGCTGCCTTGGTCGGTCGCGGCGGCAGGAACAGCTCGGAGTAGGCGCCCAGCAACTGGCCCAGCCAGGTTTCCGGCTGCGACGCCAACTCCACCAGTTCAGCCAGCTCGGGGCTGGGCGCGGCCGCCAGCACTTCGGCATTCAGCAATGCATCCACGCGAGGAGCGGCAGCCTGCGGCAGACGGTAGTAACCGGCGATCTCATGGCATACACCGAGCACTGCGCCATAAAGGTGGAACAGCGCCGACTCGCGCTCCCCCTGGATGATCGCCTGGGCATTCATCGCCCGCTCGGCATCGGCTCGCTTCCAGGCCTCCAGAGCCAACCCGGCGAAATACAGCTTCTGGTTGGTGCGGGTATAAAGCTCTTGGGCCATGCCGGTACTCCCGATTAAAACTGGAAGGAATGCGGAGCGCAGGCCAGGTCAGCGCCCGGCCTTCGCGCAGTATAAGCGCGCCCCATGCAAGCGGGCGCGCCATCCATCAGCGCTTGTCTTCGACCTTCCACTTGCCGCCATCGTAGAAGGCGCGCCAGCCGGTGGGCTTGCCATCGACCTCGGACTGCACGTATTGCTCCTTGGTCTTGCGGCTGAAACGGATCACCGCGGGACGGCCGTCCGGGTCTTTCTGCGGGGCGTCGCAGAGGTAATGGTACTTGGGATCCAGCTCGGCCTTGTGCGGGATGATCTCGCTCACCAACGGCGCGCGGGTCTCGCGGTTCTTCGGGAACTGGCTGGCGGCCAGGAACATGCCCGAAGCGCCGTCGCGCAGCACGTAGATATCGTCCACCTTCTCGCACTTCAATTCAGGCATGCGAATGGCGTCCATCTTCGGCGGCGCCGCCTCGCCATTCTTCAGCAGCTTGCGGGTGTTCTTGCAGGTCGGATTGGTGCAACCGAAGAACTTGCCGAAACGGCCGGTCTTCAACTGCATCTCGCTGCCACACTTGTCGCATTCCAGGCTCGGCCCTTCGTAGCCCTTGATCCGGTACTGGCCTTCCTCGATCTCGTAGCCCGGACAGTCGGGGTTGTTGCCGCAGATATGCAGCTTGTGTTTCTCGTCCAGCAGGTAGGCGTCCATCGCGGTACTGCAGATCGGGCAGCGATGCTTGCCACGCAACACCCGCGACTCGGACTCGCCCTCGTCGTCCGCGGCGATCTCGTCGCCGGGAATCAGGTTGACGGTCGCCTTGCAACGTTCCTTCGGCGGCAGGCTGTAGCCCGAGCAGCCGAGGAACACGCCGGTGGAGGCGGTACGAATCATCATCGGCCGGCCGCACTCGCGGCAGGGAATGTTGGTCAGGGTCGGCTGGTTGGCGCGCATCCCCTTCTCGCTGACTTCGGCCACCTCGAGCTTCTTCTTGAAATCGCCGTAGAACTCGTCGAGCAGGTGCTTCCAGTCGCGCTCGCCCTGGGCCACGTCGTCGAGATGCTCCTCCATCCCGGCGGTGAAACCGTAGTCCATCAGGTTGGCGAAGCTCTCGTTGAGCCGATCGGTGACGATGTCGCCCATCTTCTCCGCATAGAAGCGGCGGTTGTGGGTGGTTACGTAGCCGCGCTCCTGGATGGTGGAGATGATCGCCGCGTAGGTCGAGGGGCGGCCGATACCGCGCTTCTCCAGTTCCTTGACCAGGCTCGCTTCGGAGTAGCGCGCCGGCGGCTTGGTGAAGTGCTGGCTCGGATCGAGCTTGATCAGCTTGAGGTTCTCGCCTTCCTTCATTTCCGGCAGGACGTCGTCCTCGCCCGGCTTGCTCTGCTGCGGCAGTACCCGGGTATAACCGTCGAACTTGAGGATGCGGCCCTTGGCGCGCAGCTCGAAATCGCCGGCGGTGACGCTCACGCTGGTCGAGAGGTATTCGGCCGGGGTCATCTGGCACGCCACGAACTGGCGCCAGATCAGGTCGTACAGGCGCTCGGCGTCACGCTCCATGCCGGACAGCTGGGTCGGCTTGAGGTTGACGTCGGAAGGACGGATCGCCTCGTGCGCTTCCTGGGCGCCCTCCTTGCTCGAGTAGACGTTGGCCTTGCCCGGCAGGTACTTCTGGCCGAACTCGTCCTCGATGAAACCGCGGACCATGCCAATGGCATCGGCCGACAGGTTGGTCGAGTCGGTACGCATGTAGGTGATGTAGCCGGCCTCGTAGAGACGCTGGGCCATCATCATGGTCTTCTTCACCCCGAAGCCCAGGCGGTTGCTCGCCGCCTGCTGCAGGGTGGAAGTGATGAACGGCGCCGAGGGTCGGCTGGAGGTCGGCCGGTCCTCGCGCTTGGCGACGCTATAGGCCGAGGCCTTGAGCTTTTCCAGGGCCGCCATGGCCTGGGCTTCGTTGAGCGGCTTGAAGGCCTCGCCCTTCTCACGGGTAACCTCGAAGCGCACGTTGGCGCCCTTGGCGGTACCGAGGTCGGCATGCACTTCCCAGTACTCTTCCGGGACGAAGGCGCGAATCTCGCGTTCGCGCTCCACCACCAGCTTCACCGCCACCGACTGCACGCGGCCGGCGGACAACCCACGGGCAATCTTCTGCCAGAGCAGCGGCGAGACCATGTAGCCGACCACGCGGTCGAGAAAACGCCGCGCCTGCTGGGCGTTCACCCGGTTGATATCGAGCTCGCCGGGCTGGGAGAAGGCCTCCTGGATGGCCTTCTTGGTGATTTCGTTGAATACCACGCGCTTGTAGCGGCTTTCGTCGCCGCCGATGGCTTCCCGCAGGTGCCAGGCGATGGCCTCCCCTTCGCGGTCCAAGTCGGTCGCGAGATAGACGGTGTCGGCGTCCTTGGCCAGGCGGCGCAGCTCGTCGATGACCTTTTCCTTGCCGGGCAGGATCTCGTACTTGGCCTTCCAGCCATGCTCGGGGTCGACCCCCATGCGCGAGACCAGTTGGCGCCTGGCCTTCTCCTTCGGTGACAGCGCCGGCGCCTCGGAGGCGCTCTTGCGGCCCTTGGCCGCCGGCTCCTTGGAACTCGACGAACCACTGGTGGGCAGGTCACGGATGTGGCCGATGCTCGACTTCACCACGTACTGGCTGCCCAGGTACTTGTTGATGGTCTTGGCCTTGGCCGGGGATTCCACGATGACCAGCGATTTACCCATGGATCGGAAGGTTCCTGCGTCGAAAAGATGAATATAAAGGAGGGAGCGACTAGCGCGGCACCGCTATATATAGTGGCGAACGAGCCAAGGTCAAGCGCGGTCTTCCCCGCCGGGAGCTTTCTGCAAGCCCAGGGGATCGGCCTCGGGACTCACCAGGACGAAGCGCGGCACCCACTCGCCATCGACCTCCACGGCCTCGGTGAACATCTCCAGCGGACGCACCCAGAGACCGAATTCGCCGTACAGCGCCTGGTAGATCACCAGCACCTCTTCCGTCTCCGAATGCCGCGCGACACCCAGGACCCGGTAGTTCTGTCCCTTGTAATGACGATAGAGCCCAGCCTGCAGGTCCATGTTCCTTACCTTGTCTCGAAAATCGGAAAACAACGGCACAATGCCGACATACAACAGCCCGGTATAGGCACGGATCGCACAATAGGCAAACCCGCGCTCCCGGGGCGTCATTCGCTCGATACAGCCGGAAACGACTGACACTGAAAAACGAAAGCCGGGGCACGAGGCCCCGGCTTTCCCCTTCGACGAACGCTTAGATGCGCTCGAAGACGGTGGTGATACCCTGTCCCAGGCCCACGCACATGGTGGACACGCCAAGGGTACCGCCGTTCTGCTTCATCACGTTCAACAGGGTGCCGGAAATGCGCGCACCGGAGCAACCGAACGGGTGACCCAGGGCGATGGCGCCGCCGTGGAGGTTGACCTTCTCGTCCATCTTGTCGAGCAGCTTGAGGTCCTTCAGCACAGGCAGGGCCTGGGCGGCGAAGGCTTCGTTGAGTTCGACGAAATCGATGTCGGCGATGGTCAGGCCGGCACGCTTGAGCGCCTTGTTGGTCGACGGCACCGGGCCGTAGCCCATGATCGCCGGGTCGACACCCGCCACGGCCATGGAGCGGATCACCGCCATCGGCTGGATGCCCAGGTCCTGGGCGCGCTGGGCCGACATCACGATCATGCAGGAGGCACCGTCGGTGATCTGCGAGGAGGTCCCCGCGGTCACGGTGCCGCCTTTCGGATTGAACGCCGGCTTCAACTCGGCCAGGGTCTCGACGGTGGTTTCCGGACGAATGGTCTCGTCGAAGTCGAAGACTTTCAGGAAACCGTTCTCGTCATACCCTTCCATCGGGATGATCTCGTCCTTGAACTTGCCTTCCTGGGTGGCCTTCCAGGCCAGTTGGTGCGAACGCGCGCCGAACTTGTCCTGCGCCTCACGGCTGATACCGTGCATCTTGCCGAGCATTTCCGCAGTCAGGCCCATCATGCCCGAGGCCTTGGCGGCGTACAGGGACAGGTGCGGGTTCGGGTCGACGCCATGCATCATGCCGACGTGGCCCATGTGCTCCACGCCGCCGATGACGAATACATCGCCATTGCCGGTCTGGATCGCCTGGGCGGCGGTGTGCAGCGCGCTCATCGACGAACCGCACAGGCGGCTGACGGTCTGCGCGGCGCTGGTGTGCGGGATCTGGGTCATCAGCGACGCCATGCGCGCGATGTTCCAGCCCTGCTCCAGGGTCTGGTTGACGCAGCCCCAGATCACGTCTTCCACTTCGGCCGGGTCGACCTTCGGGTTACGCTCCAGCAGCTTGCTGATCAGGTGCGCCGACATGGTCTCGGCGCGGGTGTTGCGGTGCATGCCACCCTTGGAACGACCCATCGGGGTGCGGCCGAAGTCGACAATGACGACGTCTCTCGGATTCAGGCTCATAAATTCACTCTCGCTCTAGTCGTTCCGCGATTAACCGAAGAATTTCTGACCGTTCTTGGCCATTTCACGCAGCTTCGCGGTCGGGTGGTACAGCGCGCCCAGCTCGGCGTACTTGTCGGCCAGGGCCACGAACTCGGCGACACCGATCGAATCGATGTAGCGCAGAGCACCACCACGGAAGGGCGGGAAGCCGATGCCGTAGATCAGGCCCATATCGGCCTCGGCAGCGGTCTCGACGATGCCGTCTTCCAGGCAACGCACGGTTTCCAGGCACAGCGGGATCATCATGAAGTTGACGATGTCCTCGTCGGTCACTTCGCGCTGCTCGACCACGATCGGCTTGAGCACTTCGTAGGCCTGCGGATCGGTGACCTTCTTCGGCTTGCCGCGCTTGTCGGTCTCGTAGGCGTAGAAGCCCTTGCCGTTCTTCTGGCCCAGGCGGTTGGCCTCGTACATCACGTCGACGGCGGTCTTGCCCTCGACCGCCATGCGGTCCGGGAAGCCCTCGGCCATGACGTCGCGGCCATGGTGGCCGGTGTCGATGCCGACCACGTCGGACAGGTAGGCCGGGCCCATGGGCCAGCCGAACTTCTCCATCACCTTGTCGATGCGCACGAAGTCGACGCCGAAGCTCAGCAGCTTGGCGAAGCCGCCGAAGTACGGGAACAGCACACGGTTGACCAGGAAGCCGGGGCAATCGTTGACCACGATCGGGCTCTTGCCCATCTTCTTGGCGTAGGCGACGGTGGTGGCGATGGCGGTTTCACCGGTCTTCTCGCCACGGATCACTTCCACCAGCGGCATCATGTGCACCGGGTTGAAGAAATGCATGCCGCAGAAGTTTTCCGGACGCTTCAGCGCCTGGGCCAGCAGGCTGATGGAGATGGTCGAGGTGTTGGAGGCGATGATCGCGTCTTCCTTCACCGCGCCTTCCACTTCGGCGAGCACGGCTTGCTTGACCTTGGGGTTCTCGACGACGGCTTCGACGACGATGTCGACGTTGCCGAAGTCGCCATAGGACATGGTCGGACGGATGCCATTGAGCGCCTCGGCCATCTTCGCCGGGGTCAGGCGACCCTTCTCGACGCGCTTGCCGAGCAGCTTGGCGGCCTCGTTCAGGCCCATCTGGATACCCTCTTCGCGGATATCCTTCATCAGGATCGGGGTGCCCTTGAGCGCCGACTGATAGGCGATGCCGCCGCCCATGATGCCGGCGCCGAGCACGGCGGCCAGTTTCACGTCCTTGGCGACTTCGTCGTATTTCTTGGCTTTCTTCTTCAGTTCCTGGTCATTCAGGAACAGGCCGATCAGGCTCTGCGCGACCGAGGTCTTGGCCAGCTTGACGAAGCCGGCGGCTTCGACTTCCAGCGCCTTGTCGCGGCCGAAGTTGGCGGCCTTCTGGATGCTCTTGATGGCTTCCACCGGCGCCGGGTAGTTCGGACCGGCCTGGCCGGCGACGAAGCCCTTGGCGGTTTCGAAGGCCATCATCTGCTCGATTGCATTCAGCTTCAGCTTTTCCAGCTTCGGCTGGCGCCGTGCCTTGTGGTCCAGCTCGCCGGCGACGGCGCGCTTGGCCAGGTCGAGGGCAGCGGCCTGCAGTTGCTCGGGAGCGACCACGGCGTCGACGGCGCCGACCTTCAGGGCGTCCTCGGCCTTGTTTTCCTTGCCCGAGGCGATCCACTCGACGGCGTTATCGCAGCCGATCAGGCGCGGCAGGCGGACGGTGCCGCCGAAGCCCGGGTAGATGCCCAGCTTGACTTCCGGCAGGCCGACCTTGGCGGTCGCGCTCATCACGCGGAAGTCCGCGGCCAGGCACATCTCCAGGCCGCCGCCGAGGGCGATGCCGTTGATCGCGGCAACGGT
Organism: Pseudomonas aeruginosa; assembly: GCF_001457615.1. GTDB lineage: Bacteria > Pseudomonadota > Gammaproteobacteria > Pseudomonadales > Pseudomonadaceae > Pseudomonas > Pseudomonas aeruginosa. The sequence goes on along the minus strand of NZ_LN831024.1, from coordinate 2,107,411 downwards.
GGGTACGTCCAGGTCTTCGAAGTCGCTGAAGATCTTGTTGGCTTCGAGGTTGCCCGCCATCAGTTCCTCGTCGGGCAGCTGGAAGTTGTCAACGAACTCGGTGATGTCGGCACCAACGATGAACACGTCCTTGCCGCTGGTCACGATCACGCCCTTGACCGATGCATCGGCCTTGATCGCATCGACTGCCGCACGCAACTCACTGAGGGTGAGACGGTTGAACTTGTTGACGGACTCGCCCTTGAGATCGAAATTCAACTCGACGATGCCGCCCTCAAGAGGCTTAACCGTGATGGCTTTACCTTGGTAAATCATCAACTGATCTCCACGCTATTATGGAAGCTTGAACTTACACATCGGACGCCGTGTCGGGACCCTTTCGGCAACCGCCGAGCATAGTCCCAAACCCTTCGGCACACCCGCCGACGCGATAACCGGGTCTCTATTGTCGAGGCCTGCGCGAGGCAAACGCTCGATTCATACGCCCGTTTGACTTGGGTGCGCACACATTCCGGCAAAAGCCGGGAATTGTCAATCAGCCATCCGGAAAACACCTGCCCTCCTCCAGGCCCTCTGCGCAGGGCCATTCAGCCAGCCTCTGTCGGACCATTCAGATGTTCGATGATCGGCGCCGTGGGCGCTTGTCCCGGTGCGGAAAGGCAGGCTAGAGTCGCCGCAGATCGCCATGCATGATCGGCCACGGGCCGTTACAAAAGAACAACAAGAAGGCCTCCAGGGCCACATGGAGATGGAACCCATGATCTGCCGTCCGTTCACTCTTTGTCTGGCCCTGCTCGGCCTGCTGAGCCTCCCCGCCTTCGCGGCAGGGACCGCCGATGACCTGCTCGCCCTGCACCAGATGCGGCTCGCCACGCAGAAATCCCTGAACGCCTTCTTCATGTACGTCGGCCAGGAAGGCGATCAACGCTACGCCAGCCTGATCGAAAGCTCGGCGCAGACGGCGGAAGCCCGCCTGCAGCGACTCGACGGCGTGAACGGCAGCGAATCCCGGCGCCTGCTGGGCCAGCTTCGCGAGCAATGGCGGGACTATGCGCAAGACCTCGACAAGCTGACCGGCGCGGTGCGCAACAAGGGCTACAGCGACCTGCAACCGGTCGCCGACCTGGCACGACGCAACCAGCAACTGATGGACCTCGGCGGCCAGTTGTATCGCAGCCTGCAACGGGAAAACGCCGCCACGGTGCCGACGCTCACCGAGCAGAGCCGCGAACAGAGCCTGCTGATGCAGGACATTGCTCTGGACTATGCCTCGCGCAACGCGTCGGTGGGCGCCAGCTTCTTCGGCGGCGGCGAGGAGCGTCCACTGGACGACCTGGCCAGCCGCTTTTCGGTCAACCTGTTGAAGCTGCAGCAGGCGCCGCAGAACGACGAGGAGATCGCCAGGGCGCTGCGCAGCGTGGCGATCAAGTGGCACTACATCGAGAAGTCCCTGCGCAACTACAACCAGAACAGCGTGCCGTTCCTGGTCAACAAGAATGCAGACCGGATCATCGATGGCCTGGAGAAGGTCGCCGCGCTGTATGCCGCGCGCAACCAATGAACCTCGGCGCGCCGCCTCAGGCGCGCTGGCGGAGAAACTCGGCGATGCGCCCGAGGTCGGCGCTATCGCCGCGCTCGCCCCAATACAGGGCAAGGAACTGGGCGGTCGCCTCCACCTTGTAGACATCCCCGGGGAGGCTGCGCAGGGCGTCCAGCAACTCATCGTCCGCGCACGGCTCGCGCCACTGGTTCAGCCACTGGCCCGGGGTATTCTGCCAATAGCACCAGGCCTCCCGGCCGCGTCGGCGCGGGCAGTGGAACTGCGCGCAGGACGTCGGCGGAGCGCTCTCCAGCCAATGCGGCCAATCCTGGCGCGCGAGCTGCATGGCCAGGCCGAGACGGCGCGCCTCGAGGCGCAGGGCCATCTTGCCGCGCTGCCTGTTGGACGGCATCAGCCAGGCCAGGGGACTGAGCATGACAGCCAGCAGCAGGATCACCAGCCAAGTGGTCATAAGGAACGGACACTCGAAAAACGGTTAAGGCATTTGCCTCGATCCGCGCGCGCAGGCAGGATCGGTCGCAGTCGCCAAGGGAGGCGCAGTTTACAGGCGAATGCGACCACGGCGGAGCAGCTTTTTGCCCAGCGCAACGGAACAGGTTCCACGCGCGGCGCGAAAGTCCATAATGAAAACACTATCCCCTTCTGGGAGGAGACGTTCATGCCCTATCAACACATTCTGGTCGCCGTCGACCTGACCGACGAATGCGACCCGGTGATGAAGCGTGCGGCGGCCCTGGCCACCAGCAACCAGGCCCGGCTCTCGGTGGTGCATGTGGTCGAGCCCATGGCCATGGCCTTCGGTGGGGACGTGCCGATGGACCTGTCGATGTTGCAGCAGCAGCAGTTCGACCAGGCCCGTGAACGCCTGGATGCCTTCGCCGTACGCTATCCGGACCTCGGCAGCGAGCAGCGCCACCTGGTCTACGGGCAACCGCGCCAGGAAATCCACCGCCTCGCCGCGGAACAGGCCTGCGACCTGATCGTGGTCGGCAGCCACGGTCGCCACGGCCTGGCGCTGCTGCTCGGTTCCACTGCCAACGACGTGCTGCACGGCGCGCCCTGCGACGTGCTCGCGGTGCACCTGAAGAAAGCCTGATCTCTCCCCGCTCGGCCGGGGCCTGCGCCTCAGCCGAGCGTTTCCTCGGCGCTCATCACCAGCGGGCGGATCTTCTGCAACTGGGTTTCCAGCGAATAGCTGATGCTCGACGACAGCGAGAAGAAGGTCAGGAACGCCTTCAGGTTGGAATCGCTGACACAGGTGTCGTGGATTCGCTGCCAGAACGCCTGGTTGACCAGTTGCAACTGCTGGAACAGCCGCACCAGCCCTTTCAGTTCCCAATCGGCATGCCGCCCCTCGCGGAAGTTGAAGTACTGGCGCATCAGGTACAGCGGCACCACCCGCAGCACGAACTCCTGGTTGCTGGCGAACGGCAGGTGCTGCATGGCCATCGGCCTCAGCGGCGCCAGCAGCGGACAGGCGCTGCTGGCCATGATCAAGCCGATCAGCGCGCGCAGTCCTTCCTCCAGGCCCGCCTGCTTGATGTACTCGCGCTCCGGCGTGCGCACGCAGATGCCGGCCTTGCGGAACGCCGGCAGGTTGCGGAAATCCTCGATCACCCCATGCAGGTCGACCGCCGCCGGACAATGGCTGTAGCGTTCGCGATCGAGCGGGCAGTTGCTGCAGCGATTGTGTTCCAGGCGCGTCCAGCGCGGCGCTGCGGCAGCCGCCTGCGGGTCGTAGTGCCGCTCCAGCTCGATGCGATAGTTGAGCTGATGCTGGTCGTCCAGCGTAATGCGGTACTCGATTGCCATGGACTGATCCTTTCTCGGGAGACGGCCGGCCCGTCAATGACGCCAGCCAGAGGGACCGACGGGGGACTGCACCCACCGCCGGCAAGGCCCGCAAGGATCATCGAGATGAGCCGCTATCACATTGATGCAGCTCACTTTTTCGAGATGGATCAGTCTTCCAGTTCGGCCCAGCGCTCGAGCAAGGCATCGAGTTCCTGCTGCAACGCGTCCAGCCGCGCCAGGGTTTCGCGCTGCTCGTCCTGCGGGCGCAGATAGAAATCCTGCTGCGCGATGGTTTCCTGGACACCCGCCAGCTCCGCCTCGACCGCGTCGATCTGCCCGGGCAAAGCCTCCAGCTCGCGCTGCAACTTGTAGCTGAGCTTTTTCTTCGCCGGCGCCTCGCTCGGCGCCGCAGCAGCCGGCGCGGGTTCGGCGGCGGGCGCCAGCGCGGTATTCAGCTCGGCCTTGCCGCTCTTCGACTCGCTCACGCCGAGCAGGCGCGGCGTGCCCCCTTGGCGCAGCCAGTCCTGGTAGCCACCGACGAATTCGCGAACCTTGCCCTCGCCCTCGAAGACCAGGGTGCTGGTCACCACGTTGTCGAGGAAGGCCCGATCGTGGCTGACCATCAGCACGGTGCCCTGGAAGCCGAGCAGGACTTCCTCCAGCAGTTCCAGGGTTTCCACGTCGAGGTCGTTGGTCGGTTCGTCGAGCACCAGCAGGTTGGCCGGCTTGCTGAACAGCTTGGCCAGCAACAGGCGCGCGCGCTCGCCGCCGGACAACGCCTTCACCGGGGTGCGGGCGCGCTGCGGACTGAACAGGAAGTCGCCGAGATAGCTGAGCACATGCCGGTTCTGGCCGTCGATGGTGATGAACTCGCGGCCTTCGGAGATATTGTCGATCACCGTCTGCTCGGGTTCGAGCTGATGGCGCAACTGGTCGAAGTAGGCCACTTCCAGCTTGGTGCCCACCTCGATCTTGCCCGAGGTCGGCTGCAGGTCGCCAAGCAGCAGCTTGAGCAAGGTGGTCTTGCCGGTACCGTTGGCGCCGAGCAGGCCGATACGGTCGCCGCGCTGCAGGACCATGGAGAAGTCGCGTACCAGCGGCTGGCTGCCGGGATGGGCGAAGCTGACGTGCTCCACCACGATCACCTGCTTGCCGGACTTGTCCGCGCTTTCCAGCTGGAAGCTGGCCTTGCCCTGGCGCTCGCGGCGCTCGGCGCGTTCGCGACGCATTTCCTTCAGTGCCCGAACCCGCCCTTCGTTGCGCGTGCGGCGGGCCTTGATGCCCTGGCGGATCCACACTTCTTCCTGGGCCAGGCGCTTGTCGAACAATGCGTTGGCAGCTTCTTCGGCGGCCAGTTGCTGTTCCTTGTGCACCAGGAAACTGGCGTAGTCGCCGTTCCAGTCGATCAGGTGGCCACGATCCAGCTCGAGGATGCGGGTCGCCAGGGATTGCAGGAAGGCGCGGTCGTGGGTAATGAACAGCACCGCGCCGTTGAAGCCCAGCAGCGCTTCCTCGAGCCAGGCGATGGCGCCGATGTCCAGGTGGTTGGTCGGTTCGTCGAGCAGCAGCAGGTCCGGCTCGGCGACCAGCGCCTGGGCCAGCAGCACGCGCCGACGCCAGCCGCCGGAGAGTTCGGCGAGGGTCTTGTCGGCCGGCAACTGCAGGCGGCTGAGGGTGCTGTCCACCAGTTGCTGCAGGCGCCAGCCATCGCGCGCCTCGAGTTCCTGCTGGACCCGCGAGAGGCGCGCCAGGTCGTCGTCGGTATGGATGTTCAGGCTCAGGTGGTGGTACTCGGCGAGCAGCTTGCCGACTTCCGCCAGACCCTCGGCCACCACGTCGAACACTGTCCGTTCGTCGGCACGCGGTAGTTCCTGGGGCAATTCGCCGATCTTCAGCGCCGGTGCGCGCCAGACTTCGCCGTCGTCGGCCTGCTGTTCGCCCTTGACCACCTTGAACAGGCTGGACTTGCCGGTACCGTTGCGCCCGATCACGCAGACCCGCTCGCCACGGCCGATCTGCCACGACACCTTGTCCAGCAAGGGAGTGGTGCCAAAGGCAAGGGATACATCGGTGAACTTGAGCAGGGTCATGGGCGCCTCCGGAAACAGGGCGCGCATTTTACGCCGGATAGGCATCGGATGGCACGGCGCTTTCACCGCCATGCCGCAACGGCTAAGCTTAGGCGAGCCATCCGCCCGGCTTCGGGCGCGCCCGCGACAGCGGTCGCGCGCCAGTCCCGCGAGCGGTCGAAACGCCCGTAGGCAGCCGTTGCGGACCTGCCGACGTTACCCGACATCACCTGCCCGGATAAGTCATGCGCGGTCGCCTGTTCACTCTCGTTTCCTGCCTTTTGCTCAGTATTTCCTTCGTCGACGCGGTCCACGCCGCTTCCCTGACCGAACAACGCCGTCTCTACGACCAGGCCAAGGCCGCCCTGGCCAAGGGCAACAGCGCGCCCTACATGGCCTCGCGCAGCGCCCTGCGCGATTACCCGCTGGAACCCTACCTGGCCTACGACGAACTGACCCATCGGCTGAAGTCCGCCAGCAACGAGGAGGTCGAGCGCTTCCTCACCGAACACGGCGACCTGCCGCAGATCGGCTGGCTGAAACTGCGCTGGCTGCGCCTGCTGGCCGACCGCGGCGACTGGAAGACCTTCGTCAACTACTACGATCCGAAGCTGAACTTCACCGAACTCGACTGCCTGTATGGCCAGTATCAGCTGGGCCACGGCCAGAAGGCCGAAGGCTACGCCACCAGCGAACGCCTGTGGCTGGTCGGCAAGTCGCAGCCGGCTGCCTGCGACACCCTGTTCGGCCTCTGGCAGGGCGAAGGCCAGCTCACCGAGGAAAAGGTCTGGAAACGCCTCAAGCTGGCCGCCGAAGCGCGCAACTACAGCCTCGCCTCGCACCTCGCGCAGCGCCTGCCGACCCTCGGCAACCAGGGCGCGCTGATGGTCAGCGTGGCGCAGAACCCCGCCCAGCTGAGCCAGACCGGCCGCTTCAGCCAGCGCGACCATGCCACCGCCGACGTGGTCGGTCTCGGCCTGCGCCGCCTGGCGCGGCAGGACCCGGAAAAGGCCCTTAGCCTGCTCGACTACTACAGCTCGGCGCTACCCTTCTCCAGCGACGAGAAGGTCGCCATCGCCCGCGAGATCGGTCTCAGCCTGGCCAAGCGCTTCGATCCGCGCGCACTGCCGCTGATGACCCAGTACGATCCCGGCCTGCGCGACAACACCGTCACCGAATGGCGCACCCGCCTGCTGCTGCGCCTGGGCCGCTGGGACGAAGCCTACGCGCTGACCCGCAAGCTGCCCCAGGATCTTGCCGCCACCAGCCGCTGGCGCTATTGGCAGGCACGCAGCCTGCAACTGGCGCAGCCGAACAGCAAGGAGCCGATCGCGCTGTACCAGAAGCTCGCCGGCGAGCGCGACTTCTACGGCTTCCTCGCCGCCGACCGCCTGAGCGTGCCGTACAAGCTCGGCAACCGTCCTGCGCACATCGACCCGCGCGTCCTGCAACGCGTACGCAACGCCGCCAGTACGCGCCGGGCCATGGAGTTCTTCAACCGTGGCGAAGTGATCAACGCCCGCCGCGAGTGGTACCACGCCGCGCGCCTGTTCGATCGCGACGAGCTGATCGCCCAGGCCAGGCTGGCCTACGACATGCAGTGGTATTTCCCGGCGATCCGCTCGATCAGCCAGGCGCAGTACTGGGACGACCTGGACATCCGCTTCCCGATGGCGCACCGCGCCACCCTGGTGCGCGAAGCGAAGAACCGCGGCCTGCACTCCAGTTGGATCTTCGCCATCACCCGGCAGGAAAGCGCGTTCATGTCCGATGCCCGTTCCGGAGTCGGCGCCACCGGGCTGATGCAGCTGATGCCCGGCACCGCCAAGGAGACCTCGCGCAAGTTCGGCATCCCGCTGGCCTCGACCCAGCAACTGATCGTGCCCGACGTCAACATCCGCCTCGGCGCCGCCTACCTGAGCCAGGTGCATGGCCAGTTCAACGGCAACCGGGTACTCGCCTCGGCCGCCTACAACGCCGGTCCGGGCCGCGTCCGCCAGTGGCTGAAAGATACCCGCCACCTGGCCTTCGACGTGTGGATCGAGACCATTCCGTTCGACGAGACTCGCCAGTACGTGCAGAACGTGCTGTCCTATGCGGTGATCTACGGGCAGAAGCTCAATGCGCCGCAGCCCATCGTCGACTGGCACGAACGCTACTTCGACGATTTCTGACCCCCAACCCGGCCCGGACGCCCGGGCCTTTCCAGTACCTTGAAAAGGACCTCAAGATGAACAAGCCCCTCGCCACCGCCCTGCTCGCCACCTCCAGCCTGCTGCTCGCCGACGGCGCCCTGGCCGCCGACGCCTGCGGTACGCCGCGCAACGCCTTCGACAGCGTGTACTGCCGCAGCGGCGAGTTTTCCCAGGCCGACCGCGAGCTGAACCAGCAGTTCGGCACCCTGCGCAAGCACCTGAACGACGGCCAGAAAACCCTGCTGAAGAAGAGCCAGATCGCCTGGATCAAGGAGCGCGACGCGGCCTGCAGCGAAAGCAAGGACAACGGTTATTTCGTCAACCTCGACTGCGCCACCGAGAAGACCCGCCAGCGCCTCGACTTCCTCCGCGAACGCGAGCGCGAGTGCCTGAGCACCGGTTGCGTCGACGCCAAGCTCTGATCGCCGGCAAGGGCCGCCCGCCGCAACGGCGGGCGACCGTTCCTCAGTCGAGGATTTCCACCGGCATCCCCACCTCCAGGCTGCCCTGTCCCAGCGCAATCAGGTTCTGCCCGAACAGCACCGCGCCATCCTTTTCCCGGTAGGTCTTCAGGGTCGTCAGCGGCTCGCGGTCCTCGTTGCGCTCGCCGGTCGCCGGATCCAGGGTGGTGAGGATGCAGCGGGAACAGGGCTTGGCCACGACGAACTCGACCGAGCCGATGCGGATGCGTTTCCAGCCGTCCTCGGCGAACGCGGCGCTGCCTTCCACCACCAGGTTGGGACGGAAGCGCAGCATCTCCAACGGCCGGCCGACCCGCTGGCTGAGGTCGTCGAGCGAAGCCTGGCCGATCAGCAGCAGCGGGAAACCGTCGGCGAAATGCACCTTCTGCCCCGGTTCGGCGTAGCCGGTATCGACCTGCCGCGCGCGCGCCTCGGGAATGTGCACCAGGCGCGTCGGGCGGCCGAGGAAGCGCGTCAGCCAGTCCGCTGCGGCGTCGCCGGCATCCGGCGCCTGCAAGGTATCGCGCCAGACCGTGACGCCACGCAGGTTGGCGTCGGCTGCCGGTACTTCGAGGCTCAGCTCGGACATCCCCGGCGCATTCAGCCGCAGGACCTCCGGCGCCGCCCAGCGCGCCTGGATACGCCCCAGCTGCGGCAGCAGGCGCTGGGTGAAGAAACGTCCGGTTTCGGTGTCCACCGCCATCCAGCGTCGGTCGCCGACCACGCCCAGCGCATCGAGCGCGACGCGCTCCAGGGACTCGGCGGCGGAAGACTTGATCGGATAGCGGTACAGCGCGGAGAGACGGAACATGGAACCAGCATCCTTGGTGGAAAGATGCTGTTATACGGTGTCGCGGGAAAGGCCGACAAGACACAGACGCCACTCCAGGCAGCGGATCAGTCGGCCCCGCCCTCAGTCCTCGCGCGGCGGCTCGCGCAACAACGGCGAGCCGGCCGGCAAGTGCACGCGCAGCGCGCCCGGGGAAACCGAGAAACGCAGCTTGCGTCCTTCCAGCGGCTCGCCGTCGAGATTGACGTCGAGACCTTCCGCCGCCTCCACTTCCAGCCATGGCACCCGCGCGCGGACGAACAGGCTTTCCACTCCGTTGCCACCGCCGAGCAGGGTGCCCAGGGTACCGACCATGTCCTGCGGCGTCGGCAGGATGCTCACGTCCAGCAGGCCGTCGTCCACTCGCGCTTGCGGACACAGTACGTGCCCGCCGCCGGCCTGGCGCCCGTTACCGATGCCCAGGGCGAGGAACTCGCCTTCCCACTGGAAGTCCGGGGCGCTGAAACGGCCCTGGGCGGCATGCACTTCGGAAAAACGGGTCAACCCGGTCAACAGGTAGGCGGCACCGCCGAGAACCTTCTTCAGGTCCTCCGAGGTATTCGCGGTGACCTTCGAACCGAAGCCGCCAGTGGCCATGTTGAGGAACAGCTTGCCGTTCACCTCGCCCAGGTCGATCGGCCGCGCCGTCTGGTCGAGCAGCGCCAGCGCCGCGGCCGGTTCCAGGGGAATCCCGGCGGCGCGGGCGAAATCGTTGGCGGTGCCCAGCGGCAGGATCGCCAGGCTCGCCTCGCCTCGCCCGCGCGCCAGCGCTTCGGCCACCTCGCGCAGCGTGCCGTCGCCACCGCCCGCGACCAGCGTCGCATAGCCGGCCGCCAGCGCCTCCTCGACGATGCGCCGGGCGTCGCCGTCCTCCCAGGTTACCCGCACCGCCAGCTCCCGCCCGGCCTCGCGCTGTGCCGCGACCGCGGCACGAACCTCTTCGTTGCCCGCCTGCTTGCCGTGCAGGACCAGCAGAACCTTGTCCTTGTCCATCGAACCGAACCCCTCGTCGTGGCCTTGTCTTTGCCTATTGACCGCGTATCCGGGACGGAAGTGCGGCGCCCGGTTCAGGCAGGGTAGCCGGTAATCTCGCGAATGCTGCGGTAGAGCGGGCGCAACTGGCGATACATGCGCAGGTAGACCTCGCCATAGAGCCGCTGGTAGATCTGCCGGGCTTCCGCCTGGGGCAGGAAAACCCGGCCGACGCGGGTCATCCCGGCCACCGCGCTGGCGACGTCCGGATAGAGGCCGAGCCCCACCGCGCAGTCGATCGCCGCACCCAGGCCGGACGCCTCGTAGACATGCGGGCGCTCGGCCGGCAGGCCGAAAATGTCGGCGGTGAGCTGCATCGCCGCGTCGCTCTGCGAGCCGCCGCCGGCCACGCGCAGGCGCACGATCGGCGTGCCCGAACGCTTCTCGATGCGCTCCTTGCCCTGGCGCAGGGCATAGGCCAGGCCCTCGAGGATGGCCCGGTAGATGTGCGCCCGGGTATGCACGTCGCCGAAACCGATCATCGCCCCCTTGGCCTCCAGTCCCGGTTCGCGGATTCCCGGCGACCAGTAGGGTTGCAGGGTCAGGCCCATCGAGCCGGGCGGCACGCCGTTGACCAGTTCGTCGAACAGTTGCTCCGGCTCGACCCCTTGCTCGCGCGCCTGCTGCATCTCGCGCAAGCCGAACTCGCGCTTGAACCAGCTGACCATCCAGTAGCCGCGATAGATCATCACCTCGGTATTGAAATGATCGGGAATCGCCGCCGGATAGGGTGGAATCAGCGGCACGGTTTCCAGGTAGCGGGCGCGAGTGGTGTTGATGGTCGCCGTGGTGCCATAGGAGAGGCAGGCGATGGTGGGCTCCAGCGCACCTGCGCCGAGCACCTCGCAGGCCTTGTCGGCCCCCGCGGCGATCAACGGCAGGCCTTGCGGAATGCCGGTGTGCCGGCTGGCCTCGGCGCTGATCTGGCCGAGCCGCTCGCCCGGCTTGAACAGCTCCGGCAACTGCTCGCGGCGTACCGCCAGCGCCTGCCATTTCCAGTCGCGCGGCGCGGCCCAGCGCAGGCGCTTGTAGTCGAACGGCAGGTAGGCAACGCAGCACCCCACCGAGTCGACGAAACGGCCGGTCAGGCGGTGGCTGAGAAAGCCGGAAAGCAGCAACACCTTGTCGGTCTTCGCAGCGATCTCCGGCTGCTCCTGGGCCACCCAGTTGACCTCGGCCTGGGCGCGGAAATGCTCCACCGCGCCCTCGGCGCCGACCAGCTTGAACAGCCAGCCCCAAGGCCCCCTGATGCGCTCGCGGACCTCCGCCCGGCGCTGGTCGAGCCAGAGGATCGCCGGACGCAACGGCCTGCCCTCGGCATCGACGTGGATCACCGTGCCACGCTGGGTGGTCAGCGACACCCCGCGGATGAGCCCGCGATCGATGTCCACCTGGTCCCAGAGCCGCCGACAGGCCTCGCCGAGCATCGCCCAGTAGTACTCGGGGTCCTGTTCGGCCCAGCCCGGATGCTTCGAGTAGTAGGCCTCCAGCTCCACCTTGCCCTTGCCCAGCAGGTTGCCCTGCAGGTCGAACAGCAGTGCGCGCACGCTCTGGGTGCCATTGTCGATCGCCAGCAGATAGTTCTTGTCGTTCATCTCGTTCTCGTCTCGGCTGGTCAGACGGGCAGGCTGTAGTGCCGGCGCCAGAGGTCCAGATAGGCCTGTTGCTCACGTTCCCAGCGCGGGTCGTCCCAGCCCAGGCGCGCTTGGCAGAGCGCGCGGATACGCGGCAGGTATGCCGCGCCGCCTCCGGGCAACAGCAGGCCGAGGCGGGTGCGGCGCAACAGCAGGTCATCGAGATGCAGCACCATTTCCGCCTCGGCGGCGAACGCCAGTTCGGCCCAGAGCGTTTCGCTGGCACCCACGCAGTCCGTTCCGAGGGTGTCCACCAGCCGCTTGAGGCGGACCAGGTCGCGTCCGTAGCGACCGGCCAGGCGGCGTCGCTGGCCGCTGCCGAGCCCGTCGATGAGCGGGCCTTCGCAGGCGCCGAACACCGCCGCGTCATCGTCCGTGACCGTGCGCCCGAGCAGCGGCGCGCAGGCTTGTAGCACCTCCACCGCCAGCGGCCGGAAGGTGGTCAGCTTGCCGCCGGCCAGGGTCACGCAGCCCGGCTCGCGCCAGAGCACATGCTCGCGTTTCTCGTCGGAAGGCTTGCCGCTGTCGTCGCCGCTGCTGACCACCGGTCGCACGCCGGCCCAGGTCGACAGCACGTCGCGCGCCTCGATGGCAGCGGCGGGAAACTGCTGGGCGCAGGCCGCCAGCAGGTAGTCGAGTTCGGCGCGGCTGATCCGCGCGTCCTCCCCAAGGCCGTCGCGATGGTCGAGATCGGTGGTGCCGACCACCGTCGCGCCCTCCCAGGGGAACACGAACACCGGTCGCCGGTCCGTGGCGTGCATGAAGCTGAAGGCATGGGCCACCGGCAGGCGCCAGGCCGGCAGCAATAGATGGCTGCCGCGCAGCGGGCGGATGTGCTCGCTTCCGCCGGGCTGGCGCAACTCATCGGCCCAGGCCCCGGTGGCCAGCGCCAGGGCGCGGCAGCGAAAGTCGAAAAGCTCGCCGCTCTCGCGGTCCTCGGCGCGCAGGCCGACCACCTGGCCGCCCTCGCGCAGCAATTCGCGCACACGCATGCCGTTGAATGCCTCGCCGCCGTCGTGACGCGCCTCGGCCAGCACCCGCAGCACCAGGCGCGCATCGTCGGTCACCGCATCGAAGAATCGCGTGCCGCCGAGCAGCCGTTGTTCCTTCAGGCCCGGCGCCAGGTAGCGCAACGCGGCGGCGTCGTAGAAACGGTGGTTGCGCCGCCCGGCAAGGGCGTCGTACACGCTCAGCAGGCCGCCGAATAGCCGCGGGCCGGGAAAGCCGCCGCGGTAGTGGGCCATCACGAAGCTCAACGGCTCCACCAGCCCAGGCGCCTCGCCGAGCAGGCGCTGGCGCTCGCGCACCGAGTCGCGGGTCAGCCGCCACTGGCCCTTGGCGATGTAGCGCAGGCCGCCATGGACCATCTTCGACGAGCGGCTCGAGGTGCCCCAGGCGAAGTCCCGCTGCTCCAGCAGCAGGCAGCGCCAGCCGCGCCGCGCGGCTTCGCGGAGGATGCCGGCACCGCTGATGCCGCCGCCGACCACGATCAGGTCCCACTCCTGCCCCGCCAGCGCCGGCAGGCGGCGGCGACGCCACTCCTCGTTCCAGGCTGAAGTCATTCCGCTCAGTCCTGCAGCAGGGTGCCGCGGTTGAGCCGCCCGGCCGGGTCGAAGTGACCGGCCATGGCACGCAGCGCGGCGACGCCCAGTTCGCCCTTCTCGCGGGGCAGGTAGGGTGCGTGGTCCTTGCCGACGCCATGCTGGTGGCTGATGGTGCCACGATTGTCGACGATCGCCTGGCTGGCCGCATGCTTGAGACGCTTCCAGCGCTCCAGCGTCGCCGCATAGCTCGCGGCCGGACGGAACACGTAGGTGGTATAGATGCTCGACCCCTCGCCATAGACATGCGAGAGGTGGGTGAACACATGGACTTTCTCGCCCTCGGCGGCCAGGCCGTCTCGCAGGCTGGCCTCGATCTTCTGCAGCAGGCCGTCGACGTTGCTCCAGTCGGTGGCGGTCTCCAGGGTGTCCACGGCGTAGCCCGCCTGCCACAGGGCCTCGCGCAGGTAGGGGAAGCGGAAGCGGTTCTGCGCCCACTTGCGCCCCAGCAGGGTGCCGGTGAAGACCCCGCCGAAGCGTTTCAGCAAGGCCTTCGCCTGGCTCAGCGACAATCCGTTCTGCCGGCGGTTGCCGGTCACGCCGAAGGTCAGCATGCACTTGCCCTCGCCCGCGCCGCGCAGCGCCAGGTATTTCTCCAGCCAGGCGATCTGTCCGGGATGGCCGGCCAGGGCCAGTTGGGTCATGGTTTCCACGGCGTTGGACAGTCGCAGCATCGACAGCGGCACGCGCGCCTGGGCCAGCTCGCGGGTGGCTTGCAGGGCCTGCTGCCAGTTCGGCAGGAAGACGCTGTAGAAGCGCTCGTCCTCGGCCAGCGGCGAGACCCGCACCTTCACCGAGGAAATGATCCCGAAGCGTCCCTCAGAGCCCAGCACCAGTTCGCGCAGGTCCGGTCCCGCCGCGGATGCCGGGAAGGTAGCGATTTCAAGCGGCCCGGCGAAGGTCTCCAGGGTCCCGCCGGCGAAAAGTTGTTCGATCCGCCCGTAGCGCAGCGACTGCTGGCCACTGGAGCGGCTGGCGACCCAGCCACCAAGGGTCGACAACTCCCAGGACTGCGGGAAATGCCCGAGCGTGTAGCCCAGCGCACGCAACTGGCTCTCCACCTGCGGGCCGGCGGCGCCGGGGCCGAAGGTCGCGACCAGGCTCTCGCGGTCCAGATCGAGCAGGCGGTTCATGCGCTCCAGCGAGACCGTCAGTACCGGCCGCCGCGAGGCTTGCGGATTGATATGGCCGGCCACGGAAGTACCGCCGCCATAGGGAATCAGTTGCAGGTCGCGGGAGTCGGCCAGGGCCAGCAACTCGCGGATCTGTTCGGCGGTTTCCGGATAGGCCACGGCGTCCGGGTAGACGCCGAAGTCGCCCTCGCGCATCGCCAGCCAGTCCGGCAGGCTCTGCCCGCGGGCATGCAGCAGACGCTCACGGGGGTCGATGCTGTAGCGCGGATCGGCCTCCAGGCGCGACGCCGGGACCTTCGCCAGCGCCGCCTCCAGGCTGGCGTCCGGCAAGCGTGCGCCCTGCCCGACCAGTTCCGCCAGGAACCCACGGGCGCTGTCCGGCAATTCGACCACGGTGCTTTCTTCGCCCCAGCCATTCCAACGGCGCATGAACCTCTCCCCTCGCTTGTCGCGGCAACCTGTTTATCGGAACCTTTCTGGCTGCCTATACTAGCCAGCCGCCCTCGCCTGTCACTGTCGGATCGAGACACTCCCTGTGACCGATCAAGACAGCCGGCACGCACGCCGGACGGCCTGTTCCACCCGCCACGACAAGAACAACGACCATGCAGACCCTTGGCTCCACCTCGGTTCCGGCCCTGCTGAAATACCTGCGCCATGCCGAACGGCTCGGCCTGGACATCGCCCCTGCCCTGGCCGCCGCCGGCCTCCAGGCCGACCAGCTCAACGACAATCGCCAGCGCCTGCCGGGCGAAGCCCACGAGCGCCTGCTCGGCTATTTCTGCGAGCATTCCGGCGATCCCCTGTTCGGCCTGCATTCGGCGCGTTTCGTCCAGCCCGGCTCCTGGAGCGTGCTCGGCTACATCGCGATGAACTGCGCCACCCTGGGCGAGGCCATGAGCCGCATCACGCCCTACGAGAAGCTGGTCGGCGACATGGGCACCAGCCGCATCGAGGCGGCCGGCGGGCAGGTCCGGCTGATCTGGAACTGCCGCCACCAGACACCCCTGGTACGGCGCCACATGGTCGAGCACGTCCTGGCTTCCTGGGTCCTCTACGCGCGCTGGATCGCCGACCTGGAAGGTTCGCCGGACGAGGTCTGGCTGGAACACGACCTGCCGGACGGAACCCGCGTGGAAGACTACGAGACCTTCTTCGGCTGTCCGGTACGCTTCGCCCAACCCTGTTCGGCGCTGCTGGTACCGCTGGACTACCTGGCGCTGCCGCTGCGCCAGGCCGACGCGACGCTGCTGCGCACTCTGGAGGAACATGCCCTGGCGCTGATGGCCGAGCTGGACGATGACGAGCCGCTGCCGCTGCGGGTGAAGAACGCCCTGCGCCAGCTACTCAAGGACGGCCTGCCGCGCAAGGAACGGGTGGCGGAGAAGTTCGGCATGACCGTACGCACCCTGCAACGCCACCTGCAGCAAGCCGGCAGCAGCTACCAGCAGACCCTCGACGAACTGCGCCGCGAACTGGCCGAGCACTACCTGCTGCATAGCGAGCTGCCGATCCAGGACATCGCCCAGTACCTGGGCTTTACCGAGTCGCGCTCGTTCCATCGCAGTTTCAAGGGTTGGACCGGGCAGACGCCCGGCGAGTACCGGCAACGGCGCAAGGAGCCGGCGGCGCAATGAGAACGGCGGCCATCCGGCCGCCGTCGGCTCAATCGAGCAGTTCGCTCAGCGGAATGAACGCCACGCCCTCGCCTTCCACGAGGGTACGTCCCTCGCGGACCTCCACCAGCCCCTCGGCCCAGGAAGCGCTGCGCAGTACCCCGGAACTCTGGTTCGGATAGAGCACCGCGCGGCCCTGCTCCAGGCGACCACGCAGGTACTCGCGACGCTGCCCCGCCTTGGTCCAGGCAAAGCCGGCCGGTACCTCCACCCGCAGCGGCGCGACCTGCGCCACACCAAGCCGGCGCAGCAGGTAGGGACGCGCCAGCAGGGCGAAGGTGACCAGGGTCGAAGCCGGATTGCCCGGCAGGCCGATCACCGGGATGCCCTGGAACTGGCCGACGGTCAGCGGCTTGCCGGGTTTTATCGCCAGCTTCCAGAGGGTCAGCTCGCCGGCTTCGCGCAGCGCCATGCCGAGGAAGTCGGCCTCGCCCACCGATACGCCGCCAGTGGACAGGATAAGGTCCACCCCGGCCAACCCGGCCAGGCGCTCGCGGGTACGTGCCAGGTCGTCGGGAAGGATGCCGGCGTCGAGCACGTCGCAGCCCAGGCGTTGCAGCCAATCCTTGAGCAACGGACGGTTGCTGTTGTAGATCTGCCCGGCCTGCAGCGGCTGGCCCGCCTCGACCAGCTCGTCGCCGGTGGACAGCAGCGCCACCCGCGGCTTGCGTCGCACCTCCAGGGCCGCGTAGCCGAGCGAAGCCGCCAACCCCAGTTCGATGGAGCGCAGGCGCGTGCCGGCCGGCAGGACCAGGTCGCCCTGGCGGATTTCCTGGCCACGCGGGCGCACATGCTGGCCCGCGCGCAACGGCTGGGTGAAGCGCACGCGGCCATCGTCGAGCGCTTCGGCGTTTTCCTGCATCTCTACCAGATCGGCGCCTTCGGGCAGCGGCGCACCGGTGAAGATCCGCGCACAGGTACCCGCTTGCAGCGGCTCCGGCGCCTGTCCGGCAAAGATCTTCTGGCTGACCGGCAGTGGCTCGCCGTTCCAGTCGGCGAGGCGCAAGGCATAGCCGTCCATGGCGCTGTTCGGCCACGGCGGCAGGTCCAGGCCGGCCAGCAGGTCGACCGCCAGCACGCGGCCGCCAGCCTGCTCCAGGGGCACCTGCTCACACGTATCGATAGGCGTTTGCGCGGCCAGTTCGAGGAGCCGTTCCAGCGCCGTCTCGACCGGCATCAGCCCCGGCTGTTCGCAGCAGCCGCTCACCCGCGGCTCTCGCAGGGCGCCGCCTGTTTCAGGTGCGGGACGAAGTTGCACGGGCGATGACGGGCGTCCAGTTGCTCGACGAGGATGCCTTCCCAGGCAGTGCGGCAGGCGTTGGTGGAGCCCGGCAGGCAGCAGACCAGGGTGCCGTTGGAAAGCCCGGCCAGGGCCCGCGACTGGATGGTGGAGGTACCGATGTCGCCCAGCGAAATCTGCCGGAACAGCTCGCCGAAGCCGTCCACCTGCTTGTCCAGCAGGCAGGCCACCGCTTCCGGGGTGCTGTCGCGGCCGGTGAAACCGGTGCCGCCGGTGATCAGCACGACCTGCACGCTATCCTCGGCGA
This sequence comes from Pseudomonas aeruginosa, assembly GCF_001457615.1. GTDB lineage: Bacteria > Pseudomonadota > Gammaproteobacteria > Pseudomonadales > Pseudomonadaceae > Pseudomonas > Pseudomonas aeruginosa. The sequence goes on along the minus strand of NZ_LN831024.1, from coordinate 2,089,879 downwards.
TCCAGGTCGCGACCTGTGCGCGGATCCGGTACAGGTCATCCTTCAGCAGCACGCGAGCGGCCAGGTTGTGCCCGGCCTCGGTCAGGCGGTCGACGAACAACTGGCCTGAAGTATCGGTTTCCAGGGTACGGGTATCGCTGACGGTCAGGACGGCGATGTTCAACGGCACGAATGCCGTTTCGGCCTTGTGGCTCATGGGGTTGGCCCTTGCTTGTGGACGTGATCGCGGTGTTATATCACAGGCCCGACACGGAGACCCCAGATGCCCGATAGCGCCCTGCCCCCCTGCTCCATCCTTCTCCTGGCGGGAGGCCGCGGCCAGCGCATGGGCGGTCGCGACAAGGGCCTGATCGAGTGGCAGGGCCTGCCCCTGATCGCCCACCTGCATCGCCTGGTGCGCCCGCTCACCGATGACCTGATCGTCTCCTGCAACCGCAACCAGGAACGCTATGCGGCCTATGCCGACCGCCTGGTGAGCGACGACAGCCGAGACTTCCCCGGCCCGCTCGCCGGCATCCGCGCCGGCCTGGCGGTGGCCCGGCATCCCTGGCTGCTGGTGCTGCCCTGCGACGCGCCGCGCATCGACCGCGCCTTGCTGGAAACCCTGCTGCAGGCCGCCGGCCGCACACCGGCGCGCCCCTGGATGCTGCGCTGCGGCGGCCAGTGGGAACCGCTGTTCAGCCTGATCCCGACGCACCTGGCCGAAGAGATAGAACACGCCTGGCGCCAGGGCGACCGTAGCCCACGCCACGTCCTGTTGCCGCTTGGCGCGGAGGCCATCGAGCTGGCCGCGGGCGATCCGCGGCTGGCCAACCTGAACACCCCCGAGCTGTTGGCTAATCACCGCGAACTGAAGTAAAACGGAAGGGACGTCGAGTCGAATTTTCTCGAAGGTGGGGGGAACACTCGTTTTTAGGGGGGAACTCTTCCTAGAACTCGTCTGTCAGAAACTCGTAACTTCAAAGTCTGACCGCACAGGAGAACTGCGCAATGATCAAGCGGATGCTACCCGCCCTCCTCCTCGCCGTAGGCCTCGGCGCCCTCGCGGGTTGTTCCAGCCCTACCGTGATCACCCTCAACGACGGACGTGAAATCCAGGCCGTAGACACCCCTTCCTATGACGAGGATTCCGGCTTCTACGAGTTCGAACAGCTCGACGGCAAGCGCGCCCGCGTGAACAAGGACCAGGTCCGCACCGTCAAGGAACTCTGATACCGTCGCGTAACAGGTTTTCCTGAAGACCCCGTCGACTCGAACGAGCGACAGGGTCTTTGCTTTTTCGCCCGGGGAAACCGGGGCTCGAAAAAAAATTCATCTAACCCCTTGTGTACCAAAACTTTTTCTGTAGAATGCGCCCCAACAAAACGGAGCGTAGCGCAGCTTGGTAGCGCGTCTCGTTCGGGACGAGAAGGTCGCTGGTTCGAATCCAGTCGCTCCGACCATATCCCGAAAAACCCGCCTCAACGGCGGGTTTTTTATTACCTGCGATTCGGCCTTTCTCACAGGGTACGCAGGTAGGCCACCAGGTCGCCCTTCTCTTCCGCGGACAGCTTGCGCTCCAGCACCAGGTTGAAGAACTCCACGGTGTCCTCCAGGGTCAGCAGGCGGTCGTCGTGCAGGTACGGCGGCGAATCCTTGATCCCGCGCAACGGGAAGGTCTTGATCGGCCCGTCGGCGGACGCCATCACGCCATTGACCAGTTTCGGATCGTAGAAGCGCTCCACCTTCAGGTTGTGCATCAGGTTGTCGGTGAAGTAAGGCGGCGCATGGCACCCGGCGCAGGCCGCCTTGCCGTAGAACAGCTTTTCGCCACGCAATTCCTGCTCGCTGGCCTTGCCCGGATCGAGCCGCCCCTCCACATCCAGCTTCGGTGCCGGGGGGAAGTCCAGCAGCGCCTGGAACTCACCCATGAAATGCACCTGACTGCCACGCTCGAGCACGTTCACCCCCTTCTTGGTGGCGATTACCGGATCACCGTCGAAGTAGGCGGCGCGCTGCTCGAACTCGGTGAAGTCCTCGACGGTCTTCAGCGCCCTCTGCGAGCCGAACAACCGCTGGATGTTCACCCCGCGCAGCGTCGGCGTGTCGATGCGGTGGCGGAACGGCTGCGGGCGCACGTCGCCGGCCAGGTGGGTAGCGGCATTGGTGTGGCCGTTCGCATGGCAGTCGAAGCAGGCTACGCCGCGGCTCGGATGCTCGCTACGGCGATCGTCGGTGAGGTTGAACTGCTGCTGCGGAAAGGCCGTTAGCAGCAGGCGCAGCCCTTCCAGCTGCTTGGGATTGAGAATCCCGTTGAACAACTCGAAATAGTTGTCGATGGTCACCAGCTTGCCCTTGGACACATCGCCCAGGTCAGGCCGGGTGGTAAGGAACATCGGTGCCGGGAATTCCGGCAGGAAGTGGTCCGGCAGGTCGTAGTCGAGGTCGAAACGGGTCAGGTCGCGGCTTTCCTGGCGCTTGATCTCGTCGATGAGGAACTTGGGAAAGACCATCCCGCCTTCGGCATGGTTGGGGTGCGGCAGCGGCAGGAAGCCACCGGGGAACAGCCCCTGCTTGCGGATTTCCTCGGGGCTCAGCCTGGCCAGTTCCTCCCAGCTGGTGCCGGCCGGCAGCTTCACCCGGATCCCCTCCTGCAGCGGCTTGCCGCGCGTCATGCTGGCGCCCTTGGCCGGCCTGTCGCTGAGATCGTAACGCTGCTCGAGAAGCGTCTTGTGGGCCTGTTCGATCGACGGCTTGTTCGCCGTCATGCGCTTCATGATGGTGGCGAAGTCCTCATTGATCACCACCGGCGAATAGCTGGAAGTCTTGCTTGGCTGCTCATCCCCCGCGACCACGGCGGATTGCAGCCCCAGGGCGAGCGGCATGACCCAGAGGGCATGGCGCGTCCAGGCGGGCGTTTTCATCAGGCGTCCTCTTTCGTTATGAGGAAACGCCGAGCCTCGTCGTCCCGACCCCCACACCCCGGCGGTCCGCGACAGCGGACCGAACGACCTGCGACGCGTCCTGCGCCACGCGGGTTCCCGGCTGTTTCCAGTCAGTCCTGAAGGGAACTCAGGGTTTATCCATCGCCCTTAGGCCTAGCCGAACGCAGCCTGCCGAGCCAATAGACTCAGGCTATGAAAACCATTGAGAAACGCCTATGCATCGCTTCGCCAGCATCGCCGAAGCCAGGCACCGCGCGGCATGGGGGAAGGAAGCGGAACGCAGTCCGGTTTGCGCATAGAGCGCGGGGTTACCAGCGGTGCCGCGCTTAGCGCGAATGAATAGGCATCAGCAGCTGAGGAAGGCTGCGACCTGCTCGGCCTCGAACGGCCAGTTCAGCTCGGCGCCATTGTCGCAGCGGCGCAGCACCGGGATCCGCAGGCCATAGTGCTCGACCCAGGCTTCGTCGTCGGCGATGTCCACCAGTTCGACCAGCAGGCCATGTTCGACGAAGGGCATCAGCACCGCCTCCGCGACTTCGCAGAGGTGGCAACCGAGGGTTCCGAAGAGTTGGCATTCCGGGGGCATCGAAAGGACCTGTGCAGTGTTTCGCGGCGATGGTAGCACCCGCGCTCAGATGCCAGCGACCTGCAACAGACTTTCGGCCGCCTGCCGGGCCTCGCGAGCCTGATCCGCCGGCCCATGGATGTGCGCCATCACCAGGGCGCCCTCCATCAGGTATTGCAACTGCCGCGCAAGCAGTGCCGCCGAACGCGCGCCCAGGCGCTCCAGCTGGCGCTGGAAATAGGCTTCAACGAAGGCCTTTTGCTCGGCCGCCTGGCGATGGATCGGATGCGAGCGCTCATGGAACTCGGCGGCGGCATGGATGAAGGCACAGCCACGGAACGCCTCGTCCTGGAGGAACTCCTGCAGACCATCGAACACCGCCAGGATCGCCGCTCGCGGCTGCAACCGTGCCTCGGCTTCGAGCATGCGTTCGGCGGTGCGCTGCCGACGCACCTCCAGGGCGGCCATGATCAGTTCGTCCTTCGAGCGAAAGTGCTTGTACAGCGTCATCTTCGCCACCCCGGATTCGGCCAGGATGCGGTCGATGCCGGTGGCGTGGTAACCCTCGCGATAGAACAGGTCGACGGCGGTGCTGAGCAGTTGCTCGCGTTTGCGGGATGTCATGGAAAGCCTCCTGAGCGGCCCATTATGCGCGACCCTGCCGCCCCCTTGAACCGCTCTGCGTCGCTCCCCGGACGAATACCGACGGAAAAAGGCGAACGCGCGCCTTGAAATATACAGACCTGTCTGTCTAATATCCAGGCACCAATACCCGCCTGGAACCCTCAGATGAAACTCCATGACCTGGATCTCTCCGGCAACGCCTACAAGGTCCGCCTGTTCCTCTCCCTCATCGGCCGCGAGGCGACGCTGCGGCCGGTCGATTTCCTCAACCGCGAGCACAAGACCCAGGCCTTCCTCCGCATGAATCCCCGCGGACAGATCCCGGTGCTGGAAGACGGCGAGCTGCAACTGGGCGACTCCCACGCCATTCTCGTCTATCTGGCACGACGCCATGCCGGCCCCGAGTGGTATCCGCTCGACCCCGTCAGCCAGGGCCGCATCGCCTACTGGCTCAGCTATTCGGCCAACGAGGTGCAGAACGGCCCGGCCAGCGCCCGGCTGATCACTCGCTTCAACCTGCCGCTGGATCGCGAGCAAACCCACCAGCGAGGCCTGGAAGTGCTGCGCCTGGTCGACCGGCACCTAGCCGAGCATCGCTGGCTGGCCCAGGGCGAACAGCCGAGCATCGCCGACGTGGCCCTCTACCCCTACCTGGCCCTCGCCCCCGAAGGCGGCCTGGCGCTGGACCACTACCCGGCGCTGAACGCCTGGATCGCCCGCATCCGCGCGCTGCCCGGCTACATCCCGATGCCCGGCCTGTAGCTCGGCAGGAGGCAGCATGAGCCAGGAACAGAGTCCCTTCCACACCGGCGAACTGGCGATCCAGGAACGCGCCGGCGTTCGCGAACAGGTCGCCGGCTTCGGCAGCCGCGCGATCCGCACCTTCATGCCGGACCAGCACCGGGAGTTCTTCGCCCTGCTATCGCTGTTGCTGGTGGGCAGCCTCGACGCCGACGGCTACCCCAGCGCCTCGGTGCTCTGGGGCCCCCCGGCTTCGCCCGTTCGCCGGAACCGACCCGCCTGCGCATCGACAACCTGCCGCAAGCGGACGATCCGCTGGCGGCCAATCTCGAGGCTGGCACCCGCCTCGGCATCCTCGGCCTGGAATGGCCGACCCGCCGCCGCAACCGCATGAATGGACGGGTCCTGGCGCGGGACGGAAAGGGTTTCACGGTCGGCGTCGAGCAATCCTTCGGAAACTGTCCCAAGTACATCCAGGCGCGCAGCCATCAGCCCGTCTCCAGGATCGCAAGTCCCGCATTGCAGGGCGAAGGACTCGATCCACGCTGGCTGTCGCTGGTCTCGTGCAGCGATACGCTGTTCATCGCCAGCCAGCATGCCGACCCGCTCAGAGGCGGCGTCGACGTCTCCCATCGGGGCGGGCCGCCGGGCTTTCTCCGGCTCGGCGCGGATGGCCGCCTGTGGTTGCCCGACTATGCCGGCAACCGCCTGTTCAATACCCTCGGCAACCTGCTCCAGGATCCTCGCTGCGGCCTGCTGTTCATCGATTTCGACAATGGCGACCTGCTGCACCTGCACGCCGAGGCCGAGCTGTTCTGGCCGGGTTCGCAGCCATCCATCCCCTGGCCCGCCGGCGCCGAGCGCCTGCTGGCGTTGCGCCCCGCAGGCTGGCGCTGGCGGCGCGGCCGCCTGCCGCTGGCATTCGGCGAGCCCCAGCCATCCCCTTTTCTTCCTCCCGGTGAATCTTGATGCCTTTCCTGTATCGCCTTGCCTCGTTGTTGATCGCCCTCCTCGTCCTGCCGGTGCAGGCGGCGGAAATGCGAGTCGCCCTGTTGCGCACCTCGGGAGTGGAAACCCTCGATGCGCTCACCGTCGACGGCGGCTCCTGGGTGCGCCGGGTACCGCTCAGCCATACCGCGGTGCTGATCGAGCACCACGCCGCCACCCTGCTCTTCGACACTGGCCTGGGGCGCGACATCGACGCCCAGTTCCGCGCCGACATGCCTTGGTGGGCAGCGCCGCTGTTCGCTTACCAGAAAGTCGTCCCGGCGCGCGACCAACTGGACGCAGCCGGTATCCGCGTCGATCGCATCCTGCTGTCCCACGCACACTGGGATCACGCCTCGGGCCTGGTCGACTTCCCCGAAGTACCGGTCTGGGCACCCTACGAGGAGATCGCCTTCAGCCGCATCGCCACCCCGCCGGCCGCCTTCCCCAGCCAATTCCGCCATGGCGTGCGCTGGCGACCTTACAGCTTCGATCCGCGGCCGTTCATGGGCTTCGACGAAAGCCTCGACCTGTTTGGCGACGGCCGCCTGGTGCTGGTCCCCCTGCCCGGCCATACGCCCGGCTCGGTCGGTCTGTTCGTCACCCTCGACAGCGGGCGCCGGCTGTTCTTCAGCGGCGACACCAGTTGGCGACTCGAAGGCGTCGAAGGCCCACGGCAGAAATTCTTCGCCGGCCGCGCCCTGGTCGATCGCGATCCCGCGCGCACCCTCGCGCAACTGGCGAAGATCCGCCTGCTGCTCCGCAGCGACCCGCGCCTGAGCGTGATTCCGGCGCACGATGCGCGGGTCCAGGCCGCCCTGGGCTACTTCCCGCACTGGCTGGAATAGCGGGAAAGCCCGTCCTAGACAGGGTTCGTGCCAATTCGCGGCCACCCTCGACTAATGTCTAACAGTGGCCGTCTTCCTGTAGTGCTTAAGTAACCGGGCTGTCACAGGCCGACGTGGCGTCACGCCGCCGCCATCGGCCTGCCCCAAGCGCTCGAGGAGACAATAACAATGAGCATGACCCCGATCGCCCGTGCCGTGGCTTTTGCCGCGCTGGGTTCCAGCATTACCGTCCCAACCCTGGCCCATGCCGAGTTCATCAAGGACAGCAAGGCCAGCATCGAACTCCGCAACTTCTACTTCAACCGTGATTTCCGCCAGGAAGGCGCCAGCCAGTCCAAGGCCGAGGAATGGGCTCAGGGCTTCCTCCTGCGCTACGAATCCGGCTACACCGAGGGCACCATCGGTTTCGGCGTCGACGCCATCGGCCTGCTCGGGGTGAAGCTCGACTCCAGCCCCGACCGCAGCGGCACCGGCCTGCTCAAGCGCGACCGCGAGACCGGCCGCGCCCAGGACGACTATGGCGAGGCAGGGATCACCGCCAAGCTGCGGGCGTCGAAGAGCACCCTGAAGATCGGCACCCTGACCCCCAAGCTGCCGGTGATCATGCCCAACGACAGCCGCCTGCTGCCACAGACCTTCCAGGGCGGCGCGCTGAACTCCATGGAGATCGACGGCCTGACCCTCGACGCCGGGCGCCTGAAGAAGGTCAACCAGCGCGACTCCTCGGACAACGAGGACATGACCATCACCGGTGGCGGCAAGCGCAACATCGTGGTCCGTTCCGGGCTGACTTCGGACAAGTTCGACTTCGCCGGCGGCAGCTACAAGTGGACCGACAACCTCAGCACCAGCTACCACTACGGCAAGCTCGACAACTTCTACAAGCAGCATTACCTCGGCCTGGTGCACACCCTGCCGATCGCCGACAAGCAGTCGCTGAAATCCGACATCCGCTGGGCGCGCTCCACCGACGACGGTTCCAGCAACGTCGACAACAAGGCGCTCAACGCCATGTTCACCTACAGCCTCGGCTACCACGCCTTCGGCGTCGGCTACCAGAAGATGAGCGGCGACACCGGCTTCGCCTACATCAACGGCGCCGACCCCTACCTGGTGAACTTCATCCAGATCGGCGACTTCGCCAACAAGGACGAGAAATCCTGGCAGGCGCGCTACGACTACAACTTCGCCGGCGTCGGCATTCCCGGCCTGACCTTCATGACCCGCTACGTCAAGGGCGACAACATCGACCTGCTGACCACCTCGGGCGAAGGCAAGGAATGGGAACGCGACATGGACATCGCCTACGTGTTCCAGAGCGGCCCGTTGAAGAACCTCGGGGTGAAGTGGCGCAACGCGACCATGCGCACCAACTACACCAACGACTACGACGAAAATCGCCTGATCGTCAGCTACACGCTGCCGCTCTGGTAACGGCAGGCCCCGCGGATAGCCGCGCTACGGCCATCCGCCCCTCCCCAGAGCCCCGCGGCGGAACGAAGAGGCCACCCTTGGGTGGCCTCTTTCATGGCGGGATGCCTCGCTCGCAGCGTGCAGGACGGATAGCGCCTGGGGCGTTATCCGCCGATACCCCACCGGACCAAGGAAGTCCGCCCCCTCATTCGTGGCTGATCGCGCCGATCTTGTGGATCGACAGGTCCGCACCGTAGTACTCCTCCTCCTGGCTCAAGCGGATGCCCAGCAGCGCCTTCATCAGCCCATAGACCAACAGGCCGCCGGCGAAAGCCACCGTCACCCCCAGCAGGCTGCCGAGCGCCTGGCTGGCCAGGCTCACCCCGCCGAGCCCACCCAATGCCTGCTGGCCAAAGATGCCGCAGGCAATCCCGCCCCAGACCCCGCAAAGACCGTGCAACGGCCAGACACCGAGGACGTCGTCGATCTTCCAGCGCACCTGGGTCGCGGTGAACGCCCAGACGAACAGGGCCCCCGCCACCAGGCCGGTAGCCAGCGCGCCGATCGGATGCATCAGGTCGGAACCGGCGCACACCGCCACCAACCCGGCCAGCGGACCGTTGTGCAGGAAACCCGGGTCGTTGCGGCCGATCAGCAGCGACGCCATGGTGCCGCCAACCATCGCCAGCAAGGAGTTGACCGCCACCAGCCCGCTGACCCCAGCGAGGGTCTGGGCGCTCATCACGTTGAAGCCGAACCAGCCGATGATCAGGATCCACGACCCCAGTGCCAGGAACGGGATGCTCGACGGCGCCATCGCCACCAGCTTGCCGTCGCGATAGCGGCCGTTGCGGCTGCCCAGCAATAGCACCGCCGCCAATGCCAGCCAGCCGCCCAGCGCATGCACCACCACGGAGCCGGCGAAATCGTGGAAGGGCGCGCCGAACTCCAGCTTCAGCCATTCCTGCAAGCCGAAATTGCCGTTCCACACCAAGCCTTCGAAAAACGGGTACACGAAGGCCACGATCAGCGCCGTGGCGCACAACTGCGGACCGAACCTGGCACGCTCGGCGATGCCGCCGGAGATGATCGCCGGGATTGCCGCGGCGAAGGTCAGCAGGAAGAAGAACTTCACCAGCGCATAGCCACTGTCCACGGTCAGCGCCGCCGCCGGATGGAAGAAAGTCACGCCGTAGGCAATCCAGTAGCCGACGAAGAAATAGGCCAGCGCCGAGATGGCGAAGTCGGACAGAATCTTCGACAGGGCGTTGACCTGGTTCTTCAGGCGCACGGTGCCCACCTCGAGGAAGGCGAAGCCGGCGTGCATCGCCAGCACCATCACCGCTCCGAGCAGGATGAACAGGGTATTGGAGCCGTGGATCAGGACTTGCACCGCACTATTCAGGTTATCCATGGATTGAGGCAGCCTTCGCGCGTAGAGAGAAAGCACCAGAAACGCCCACGCCCGCCCTTCAACGCACCATGACGAAGCAGTAGTCGTCGTGCGAACCGCCGCTTTTCTTCGGCAGACGTTTCGCAAGGTGCCTGAGGCAGCATGGAAAGCTCCCGGACTTTCCTTGATTTTCATTGGGTTGGACGTTCATCCCGAAGTACCCTCCGGGAGCGCCTGGCGCCCTCGCAAGGGGCATTCCGGCCGACGTGCGCACCAGGGAATTGCAAGCGCCATACCAGTTCGCGCCCCGTTGCGAGGCAGCCGGATGGGCGTCATCTCGCCGCAGCCGCGCCGACAGGCACGCTGTGGCAGTCTTTAATGAAAGGAACGCCGGGAGCGACCGGCAACGCGCGGAAATTACCCACCGGTTGAACCTTCCGCCCCGCGCTCGGCTCGAAAAAACACACCCCATGACCAGAGGAGCTCGTCATGCCCCGCAAGACCACTGCAAACGCTGCAAAGGATGAACTGTTGGCTGAATTCCAGGCACTGGTCGCCGATACCGAGAAACTCCTGCAAAGCACCGCCGACGTGGCGGGCGACCAGGCCGAAGAAATCCGCGGCAAGATCCACGACAGCCTCAAGCGCGCTCGCGATACCTTGCGCGACACCAAGGACTCGCTGAAGGACAACGTCCGCGAACGCAGCCAGGCCGCGGTGGACGCCACCGAGGTGTACGTCGGCGAACACCCCTGGCAGAGCATCGGCATCGCCGCCGGCGTCGGCTTCCTGCTTGGCCTGTTGGTCAGCCGGCGCTGAGCCATGAGCGAAGGAAAGGACCCGGCGGACGGCCGCCCCTCCCTGCGGCGCTTCGGCGCCGCCTTCCTCGGCCTGTTGCACGGTCACGTCGAGCTGTTCGGCATCGAGCTGCAGGAACAGAAGGCCAACACCCTGCGCCTGCTGCTGTTCGCCGGGCTGGCCCTGGTATTTGCCCTGCTCCTGCTGGTCGGCCTGTCGCTGCTGGTGCTGATCGTATTCTGGGACACCAACCGGCTCGCAGCGGCGCTCGGGTTGTGCCTGTTCTACGTGATCGGCTCGCTGTTCTGCGGCTGGCGCCTGTACCAGTCGATCAACGACGAAAGCTCGCCGTTCAGCGCCACCCTGGAAGAACTGGCCAACGACCGCGAGCGACTGCTGCCATGACAAGGAAACGCGCATGAGCCAACTACCGGTGAACGCGACCGGCCTGTCGCGTCGCGAATTGCGCAAGGCGGTGATCCGCCTGCGCCTGGAAATGCAGCGCCAGCAATTGCGCCGCGAAAGCCAACTGCTGGTGCAACCCTTCCGCCAGGCCCAGGGGCTGGGCCACAACCTCAGCCAGCAACTGTTCGGCGGTGGCAATGCGGCGCTCTGGGGCGCCGGCGGAGCCGCACTGCTGGGCGTACTGCTTGGCAAGGGCGGACGCTGGCAGCGTCTGCTGCGCCTGGGCGTCGCCCTGGCCCCGCTGTTGCTCGGCCTGCGCAAGCAGAAAGGCCGTTGAAGGATGCGCCGACCGGCAACGGTCGGCGCCCTCCGTTTCCCCAACGCGACGATTGAGCTTGCCAAGGCAAACCGTTAGCGTGTCCGCATCGCCTCAGCGCATCCCTGGAATTCCCGATGGACTGGCAGACCCTGCTCACCCGCGAACGGCTCGGAAAGCCGGTACACAGCAACGATGAACTGGGCCGCAGCGCCTTCCACAAGGACCATGACCGGATCATCTTCTCCGGCGCGTTTCGCCGCCTCGGACGCAAGACCCAGGTCCATCCGGTCTCCAGCAACGATCACATCCACACCCGCCTGACCCACTCCCTGGAAGTCGCCTGCGTCGGCCGCTCGCTGGGCATGCGGGTCGGCGAGATCCTCCGCGAGGAACTACCCGAGTGGTGCGACCCCAGCGACCTCGGGGTCATCGTCCAGTCGGCCTGCCTGGCCCACGACATCGGCAACCCACCATTCGGGCACTCCGGCGAAGACGCGATCCGCAACTGGTTCCAGCAAGCCGCCGGACGTGGCTGGCTGGACGAGATGAGCGACGCCGAGCGTTCCGACTTTCTCCACTTCGAAGGCAACGCCCAGGGCTTCCGGGTCCTCACCCAACTGGAATACCACCAGTTCGACGGCGGCACGCGGTTGACCTACGCAACCCTGGGTACCTACCTGAAGTACCCCTGGACCTCGCGCCACGCCGAAGCGCTGGGCTACAAGAAGCACAAGTTCGGCTGCTACCAGAGCGAACTGCCGCTGCTCGAGCAGATCACCCATAAGCTCGGCATGCCGCAACTCGACGACGAGCGCTGGGCTCGCCATCCGCTGGTCTACCTGATGGAAGCGGCGGACGACATCTGCTATGGCCTGATCGACCTCGAAGACGGCCTGGAAATGGAACTGCTCGAATACAGCGAGGTCGAGGCGCTGCTGCTCGGCCTGGTCGGCGACGACCTGCCCGACACCTATCGCCAACTCGGCCCCAGGGACTCCCGCCGGCGTAAACTGGCGATCCTCCGCGGCAAGGCCATCGAGCACCTGACCAATGCCGCCGCCCGTGCCTTCGTCGACCAGCAGCAGGCCCTGCTCGCCGGGCAGCTTGCCGGCGACCTGGTGGAACACATGCATGGCCCGGCCAAGCTCTGCGTGCAGCGGGCCAAGGCCATCGCGCGGGAAAAGATCTTCCAGGACAAGCGCAAGACCCTCCACGAGATCGGCGCCTACACCACTCTGGAGATCCTCCTCAACGCCTTCTGTGGCGCCGCGCTGGAGCAATATGGCGGGCATACGCCGTCGTTCAAGAACCGGCGCATCCTCGACCTGCTCGGACGCAACGCGCCCGACCCGCAGTGGCCGCTGTACCGCGCCTTCCTCCAGGTGATCGATTTCATCGCCGGCATGACCGACAGCTACGCCACGGAAATGGCCCGGGAAATGACCGGACGCTCGAGCCCCTCCTGAAAGGAAGGGCTCATACCGCAGCGGCCGCCAACTGCTCCTGGAGTTCCTCCTGCAACGCCTCCAGGGCCAGCCGGAGTCTTTCGCCAGGCGCCTGCAGGCACTCCCCGTCGCCACTTCGCCGGCAGGCGTCCTCCAGGGCCTCGCAGGCCTCCAGCAGGGTACGCGCCCCGATCATCCGTGCGGCGCCCTTGATGCGGTGGGCATGCTCGGCGAGCCGGGTCCTGTCGCCCTCGCGCAGGAGGATGGCAAGGCGCTGGAGGTCCTGACGGTTGCTGCCTAGCAGGGTCTCCAGCAGTTCGCGCAGCCGTTCCGGGCGGTCGCCGCCGAGGCTGCTGAGAGCGGCTGCATCATAGAGCCCCCGGGGCTGCGCGGCGTCGCGTCCGAAAGAGGTCGCGAGGTAGTTGCGCAGGGTCTCCAGGCCGAGCGGCTTGAACAGGCAATCATCCATGCCCGCGTCGCGGCAGCGCTGTACCTCGTCCGGCTCGGCGTCGGCGGTATAGCCAAGGATCAGGATCGGCGCGCGTCGCTCGCACCGTTCCTGGATGCGTATCCTGCGTGCCAGCTGATAGCCGTTCAGGCGCGGCATGTTGCAGTCGCTGATCAGCACCTCGAAGCGCTCGTCGGCCCAGAGCTCCAGCGCCACCTGGCCATCCTCCGCTTCCGCCACCCGGTGGCCGAGAAACTCCAGTTGCTGGCGCAGCAGTACCCGGTTGGGCGGATAGTCGTCGGCGATGAGGATATGCAGGCGGCGAGACGGCTCCATGGATGCTGCCAGCGGGTCCTGGCCGGATTCAGGCATTTTCGGCCCGCACTGGCGCAAGAGCAGGTCGAGCGACACCCGGGTGCCTTTGCCCGGCTCGCTGTGCATCTCGACATCGCCGCCCATGAGGTCCACCAACTTCCGACAGATCGCCAGCCCAAGGCCGGTCCCGCCCTGCACCGTGCGTCCCTTGGCCACCTGGATGAAAGGCTGGAACAGGCGCGCCTGGTCCGCCGGAGCGATACCGATACCGGAATCCTCCACGTCCACCCGGACGATCGCCCTCCCCTCGTCCAGGCTCCTTTCCTGGAGACGGATCGTCACCTGTCCCCGCTCGGTGAACTTGATCGCATTGCTCACCAGGTTGGAGAGCACCTGCTTGAAGCGCAGGGGATCGATCAGCACGTCCCGTCCCGGGGCATCGTCCAGCTCCACAACGAGCCTGAGGCCTTTCTGCCGGGCCAGGCCTTCGAACATGCGGCGCACCGACTCCACGACATGGCGCAGGCGAACCCGCTCGGGCGTGAGGGTCAGGTGACCGGACTCGATCTTGGCGACGTCGAGGATGTCGCCGATGAGCAGTTGCAGCGACCCCGCTGCCTCGTAGGCGACCTCCAGCGAGGCGCGTTCGCGCTGCTCCGGCGCCAGGCGCTGCAGGACCAGTTCGAGGATGCCGATGACCGCATTCATCGGCGTACGGATCTCGTGGCTCATGGTCGCCAGGAAGACGCTCTTCGCCCGATTCGCCTCGTCCGCCTGGCGCATCGCCTCGCGCAACTGGCGGGCCAGGCGCTCCCGTTCGGTGATGTCGATCCAGCCGTTCATCAGGCCGAGCACCCGGCCCTGGCGATCCCTGTAGGGCGTGACCCAATGGTGGATCTCCAGCAATTGCCCGCCGATGCGCACCGCCATGTCGGTGAAGCTCGCCGTTCCTCCCCGAGCCACCGCCAGGCACTGCTGGTGCATGAGCCGTGCCTTGCTGCCCTCGACCCAGTCGGAATCGGTCAACAGGGTGCCGCGGGCCTGCTCACGGGTCATCCGCAGGCTTTCCAGGTAATTGCGGTTGCAGGCCAGCAGGCGACCGTCGAGCGTGCGGATGCTCACCGGGTAGGGAATCCCGTCGACCAGCGCCTGCTTCAATGCCAGGCGGCCGCTCAGGTCGGCTTCGGTACGTTGCCAACGCCTGAGCCTGAGCTGCAGGACGGTATTCCAGCCCAGGCATCCGACGCAGACCAGGCAGGCCACCAGCAGGCCGAGCACCAGGCTGGAAGGGGATGGCGAGCGCAGCCCGTCGGCAGCCTGGCGTAGCGGCGCTTCGTCGACCACATCGGCGTCCCCCGGACGATCCGGAGCGGGAATCCGGAGCATGGAAGAATATTCGCCAGCCGTCGCCCTCGCCGGAACGGCATATCCCGCCATGCAGGCGAATATGAGAAGCAGGCCAAGCATGCACGCACTGCGTTTCTGGAACTTCATTCGGTTCCGGCCCTTAGATAAGCGTATTGCGTTTGGCGAACTCGATGAGATCCACCAGCGAGCCGGCGTTCAACTTCAACAACAAGCGCGCCTTGTAAGTGCTGACGGTCTTGTTGCTGATAAACATCTGCTCGGATATCTGCTTGTTCGAATAACCCTGGCTGAGGTATTGCAATACCGATACTTCGCGATCGGACAGGCGTCCGAGCAATTCCACATCGTCGGAATAGGCGCCCTGTTGCACAGGACGCATGGCCGAGCTGGGAAAGTAACTGTATCCCGAGGCGACCGCATTCACCGCCGTCACCAGTTCGGCCAGTCCGCCCTGCTTGCAGACGAACCCGGCGGCGCCCGCCTGCATGCTGC
Organism: Pseudomonas aeruginosa; assembly: GCF_001457615.1. GTDB lineage: Bacteria > Pseudomonadota > Gammaproteobacteria > Pseudomonadales > Pseudomonadaceae > Pseudomonas > Pseudomonas aeruginosa. The sequence goes on along the minus strand of NZ_LN831024.1, from coordinate 2,074,794 downwards.
GCAGGGCGAAGAGCGAGGCGCTCTGGCCGGTCAGGACGAGGATCTTCAGGGGCAACGCCAGCACCATCAGGCGGCTGATGACCTCGAGGCCGTCCAGCCTGGGAATGCCGATATCGAGGATGACCAGGTCCGGCTTCAGCTCCCGCCCGAGGCTGATGGCATCCACGCCATTATCGGTATCGCCGACGATCTGGTGCCCTTCGGCTTCCAGCAACATCTTCATGGCCATGCGAATCACGGGATGATCGTCGACTATCAGGATACGGCTCATTGTCTGATTTCCTTGCCAATAAAAATTCAGAAAAAATTCTCCTGAGCAAGATATAGACGGGAGCCATATTGTCGAGATACTCGATGGCAACTCATATACTTTAAGGAATATTCTCACGGAAACTTAATTTATTTCTTACGGCGAATTCAAAACCTCGTATATTGCCAAGCAATTGGCCTGGTTATCTGCATGAAAAACACCCGCATATATACGCGCCTTCCCGGCTCGTTATCTGCCAGAGCGAGTTGAATAGTTCGTCAGGGGTTTCGGAGTATTGCTATCCGCATGTACGGCCACAAGCCGCCGACATGCCTTGGCAGGGCAAAGGGAAGCACGACGGGCGCCGGGCCAGATAGCGCCGGAGCAGGATCGAAAGGGAGGGAAGACGCGACCGCCATCCTCGGGCGGGATGGCGGCGCTATCGCTTAGAGCTTCGGCAGGACAGGCTGTTCCGGGTACCAGGCGTCGACCAACGCGCCGACCTCGACGCTGGCCAGTTCCGGTTGCTGCTTCAACCAGGCCTCGATCAGGGCCCGCTGCTCTTCATTGACCGAGCCACGGCGCGCCAGGCAGACGAAACCGAATTCGTCGCAGCCGCCATAGGTCAGTTCGTTGGCTTCGATCGCCTGATCGATGAAGCGCAACATGAAAGCGTTCACCGCATCGGCATCCACGCCTTCCTTGTAGTGGAAGTTCAATTCGAAACCCAGCTCCTGGAATTCATCGACGCACAATTTCTTGCGCAGGCGGCGGGAACGATTCGTAGCCATGGCGGCATCTCCTGGATTGACGCTCCATTGGCGGAGCCTCGCATTACAGACAGTAGCCGACGCCGCTGGAGCCGCGGGCGAACCCCGGCAAGCCGCGCGACGCGGCCGGATTGCCGGCGCACTCTACCAGTTCCGACCATTCGGCGATATGACGGCGAACTCCGCGAAACTCCAGCGCATCGTTATCCGCCTTGCGGCATAATGAGCAAGACGGCCTCTTCGCGTGATGTCCGTCTCTTTTTTCAGGTTCGCTTCGTTTTTCATCTTCATTTCATTTTCTACCCTCCGTCTTCAAGGGTTCTTCATTAATGTTCAAGTCGCTGCGTACTCTTGCCTTCGCCACGCTCCTGCCTTTCGCCCTTCCCACCCTCGCCCAGGTCAACGCCACCCTGCCGGCCAACGTGCAGAAAGCCCTGCAGACCAACAAGCTGACCGGCAACGATCTGTCGCTGGTGCTGATTCCGCTCGACGGCCCGGGCAACCCCACCTACTACAACGCCGACGTATCGGTGAACCCGGCCTCGACCATGAAGCTGTTCACCACCTATGCCGCCCTGGAAATGCTCGGCCCGACCTACCAGTGGAAGACCGAGTTCTACACCGACGGCCAGCTCAAGAACGGAGTGCTCAACGGCAACCTCTACCTCAAGGGCGGCGGCGATCCGAAACTGAACATGGAGAAGCTCTGGCTGCTGATGCGCGACCTGCGCGCCAATGGCGTGACCAAGGTCACAGGTGACCTGGTACTCGACCGCAGCTACTTCAACATCCCGCAGTTGCCGGTATTCAACGACGACGGCGGCGACGACACCAAGCCGTTCCTGGTCGGTCCGGACTCGCTGCTGGTCAACCTGAAGAGCGTGCGCATGGTGGTGCGCACCGACGGCAACAAGGTCAACGTGCAGATGGACCCGCCGCTGGCCAACGTACGCATCGACAACCAGGTGAAGATGACCGCGCCGGCCACCTGCCCGGCCTGGCCGAAGCTGCGCTTCAGCCCGGTGACCCAGTTCGACGGCACCACCCTGCTGGCCACCGGACAGATTCCCCAGGGCTGTAGCGCGCAGACCTACATGTCGCTGCTCGACCACCCCGGCTACACCGCCGGCGCGGTGCGCGGCATCTGGCAGGAGCTGGGCGGCAGCATCCTCGGCAAGGACCGCCAGGGCAGCGTACCGCGCAACGCCACGCTGATCGCCAAGGCCTTCTCGCCAGACCTGGTCGAGATCATCCGCGACATCAACAAATACAGTAACAACACCATGGCCCGGCAGTTGTTCCTCTCCATCGGCGCGCAGTTCCGCAACAGTGCCGACGGCGACGACGCCCAGGCCGCGCAGCGGGTGGTGCGGCAGTGGCTAGCGCGCAAGGGCATCACCGCGCCGCGCCTGGTGATGGAGAACGGCTCGGGACTGTCGCGCCAGGAACGGGTCAGCGCCCGTGAGATGGCGGCGATGCTGCAAGCCGCCTGGCACAGCCCCTATGCAGCGGAGTACATCTCCTCGCTGCCGCTGGCCGGCCTCGACGGCACCATGCGCAAACGCCTGCGGCGCACCGCACTGGTCGGCGAGGCGCACGTGAAGACCGGCACCCTCAACACCGTGCGCGCCCTCGCCGGCTTCAGCCGCGACGCCAGCGGCCACAACTGGGTGGTGGTGGCGATCCTCAACAGCCCGCGGCCGTGGGGCGCTTCGGCGATCCTCGACCAGGTACTGCTGAGCCTGCACGCGCGGAAATAAGGCGCAGTACGAAAAAAAGGCCGCCAGCGGTTGCCCGCCGGCGGCCTTTTGCATGAATGCCGCTCGCCTCAGCGAACGGTGATTCTCCAGGCCCGATGGATCTTCGGATTACGCGCGAAATCCGGATCGAGGGTTTCGCCAGTGATCTCTTCGACCGCATAGCGGGCCTGCACGCTCTCGTCCAGTTCGAACTTGCGGAAGTTGTTGGAGAAATACAGCACCCCGCCCGGCGCCAGCCGCGCCATGGCCAGGTCGAGCAGTTCGACGTGGTCGCGCTGCACGTCGAACACGCCTTCCATGCGCTTGGAGTTGGAGAAGGTCGGCGGGTCGATGAAGATCAGTTCGTACTGGCCATCGTCTTCCCGCAACCACTCCATCACGTCGCCGTGCACCAGGCGCTGCTTGTCGGAAAAGCCGTTGAGCGACAGGTTGCGGCGCGCCCAGTCCAGGTAGGTCTTCGACAGGTCGACGCTGGTGGTGCTGCGCGCGCCGCCCCTGGCCGCATGTACGGTGGCCGTGGCGGTATAGCAGAACAGGTTGAGGAAGCGCTTGCCGGCCGCCTCCTTCTGGATGCGCAGGCGCATCGGCCGGTGATCGAGGAACAGCCCGGTATCCAGGTAATCGGTCAGGTTCACCAGCAGGCGCACATCGCCCTCACCCACCTCGAGGAACTTGCCCTCGCTGCTCTGCCGTTCGTACTGCTTCTTGCCGGCCTGGCGCTCGCGGCGCTTGACCACCACTCGCTCCTGGGCAACGCCCAGGGTCTGCGGAATCGCCGCCAGGGCGTCGAACAGGCGCGCCTGGGCTTTTGCCGGATCGATCGACTTGGGCGCGGCGTACTCCTGGACGTGAACCCAATCGCCGTAGATATCCACCGCCAGGGCATACTCCGGCATGTCGGCGTCATACAGGCGATAGCACTCGATCTTGTCGCGGCGCGCCCATTTGCCCAGTTGCCGGAGGTTCTTCTGCAGGCGATTGGCGAACATCTGCCCCCCCTCGCTCAGCCGTGCCGGCTCGCTCGGCGCCCGTGCCAGGCCTTCGTCGTTGCGTTCGCCACGCTCGCCGGTGACGAACTGGCGCGGCTCGACCTGGATCATCAGCAGCTTGCAGGCCAGCGCGCCGTTCCAGAACGCGTATTGCTTATGGCTGCGGATGCCCATGCGCTTGCCCAGTTCCGGCGCCCCGGTAAACACCCCGGCGCTCCAGCCGATGCAGCTCTGGCGCAGGCGCTCGCCGAGGTTCTGGTAGAGATACAGCAGGCTGGCTTCGTCGCCGAGACGCTCGCCATAGGGCGGGTTGCAGATCACCAGGCCGGTCTGGCCCTTGTCCGGGCGCGGCTCGAAAGTCGCCAGTTCGCCCTGGTAGATCTTCACCCAGTCGGCCACTCCGGCACGCTCGATATTGTTGCGCGCCGGCTGGATCAGGCGCGGGTCGGCCTCGTAGCCGCGAATCCACAACGGCGGCCTGGCCAGGCCGGTCGCCGCGCGCTGCTGGGCTTCCTCGTGGAGCTTGCGCCACAGCGCCGGCACGTGACCCAGCCAATTGCTGAAGCCCCAGCGCTCGCGCCTGAGGTTCGGCGCGATATCGGCAGCCATCAGCGCCGCCTCGACCAGGAAGGTGCCGACGCCGCACATCGGGTCGGCCAGGGCACCGCCCTCGGCGGCGATCTTCGGCCAGCCGGCACGGATCAACACCGCCGCCGCCAGGTTCTCCTTCAGCGGCGCGGCGCCCTGCTGCAGACGATAGCCGCGCTGGTGCAGGCTATGCCCGGAGAGGTCCAAGGAGAGGGTCGCCTGGCCGCGGTCGAGGTGCAGGTGGACGCGCACGTCCGGATTGACCTTGTCCACCGACGGGCGTCGGCCGGAGCGCTCGCGCAGGTTGTCGACGATCGCATCCTTGACCTTCAGCGCCCCGAAATGGGTGTTGTCGATGCCCGAGCCCTTGCCGCTGAACTCCACCGCCAGCGTGCCGCCGGCGTCCAGGTGGTCTTCCCAGTTCACCGCGTGGACCGCCATGTACATGGACTCGGCGTTCTCCACCGGGAATCGCGCCAGCACCAGCAAGACCCGGTTGGCCAGGCGCGACCACAGGCAGAGGCGATAGGCCACCTCCAGGCTACCCTGTCCGCGCACCGCCGACACCTGGGCGCGCGCCTCGTCCAGGCCGAGCCCCTGCGCCTCTTCGAGGAGCAGGCTTTCCAGGCCTTTCGGGCAGGTCAGAAACAATTCGTAAACATCAGCCATATCGCCTTCCCGGGCCGTAGCCCTTGTCAGTGGAAGCACCCTCATGGGCACTTCTTTGGCACCAGGTGCCGTGGTTCGATTGCCGGAACGCTCCCGGCGTTGCTCGCTGCGACCCCGAGTCGCAGTCTGGGCGACCCTTCGTCGGAATGCGAGGAAATCTCAATTGGTGGGGGTGCAAAACGTTATAAGGCGCAACCCCGCGACCCTACGGCGTTAGCGCCGGAAACCAGGCGTCATGAGCCTGCAACATATGGCCCTATCGACGAAAGCGTTAAGTCTTTATGACAAATCGGTCATTCACACGCCTGAACGCTTTGGTTAGAACTCCAGTTAATCCGCCACCGCAACGGTGTCGGGCGAGGGTCGTCACGCCGGCAACGACCCCTTTCGGCGAAAGCTTCGCCAGGCCTCCCCTGGGGGCCAACGGGACATAACAGTCAACAAGTGAGGGCAACACCCTATGAGAAGACTTAAGCGTGATCCGTTGGAAAGAGCCTTCTTGCGTGGTTATCAGAACGGCATAACCGGTAAATCTCGTGATCTTTGTCCGTTCACCCATCCTACGACGCGGCAGTCCTGGCTCAACGGCTGGCGCGAGGGCCGTGGCGACAACTGGGACGGCCTCACTGGCACGGCCGGCTTACAACGTCTCAATCAACTCCAGCACGTGTAAGCGACAACACGGATAGCACCGATTTCCCCAAGGCACGCCCCATCCGGGCGGCGGGCGCAAGCCCAAGGGCTCCGCAAGGAGCCCTTTTCAATTCCGCCGCGGCAAAGCGGCGATGGCATCCACCGCTTCGCGGATCAACGCCGGTCCCTTGTAGATGAAACCCGAATAGATCTGCACCAGGCTCGCCCCGGCGGCGATCTTCTCCGCCGCGTGCGCGCCCTCGGTGATACCGCCGGCGGCGATGATCGGCAGCCGTCCGCCCAGCTCGCCGGCCAGCACCTTCACCGTGTGCGTGCTCTTCTCCCGCACCGGCGCGCCGGACAGGCCACCCGCCTCGTCGCCATGCAGCAGGCCTTCCACGCCTTCGCGGCCGAGAGTGGTATTGGTCGCGATCACCGCGTCCATCCCCGCCTCGACCAGCGCCGCGGCGACCAGCGCGGTCTCTTCGTCGGTCATGTCCGGGGCGATCTTGATCGCCAGCGGTACCCGCCGGCCATGCCGCAGCGCCAGCGCTTCCTGGCGCTGGCGCAGTGCCTCCAGCAGTTGCTTGAGCGAATCGCCGAACTGCAGGCTGCGCAGGCCGGGCGTGTTCGGCGAGCTGACGTTGACGGTGACGTAGCTGGCGTCGGCGTAGACCTTGTCCAGGCAGATCAGGTAGTCGTCGACCGCGCGCTCCACCGGGGTATCGAAGTTCTTGCCGATGTTGATCCCCAGCACGCCGCGATACTTCGCTGCACGCACCCGCGCCAGCAGGTGGTCGACGCCGTGGTTGTTGAAACCCATGCGATTGATGATCGCGTTGGCTTGCGGCAGGCGGAACAGGCGCGGCCTGGGATTGCCCGGCTGCGGTCGCGGAGTGACGGTGCCGATCTCGATGAAGCCGAAACCGAGCTGGCCGAACCCGTCGATGGCGTCGCCGTTCTTGTCCAGGCCCGCGGCCAGCCCCACCGGGTTGGGAAACTCCAGGCCCAGCACAGAGACCGGCAGACTGGCCGGCTTGGGCGTCAGCAGGCGGTTCAGGCCCAGGCGGCCGCCGGCCCCGATCAGGTCGATGGACAGTTCGTGGGAGGTTTCCGGGGACAGTTTGAACAGCAGCTGGCGGGCCAGGGTGTACATGGTCGGGTATCGGTCGGCAGAATGAAGGGTGCCGATTATAGCCGTCGAGCGCCCGCTCAGGCGAGGCGTTGCAGCGCCAGCAGGCGGCCATCCTCGCTGAAATCGAGGCGGAACGTGCCATGCACGCCATCGTGGCCGATGAACGGACGCAGGTGATGGGCCGGCAGGTTCACCCGGCGACCGTCGCGGCTGCGCAGCAGGACCCGATTGGCCCTGCCGCCGTAGATGGCCTGCAGGCGTTCGCCGGACAGGGCGATATCCATGATGAGACTGGGCATGGAGCCCCCCGCTTGAATGAACCACGACAGCTTGCCACAAACCACGCGGTTGAATGTCACGCCCGAACCTGTGCTTCAATGGACGGACCGTCGCCGTCCCCTCCCACCCCTTTCCGCGTCGGTCGCCGAGCCCGAGGAGCCCTCCGTCGATCATGAGTTCCAACTCGCGTAGCAACAGCACCTTCACCGGTCGCCTTTCCGCACTCGCCAACCGCCTGCGCCTGGGTGCCGCGCGAAGCGATGGCCGGGAGCTGCGCGAACGGGCGGCCGCCCTCGAGCTGCCGTTCCAGCCATTGCGACGGCCGGAGCCGAGCGTCTGGTGGCAGGCCGGACCGCCCCTGCACACCCTGGTCGACCTGCCGCGCGGCGCGCTGTCCGGCCCGGTCCAGGAAGACAAGGCGGAAGCCCACGCGGTCCTCAAGCGCCTGGTGCGGGTCAGCCACTCCACCCTGGAGTCGGTCGACCTGAAGACCATCGAAGGCGTATGCAGCCGCGAGATCCTCGTCCAGGCACCTTGCCCACGCCTGGAAGACCTGGCCACGGCCGAGGTCTGCCGGGGCGTACGGATCATCAGCTACAAGGATTTCGTCAAGGCCCTGAGCCTGGCCCTGCCGCGTTTCACCAACGGCGACAGCATCCGCCTGCGCCAGGCCGCCTGGCACGGCGAGCGCCTGTTCTGGGCGGGCGAACGTCAGGCCTGCGCCTTCGCCGCGGCGATCGTCTACGCCCGCCGCCGCGAACTGGAACTGAAGCTGCCGGCACACCTGGAACGCTACGAACTGGAGCCCGGCGCGCTGGACGAACTGGAACAGCGCTACCACATGCTGCGGATTCCGACCCAGGCCTGGTCCGAGCCGACCTTCATGAGCCTGCTGCTGGATACCGGCCTGCCCTATGCGCGACTCGCCCTGTTCACCCCGGAAACCCCGGAGTGCCTGTTGCTGCCCCGCAACGACGAACGCGCCGATGCCCTCGGCGAAGGTCTGCGGGCGGCTGGCGCGGCAGACGTGGTGAAGTATCTGAAGCAACTGTAGGCAACCGGCCAGGACTGGCCAGCTCGCGCCCTGACGTGCATCCTCCAGCAGACCCACACAGGAGCGATCGCATGTCCCTACCCCGCCTCAGCCTCTGTCTCGCCCTCGCCTGCGGGCCGGCGCTGGCCAGCCAGGCGCCGGTCTACGGCGAACGCCTGGAAGGCTTCGACTACGCCTATCCGGTGCATTATCTGGACTTCACCTCCCAGGGCCAGCCGCTGAGCATGGCCTACCTCGACGTCGCGCCGAAGAAAGCCAACGGCCGCACCATCCTGCTCATGCACGGCAAGAATTTCTGCGCCGGGACCTGGGAGCGCACCATCGACGTGCTCGCCGACGCCGGCTACCGGGTGATCGCCGTCGACCAGGTCGGTTTCTGCAAGTCGAGCAAGCCGGCCCATTACCAGTACAGCTTCCAGCAACTGGCAGCCAACACCCACGCCCTGCTGGAACGGCTCGGCGTCGCCCGGGCCAGCGTGATCGGCCACTCCATGGGCGGCATGCTCGCTACCCGCTACGCCCTGCTCTATCCGCGGCAGGTCGAACGACTGGTGCTGGTCAACCCCATCGGTCTGGAGGACTGGAAGGCCCTGGGCGTGCCCTGGCGCAGCGTCGACGACTGGTACAGGCGCGACTTGCAGACCAGCGCCGAAGGCATTCGCCAATACCAGCAAGCCACCTACTACGCCGGCGAATGGCGCCCCGAGTTCGATCGCTGGGTACAGATGCAGGCCGGCATGTATCGCGGCAAGGGGCGCGAGTCGGTGGCCTGGAACTCGGCGCTGACCTACGACATGATCTTCACCCAGCCGGTGGTCTACGAACTGGACCGGTTGCAGATGCCGACCCTGCTGCTGATCGGCGAGAAAGACAACACCGCCATCGGCAAGGACGCCGCGCCGGCGGAACTGAAAGCCAGGCTGGGCAACTACGCGCAACTGGGCAAGGACGCCGCCCGACGGATTCCCCAGGCGACCCTGGTGGAATTCCCCGACCTTGGCCATACCCCGCAGATACAGGCTCCGGAACGCTTCCACCAGGCACTGCTGGAGGGTCTGCAAACCCAGCCCTGAACCATCCACCGGCGGCGCTCTCGCCATCGGCTTCGCCGCGCCTTGCCCGGCGTCAACACCGATGCCTGCCGCCGGCGTTTCACTGCACTGGCTGCGCGACGACGCGTGGCTCGCGTCGCGCAGGCCCGCCCACGCCGCGGCCGTTCCCATCCACATGGAGGTTCATCGTGTTCCCTTGCCTACCCCGTTCGCTACTCGCCGGCGTCCTGCTGGCGAGCGCCCTGCCCGCTCACGCGGAGCTGCCCCACGCGCCCGCCTACATCGATGACAGCGCCTACCCGGCCGCGGCCCGCCAGCGCATCCTGCCACCGATGTTCGAGCAGAGGCTGGGCAGCCTGCGCTACCTCGCCAAGCCCGGCGACCCCTTGATCACCCAGGCCGAGAGCAGCGACTTTCAGCGCACCAGCGACTACCGTGAGACCCGCGCCTACCTGGAGAAACTGGTAGCCGCCTCCTCCGGCCGCATCGCCCTGCGCGAGTTGCCCGAGCGCAGCGCCGAGGGTCACCCGATGCTGCTGGTGACCGCCTCCACCGAGGCCGACAAGTCCGCCGCCGGCCTGAAGCGCTCCGCCAAGCCGACCTTGCTGGTGGAAGCCGAGATCCATCCCGGCGAGGCCAACGGCAAGGACGCCATGTTCATGCTGCTGCGCGACATGAGCGCTGCCGACCGCCCGCTCGCCGGGCTGCTGGAGAAGATCAACCTGCTGTTCATCCCGGTGGTCAACGTCGACGGCGACCTGCGCCGCAGCGCCTACGGGCGGATCAACCAGAACGGCCCGCAGGAGACCGGCTGGCGGGTGAACGGCCGCAATCTCAATCTCAACCGCGACTTCACCAAGCTCGACAGCGCGGAGATCCGCAACGTCGCCTGGGTGTTCAACCACTACGAGCTGAGCTTCTTCGCCGACACCCACTCCACCGACGGCGCCATGTATCCCTACGACAGCTCCTACTGCCACAACGGCAACGGCTGGTCACCGGCGAGCAGCGCCTGGATGGACCAGGTCATGCGCAAGCCGGTGTACCAGGCGCTGGAAAGCCTCGGGCACATGGTCCATGAATGCATCAGCCTGAACGACAACCAGGATCCGACCCAGGGCTACTACCCCTACCGCACCGACCTGGCGCGCTTCTCCAACCAGTACGGCGACATCCGCAACGTGCCGTCGATCCTCATCGAGCAACACGCCCTGCATCCGTACAAGACCCAGGTGCTGGGCAACTACGTGATGCTCAAGGCGATGTTCGAGGTGATCGGCGAGCAGGCCGCCAGCCTGCGCCAGGCCATCGCCAGCGACCGCGAGCGCCTGCTGCGGCAGAAGGAGGTGATCCTCACCTGGAAGCCAGGCGAGGCCGCCGAGACGCCGTTCGTGGTCGGCGACTACCGCTACGAGCAATCGCCGGTCACCGGGGCCCGCACCATCGTCTGGAGCAACCGGCCGAAGACGCTGAAGCTACCGGTGACCGACAACGGCGTACCCGACCTGGTGGTGCCGCGTCCCCAGCGTTTCATCGTCCCGGCGCAGTGGCACGAGGTGATCGCCCGGATCAAGGCCCATGGCATCCGCTATAGCACCCTGGAGCGTCCGACCGAAATCGCCGTGACCCTGTACCGCATGGACGACATCAAGCTCGCCGATGGCTTCGAACCGGATCGCGTGCAAGGCAACCGGATTCCGGGCTACGAAGGTCGCCTGCTGGTCAGCGGCACGCCGAAGCCGTTCCAGCGCCTGCAGACCTTCCCGGCCGGCTCGCTGTCGATCGACACCGCCCAGCCGCTGGGCGTCCTGGCCATCGACCTGCTGCAACCGCAGAGTCCGGATTCCTTCTGGTCCTGGGGCTTCTTCAATTCCACCCTGGTGGCCGCCGAGGAGCCGGAGGAATACGTGATGGAGCCGATGGCGCGCAAGATGCTGGCGGAAGACCCGGCGCTGAAGGCCGCCTTCGACAAACGCCTGCGCGAGGACAAGGCCTTCGCCGCCGATCCGCAGGCGCGCCTGCAATGGTTCTACCAGCGCACGCCGTTCTACGACGTGAACGCCTTCGTCTATCCGGTAGGAGTGGTGTTCTGAGGCCCACCTGGGGCTGACGGCGGATAACGCTGCGCGTTATCCACCCTACCGCTGGGCTTCGGGAGCCCCGTTGCCTCTCCCGCTTGCGGGAGAGGGCTGGGGAGAGGGAGCCGGTCTCAGGTACCGTCGGTGGGTGTGGGCAGGTTGCTTCTCGGCTTGCGCTTGCGCCTGGGTTTCGGTGGTTTTTCGGGTGGCGGCGACAACTCCCGCTTGCGCACCTTCTTGAGGATTTCCCGATGCTTCTCGCGCCAGGCCGGCACGTCGAGACCGTGGAGTTCGAGCAGCTCGGGGTTGCGCTCCACCAGATAGACCGCCGCTTCCTGGGCGGCCTCGGCGATCTTCCAGGCGATCGACTGCGGTTCGATGCTGCCTTCATAGGCGATCCAGTCGCTGAACTCCGGGAAGGTCCCGCAGACCTTCTCGAAGTCCTCGTCGTGCATGCGCTGCCGGCCACTCTCGATGTTCTCAAGGCGTTTGGGATCCATGCCGACCACCTCGGAAAACTGCGGTCGGTTCAACCCCGTCAGCCCGCGCAACCCGAACAGGCGCTCGCCGGCGCGAAACAGGCAGCGCTTCCTCACTACATAGACCATGTACGGATACTTCCCTTCGTTTCTGGCGCGATGCGCCTCAGTCGCCCTTGCCGCTCGCGGGCGTTTTCCTCTTCCGCTGGCGCCTGGGTTCCGGCGGCTCTTCCAGGGGCGCCGGCTCCGCCTCCGGCGCCTGTTCCGCCGCCAGCAGCGCCTCGCGTATCTCGCGGTGGCGTTCGCGCCAGGCCTGCATGTCGATGCCGTGCTGCTCAAGCAGCACCGGGTTGCGCTCCACCAGGTAGACCGCGGCCGCCTGCGCCGAGTCGGCGACCTTCCAGGCGATCGACTGCGGCTCGATGCTGCCTTCATAGGCGATCCAGTCGCTGAACTCCGGGAAGGTTCCGCAGACCTTCTCGAAGTCCTCGTCGTGCATGCGCTGCAGCTCGTTCTCGATGTTCTCCAGGCGCTTGGCCGTCATCCCCACCAACTCGGCGAACTGCGGACGGCTCAAGCCCATCAGCTCGCGCAGGGCGCGCAAGCGCTTGCCAGCAGTGAACAAACGTCGATTCTTTACCATGTGTAGTCCGCGTCTGATGGTTCCCTATGCATATTGATTCACTAACTGTTAGTAGATCAATATGAATCCAAGCCCTCTAGACCGAGGGTTCCCCTCCAACATCGGACCATGGTGCAGGACGCCTGATGAAAGTGGAAGAACTCCCCCAAGAGGGTTTCGCCGAGTGCCCCCGCTATATAACCCTGATGCGTTTCGCCTTCCTGACCGGCCTCAGCGACCGGCCGGACCTGCTCTACGCCTGGATAGAGAGCGGCGACCTGCCGATGCGAACCTTCGGTACGCAACGCCTGGTGGATATGCAGAAGCTGCAAAAACGCATCGAGGAAGCAAAAAAAGGGGCCGATTCAACCGGGTGAATCGGCCCTTTCTGAAAGACCCTGCCGCCGGCGAAACCCCTCAGCGATTGAGCATGAAGGTCTCGTACTCCAGGTCGTCCAGCGCGGTGGTCAGGCGGTACAGCCCGACCAGCACGCAGACCAGCAGCGACAGGGTGAAGCCGTAGCCGAAGAAGCTCGGCCCGAGCAGCAGGCTGACGAAGGTCAGGGCGCCGTTGACGATCACGAACAGCACGCAGAGTTCGAGGACGATGCGGCGCTTGTCCAGGTAGAAGAAGACGTTGAGCAAGGCCATGAACACTACCTGGATGCTCACCCCGATCAGGTCGATGTAGAACAGCGGCAGGTAATAGCGGGAAATTCCCAGCCAGCCGAGCAGTTGCGGCGCCAGCAGGAACAGCAGGACCACCGCCAGCCCCTGCACCTTGCAGATTTCCAGCAGGCCCTGGCGGATGGCGAGGATCATCTGCTCCTTGAGCAGGCCGATATGCTGCAGGGTCTCTCCGCCGCGGATCGCCTCGTAGACCCGCTCGTACCACTCGGCGAAGTCGGTCTCGATGCGCACCAGGAACACCGCCATGCCGGGAATGATCGACAGGTAGGCGAGGAAGATCGGCAGGTCGTAGAGGATCGAGGCGCGCAGCGGGCCGATCACCAGGTCCGAGGTGGAGGGGTTGAACCAGAAGATGAACTTGTCGATCCAGATCCCCAGGTTGTAGCAGAGGCCGGTCAGCAGCAGGCTGACGAAGACCTGCCGGCGGTCGAGGAAGTCGAAGGCCACCATGCGCCTGGCCGGGTACTCGCGGAGGATGTCGTAGAGGAAGACGAACAGCAGGCTGGCGTGGCCGATCAGCAATGCCAGCAGCAGGCCGTCCATCTGCATGAAACGCAGCAGGTAGGCACAGGCGACCATCAGCGCGTAGCCGATGAACATCACCAGCAGGATGCGTTTGTAGGCCTTCATTCCCGACAGGAAGATGATCACCAGCCACAGGTTGCAGAGCACCACGAAGTTGGCCATCACCAGCAGGCGGTAGGCGAACGGCTCATCGAACAGGGTCGCCAGCAATATCGCCGAGAGCAGGCCCGCCGCCAACGTCACCAGCAACAGCACGCCCACCAGGTTGGGCAGGATCGCCTCGTGCTTGCGCTCGAACAGGCGATCGGAAATGAAGCGGGTGAAGAACAGTTGCAGTCCCCCGGTGAAGATCAGCGACAGCGCCATCAGGTAGGTCACCGTGATCAGGAACTGCCGGACCAGCACGTCCGGCACCACCACGCCGAGGCTCAGCACGCCGATCAGCATCACGCTGACGATCGACAGCACCCAGGGACCGGAGCTGATCAGCCCGGCGTAGAGGTAGGCGCGCAGGGTCGCCGTATAGGAATCGCGGGAAAGGATCTTCCGCAGTTCGAAGCCGATGCCGGCCATGTCATGCAATCTCCGTGGCTTCGCGGTACAGCCCGCGGTAACGTCCGAGCATCAGCGCCTCGGTGTAGTAGCGTTCGACCCGTTGCAGGCCGACCGCCTGGGCCGCCTGCCAGCGCTGCGGATTGCGCAGCAGGGCGAGGATCGCCCGCGAAGTGGCCTGCGGGTCGGCGATCGCCACCACCTCCCCGGCGCGACCCAGGGCGCGATCTTCGGCGTCGGCGCCTTCGATCAGTTCGCGGCAGGAGCCGACGTCGCTGCTCACCACCGGGGCGCCGGCAGCCCAGGCTTCGAGGATCACCAGCGGCTGCGCTTCGCTGATCGAGGTGAGGACCATCAGGCCGAGTTGCGGCAGGACCTCGCCGATCCGACGGAAACCGAGGAACTTCACCTTGTCCTGCAGGCCGAGGCTGGCCACCAGGCTGCGGCATTCGCTGGCATAGTCCGGGTCTTCCTCCTCCGGACCGACGATCCAGCCCTCCGCCTCCGGCATCGCGCTGACCACCCCGCGCATGGCGCGGATGAAGGTCTTCACGTCCTTGATCGGCACTACCCGGCCGACCAGCCCGACCACCGGCGGAATCCCCGGCGGCCGCCGTTCGAGGGCGCCGGCCCAGGCATCGAGGTCGATGCCGTTGGGGATCACCCGGGTGCGCCGTGGCTCGGCGCCATCGAGTACCTGGCGCTGGCGGTTGCCTTCGTAGAGGGCGACGATCGGATTGGCGGCGCGATAGGTGAGCAGGCCGACACGCTCGAAGAAGCGGATCCACAAGCGACGGATGTAGCTGACCTCGGCATCCAGTCCGGTACTCAGCTGCTCGTCGGGGTTCTCCGCGATCCAGTTGGCCTGGGCCAGGTCGATCTTGCGCTCCTTGGTGTAGATGCCGTGCTCGCTGAGCAGGTAGCGGCAGCCCCAGCGACGTTGCAGGATGCAGCCCAGCAGGCCGGCGTAGCCGGTGGAGATCGAGTGCAGCATGCGCGCCCGCGGCATCCGCCGGGCCGCCTCGGCGAGCATGAACACCGGCGCCTGCATCGAGCGCAGGGTCCAGAAGTAATTGACGAAGGACGGATCGGTGCAATAGCGCTCGTAGCCTGCGGTGATCGCCTCCCAACTGGCCTTGCTGTGGAGAAAGTCCTCGCGGCCGATGCGGCCCTCGGCGAGCAGGTCGAGCAGCGCGTCGCCCTCCTCCACGTCCGGCGTCTCCGGGTAGTGGAAGAAACGGTGCAGATCGCGCAACGCCTTTTCGGTCTCGCTACTGCCCTGTCGCGTCTGCGGGTTCGGCGAACTCCAGGCGGTTTCCAGGAAGTGTTCCTCGATGTGCAGCACATTGTCCGGGATCGGGTAGTGGCGCTTGCCGTAGGCATCCTTCTGGCCGCCGATGAAGAACACCGAGAAGGTCAGGTCGGGGAGACCGAGGATCAACTGGTTGACCCAGCTGGAGACGCCGCCGCGGACATAGGGCCAGGTGCCCTCCAGCAGCAGGCAGACATCGGCGACGGGCGCCGTCGGAGCGGTGTGTTCGGTCATGTCCAGTATCTCGCCAGGGCCGCGAAGGGCGGCCGTTGCAGCATGTCGTCGGGCATTCCGGCGAGAAGCCGGGGGATGTCCCGGTAGCGCCGCTGGAAGAACGCCACCTCGGCGCGGAACGGCGCCAGCTGGGCGCTATCGATTCCCGCCTCCTCGGCGGCCTGGAGGGCGCGTCCGGCATCCTCCAGGCGGCCTTGTTCGAGGGCGATGCGCCCGGCCAGCAGATGCAGGTCGGCCGAGGGTGCGCCGCGCAGCGCCTGGTCGGTATGCTCGCGCGCCTGCTCGAGGATGTGCTCCAGCACGCTGCCCTGGGCCAACCCCAGGTAGGCCAGTTCCCAGTACCAGCGCGCCAGGGTTCCGTGCAGCGCGCCGCGTCGCGCCGGCGTGGCGCCGGCGAGGCGGCCGAGGGCGGCCTCGATGCGCTGGTTGATCCGGCTTTCCTTCTGGTCGAGCATCGAGTAGGCCAGCAGGCGGACGTCGTCGGCGGGGTCGCGCAGGGCCAGCTTGAGGATCGGGATCGCCTCCTTGCCGGGCATCCGCCGGGTGGCGAAGATCGCCGTGAGCCGCTGGTTCGGGTCCGGCGCATGGCGCAGGACGTCCTGCAGACCGCCGTCGCTGAACATCATGTCGAGGCGCTTTTCCTTCGGCCGGAACGGCAGCTCGGGGACGCCCATCGCCTGCCAGGCCTGCTCGCCACGCTGGCGCGGCAGGTACAGCGCCGGGAATACCGCCGCAGCGACGCCGACCGCTCCGATCAGCGGCACGAAGAAGGCCAGGCTGAAGAGGAACAGCGGGCTCCACGGCAGCGGGAACTTGTAGCGCCGCGGCAGCAGCAGCCATACGCCGACGCACAGCAGCGCGCTGCCCAGGCCGTGGGCGAACAGGTAGAGCGCCAGCGCCTGGCCGAACGGCAGGTCGGCGAAGACGCTCGCCCAACTGCTCAGCTCGAACAGGAAGGCGCCGCTAAACAGCCACTTGCTGATCATTCAGGCCGCACTCGTTGAAAAGGAAATGTCCCAGCGCCTGCCGATCGTTGCCGGCGTCCAGTTCGTACTGGCGGATGCGCACGCCCAGCGACTCCAGCTCGCGGGCCTGGCCGAAGCGTTCGGCGAAGAGAATCCTCAGGCGCTGCAGATACCCCTGGGAGCCTTCGGCGGAAGTCAGCGGCAACAACACCAGCAGGACCCGCCGGCCCTCGTCGTTGCGCAGTCGCAACTGCACGTCGAGGCCACGCTGGCTGCCTTCCAGCAGACGCTGGACCTCTTCGCCGTAGCGCGCATCGGTCAACTCGAAGGCATACAGGCAGGCCGGCAATCCATGGTCGCGGGCGTCCAGCAGGGAGCGCTTGAGGTACTGGGAGAAGCGCTGGGCGTCGATGTCGGCCAGTTGCAGTGCGCGACGGTCGCTCTGCAGCAAGTCGGCGATGTGCCCGGCGAGGATCGCCAGCAGGCTGAAGGTACGTTCGTTGAAGACGAAGAACGGCATCTGCTCCACCGCCAGCAGGGCAAGGATCCGCCCATCGGTGTCGACCAGCGGCACGCACACCTGCAGCGCGCTGTGCGCACGCTGCTCGCCACGCTCCAGCAGTTCCTGGCGCACGCTGACCAGTTCGCCGCGCTCCAGGCAGGTGCGCACCAGCAGATCGTCGGCGTCCAGCGCCGGCATCTCGCCGAGCGTCGCCAAGGGTTGCGGCTCCGGGGTGCGGTCGTGGCGCACCCGGTAGAGTCCGGCGATGCGCAGCGAACCGTACTGGGCCAGCAGCGTCAGCACGGTTTCCGCCAGCGCATCGAGCGGTGCCTCATCGCCCGGCAGCTCGCGCAGCAGTTGTCGCAGACCGAGCAGCGAACTGCGCAGGCTCTGGTCGTTGCCGGCGACCCGCTGTTCCAGGCGATCGTGGGAGATGCGCAGGATGTGATGGGCGCGGGTGAATTCGTCGAGGCGCAACTGACGGTACTCGTTCGCCAGCTCCAGGCGCTCCAGGCGGCGTTCCCAGATGTCGCGGAACTCGCCCACCAACATGGCGCAGAGCAGCACGCCGACGATGAAGGCCGCCGGTACCTGGGCATAGGCCTCGACGCCCTGGACGCGAAACGCGAACAGCGCCGCCACCAGCAGCGCCGCGCTGGCCAACCCGCGGACGAAGCCGTAGCGCATGCCCAGCAACAGGGGCGCGAGGATCACCCAGGGAAAGGTGGCGTTGACCTGCAGCGGGTCGTCCGGGCAGAACCACCAGCCCAGGCCCAGCGCGAGTGCGCTGATGACCAGAGTCTCGACCCAGGAGACGCTGCCGCTGGCGCGCGGTGCGAGGGCGAAATCCTTGTGCGCGGACATCGCCGTCACTCGAGCCGCAGGTCGCCGACCAGCTCGCGCAGGACTTTCTGCGCGGCGCCCGCCAGGCTTTCCCGGGACCAGCCGGCGCGCGCCCCGCTGGTGCTCCAGAGCACCCGCCCGGAGGCCGGCTCCAGCACCTGCAGGCTGACGCCCACCGCCGGCTCGCCGTCGAGGCCGTTCTTGTACTGCCACTCCTCGACGCTGCCGGTGACCACGTAGGCCAGCTTCTGCTGGCGTGCCCAGTCCAGGGCGCGCTGCTGGCGCTCGCGGTCGTCGACCAGTTGCAGGTCGCCTTGCGGCTGCGCCGGGTACAGGCGCGGCCGCACGCCCTCCTCGGCCAGCACGCTGAGCAGGATCTGCTCGGCACGCTCGCCGGCCTGCGGCGCCTGGGAATAATTGAGCAGCGGCACCAGGCCCCACTGCGCGCCGCGCGCCAGCGGCGTAGCGCTTTCGCTGGTGAAGCTGGAGCAGCCCGCCATGAACAGGGCGACGGCCGCGAGAGCCAGGCAGCGGATGGATTGCATGTTGTGTTCCTCCTGTTGAGTTCCGTATCCGGGCCGCGTTCAGCGGCCGAAGCGCGTGCTGTAGGTCACCCCGAGCGTGCCGCCGGCATCGCCGCCACCGCCCTGGGGAGCCGACTGGTAGCCGAAGGTGAACGCCAGTTCGTCGTCGCCCAGCAGCTCCATGCCGATGCCGAGATCGATGCCGTAGTTGAACTCCTTCTCTGTCCACTGCCAGCCGGCCAGGGTGTCGACGATCCAGGTGTATTGCGGACGGCTGCGGTTCAGCGCGCCAGGGAAGCCACGGCGCCAGGTGCTGCCGAGGTAGACCTGGCCATAGCGGTCCTGCAGCAGGTCCTGGCTGCGCGCGCCATCGAGCGCCAGCGCACCGCCATGGGCCGCCAGCAGGTCGTCCGGCACGCGGTTCTCCAGGCGATTGCGCTGGTAGTCGATGCCGCCGCGCAGTTGCCAGGCCGGGCCGTCGAAGAACAGTGTGTGGGCCCATTCCAGGGACAGCGCCTCGCCGTTGCCGAGGTCGTCGCCCTGGCGGGTAGAGAAGCGGTTGTGCGCCAGCGACCAGCTCAACTGGTCGCGCCCGCTGAGGGTGTGGCGGCCGCCGAGCCGTAGGCTGTCGCGCATGCCGAGGGCTCGCATCAGGCCGGTCTCGTCGGTCTCGCGGTGCCAATCGAGGCCCGCTTCCAGTTCGTCGCGCGAGCTCAGCCGCCAATTGCGCAGCACCCCCAGACCGTGGCGGTCCTCGTCGTCGCGCCAGCTGCCATCGAGCGTCGCCGCGGCGAAGCCATCGGCCAGTTCGCGCCGCAACGTCAGCCTGGCGTTGCGTTCGCTACCGAGGAGCGAGCTATCCAGCGCATCGCCGTGATAGCGGCCACTGCCCAGTTCGAGATCGGCGTACCAGTCGTCGCCGAGGTGGCGCGCCGCGCGCAGCGTCGGCCCCTTGAAGTCGAGACCGCCGAAGTCGCGCTTGTTCCAACCCAGTTGCAGGCCCTGGGGAGTGCGTTCGAGGATTTCCGCCGCCTGCCGCCGCAGCTGCTCGCGGTTGTCGCGCGAGTGGCCGTCGCCCAGTGCGCCCAGGGCCTCGCCCAGCGCTTCGCCGCCATGGCCGAGACGCACCAGCGCCTCGACCCGCTGCGCCGGATCCAGCTCGCCGCGCTCCAGCAGGCGTTGCAGGGCGGCGCGATTCTGGCTGCGCAGGGCGGCCTGGATCTCTTCGTTGCGCCCGATCTTCAGGCCCCGGCCGCGCGCCCAGGCCAGCCAGTCATCCTTCAGCGGCTCCTGGTTGGTGGCGGCGAGCTGGTCGAGGAACTGCTCGAACCACAGCTGCAGCATCGCCGGCTCGCCATTCCAGGCCCGCCGCGCCTCGCCCTGGGCGAGCAGCGGCCCCTGGGCCACGGCGAGCAGGCGCAGGTAGGCGGCGAAGCTGTCCGGGGTGGCCCTGACCGCCTCGCGGTCGAGCCGCCGGAGCAGTAGTCGGCGCAGGCGCAGTGCCTTGTCCTGGTAGCCGCTGGCATCCAGTGCGTCGGCGTAGGCGGCCTGCACCAGCCAGTCGTTGGGATTGGACTTGAGGTACAGGCGGAACCAGGCCAGCGCCTGGTCGTTACGCTCGAGCAGCAGGCTGGCGCTGGCGAACGGCAGCCACAGCGTGCTGTCCCGCAGCGCCAGGCCATGCCACTGCGCCAACAGGGGCGCCAGGCTGTCGCGACGGCCACGGTCGATGTAGAACCAGAGCAGGCGTTCGCGCACCAGGTTCTCGCCGGGGAAACGCACCAAGGCTTCCCGGTACAGACGCTCGGCGACGTCGCCATGGCCTTCCTGTTCCGCCAGCCGCGCCCTGGCCACCCAGTAATAGGGGCTGCCCTGCGCTTCCGGCAGGCCTTCGGCCTCGGCCAGCAGGCTCTTCAGGGCCGGCCAGTCGTGGAGGTTCTCCGCCAGTTGCAGGGCGCGGGCCAGGCGCCGCGGATCGCGGCTGCGCTGCCAACTGCCGATAAGCACCTGCAAGGCCTGCTTCGGATTGCTGTCCCGGTACAGGGCGATCAACTGGTCCTCGTCGCTGCTGTTCAGGCGGATGTCCAGGGCCAGCATGCGCTCGTAGGCGGCGCGGGCATCGTCGTCCTGCTCCAGGGCCCAGGCCAGCGCCGCGCGCAGGCGCCAGAACTCCGGCTCGCGGATCGCGCGGGTATCCACGCCGGCGAGGACCTTCCAGGCCTGGCGCGGATCGAACAGGTTCCAGTGGGTTTCCGCCCACTGCATGCGTTCCTTGACACTCAGCGGGAAATGCCGGGCCATCCGCGCCCAGACCCCGGTCTCTTCCTGCAACTGCTGGGTGTGTTCGAGAATCTGTTGCAAGCGCTGCCAGGCCAGGCGCTGTTTCGGATAACGCTGCACGTAGCCGCGCAGCCATGCCTCGCCCTCTTCCGGCGTGCCGCGGGTTTCATGGCTGTAGACCAGCGCATCGAGTTCCTCGTCGGTCATCTGTCGCTGCGCACCGATGGGCGCCAGCAGCTCGATGGCGCTGTCGAAATCGAACATCTGCAGCGACAGGCGCCAGGCATGCTCGCGCAGGGCCGGGTCATCGGCGCCGGCCAGCAGTTGCTTCCACAGGCCCAGCGCCCGCGGGCCGTTGCCGGTCCATTCGCCAAGGCGCGCGAGATCGGCCAGCAGCGTCCTGTCCTCCGGGCGCAGGGCCAGCAGCTCCTGGCCGACCTCCCAGGCCCGCTCGATCCGCCCGGCGGCCATGTTCAGGCGCAGGTCGGCGGCCAGCGCCTCATGGTCCTCGGGGCGCAATTCGCGCCAGCGCCGGATGAAGCGTTCGGCCAGGTCGTAGCGCTGGCTGCCTTCGGCGGCGCGTACGCCCTCGGCGAGCCAGGCCAGGGTCGATTCATCCTCCGGCAAGGCGTCCAGCCGCTCGTCCAGCAACAACGCCGCCTGTTCGCCGCGCTCGCCAGCGAGCAGGCTGGCGAAGGCCTGGCGCAGATAGGCCAGGCGCTTCGCCGGCTCGGTTTGCGCTTCGGCCAGTTGCCGCTGGATGTCCGCCGCCGGCAGCGGCTCGCCGGAAGCCAGGTACCAGCGCGCCGCCTCGTCCAGCCAGCGCTGCCGGCCCTGCGGGTCGCGGCCGGCCAGTTCGGCAAAGGTCCGCGCCGCCAGGTCCGGCGCGTCCAGGGCCAGGGCATGACGGGCAAGTCGTTCGAGCATGGCGTCGTTCAACGAAACATGCTCGATCTTGCGCAGGCGCTCCAGCAATCGGCGCGTCTGCTCCTCATCCATGCCCTCGGGCCTGGCCAGGGCGCCAAGGATGTCCAGTTCCACCTCGTAGAACGGCGTTGCCAGGCGGTCCTTGCCGCGCAGACGGGCGAGGTGATGACGCGCCTGCTCGAAGTCGCCGAGCTTGACCAGCAGGTCGATCAGGGTCAGGCGCAGCGCGTCGTTCTCCGGGTGCGCCTGCAACAGCAGTTCGGCGTAGTTCACCGAGACCGCGTCGGGCTCGCCATCGCCGCTGGGCATGAATACCTCTTCGCTGTTGAAGGTCAGCCACAGCACCAGCGCCACCCCGAGAGCGACCGGCAGCAGGGCCCAGGGATTCAGCAGGCGCGCCTTGGGATGCTTGTCAGCGGCAGACGAGTTGGCCATCGCGCACCTGCTCCATCGGCAACTCGAACGTCCACAGGCCGTTGCCGGCCTTTCCCGGGAAGGCCTTGCCGGCCGCGCTCAGCCGGCAATCGCCCGCCGCGCGCACCACCAGGCGCAATGGCAGGTGCCCGGCGAAGGCGAACTCGACGCGGCCATCGTCGCGGTAGCGCCAGTGCTTCAGCGGCAGGTTGGCCTCCTCCAGCGCCGGCCGCGGATCGCGGCTGTCGCGCAGGACCAGGCGCGCATTCGCCGCACTCAGGTGTACATAGCGCCCCTGGGGCAGGTCGCGCACGCCCGCGACTCCCGTGGAGCGAGCGAGGTCCGGCCAACCCAGCGCCGGGTCCAGGCGCACCGTGCGCAAGGCGGCGAAGCCGCGCAACTGCCAGCTGCCATCGGCACGCTTGGCCAGGCTGGCGCGATGCAGGCCTTCCAGGCGCGGGATGTAGTCGCTCATCCACAGCGACAACGGATGCTCCGCCTGCATCGCCGCGTAGATCTGGTGCATGGTGCGGATCGAGGCCTGCTTGGTCCCCGAATAGAAGTGGTAGTACAGGTGCAGGCCGCGCAGGCGGCGCGGGCTGTCGGTCAGGGCGAAGGTATCGATGACGCCGCGGAAGCCGTAGTACGGCCCCTGCCAGAGATTGGTGTAGACGTTCTCGTTGATGATCGGCGCGTAGTACTGCACGCCGCCGCGGGTGGGCCGGATCAGCGGGTAGAGTCCGGTCAGCGAGGGAAAGGCCCGGGTCAGCGCGGTATTGCCGCCGTTGACGTTCATCAGCCCGGCGTCGTAGGCGAGCTTGATGGTGGCGGCGTCGGGCAGCGCGTCGCCGGACCAGAAGATCATCTTGACCGGCTTCCGCGGGGTGGTCAGGCGCTGCTCGATGTAGTCGCGGGCGCCGATCACCTCGCGTACGAAGTCGACCTTGTCGTAGCCCGGGATGGCCATCTTGTAGCCATACTGGGCCTCGAAGTTCTCGCCCTGCTCGGCCAGTTGCGGCTGCCAGAAGAACGGATGGCTGAAGGTATGGCTGGCGACCTCGACCTTGTCGTCGGCGAAGATGCGCCGGGCGATCGGCTCCAGCTCCCTGGCCAGGTGCGGGTACATGCCCTTCGGCCCGACCTCGCCTTCGATCACCGAGACCGAGGTGAGGAACGGATAGGGCTTGATGAAGTCCTCCAGCACCTGCTGGCCGGCATAGGGACTGCCGGGCACCTCGGCACGGGAGACGAAGCCGTCGCCATCGATGTGCACGGTGGCGATGCGCCGGCCATTCTCGGTGGTCGCGTCGGGACTCGGCAGCGGCGCAAGGCGCAAGGCCTTGCGCAGGAAGGCGAACGGATCGAGGATCCAGCGCCGGTGCTCGCTACCCTCCTCCAGCACATAGGGCGCCAGGGCGAAGCCGCCCCAGTCGGCGGTCGCCACCGGCACGTACTCCTTGCCGTCGCCCTTGAGCTTGAGCGCCGGGGCCACCCGCGCCGGGTCGAGTACGGTGAGCGCCGGCAGGTCGCGGACCCGGATCACCAGCGGCGCTTCGAAGGCGCCCAGCAGCGCCTGGTCGTGGGTCTCGGTGCTCGGCTTGACCTTGAGCTTCTGCGACAGCCGGCGAATACCCAGGCGCTGCAACAGGCCGTCGTTCTCTGTGGGCAGGCCGGCGAGGAACGCCACCGGCACCTTTTCGTCGAGACGCGCAGCGATCCAGTTGTCGAAGGCGTCGCTGGCCAGCGGCGGTCCACTGGTCATCCAGGTGACTACCCCCGCGTAGATACCGCTCAGCGGACGTTCGGGCAGCGGCTGGTCGGTGGGCAGGTAGTCGACCCGATAACCGAGGTATTCGAGCAGGCCGCCGAGGTAGACGTGGCCGGGGCTCAGGGTCAGGTCGCCCTCGCGCGGATCGTAGAGCAGCGCGATGCGCCGCGGTTGCACCTCGACGTCGCTCACCCCCAGGTAGTCCAGCGCCGGGGTGCTGACGAACGGCACGTAGCCTTCGCTACGCAGGCGCGCAGCGAGCGCGCGCGCCTCGTCGCGCCGCTCCGGCGGCAGGTAGTCGATGGCGACGATGGGCATGCCCTGGGCGCGCAGGGCATCCAGGTGACCCTTCAGCCAATCGCGATCGTCCTGGGGCACCTCGCGGTATTGCCCGGCAGCGGCGTCCCAACCGGCATGGATCGACTCCACGGCCACCGCCGACGCGACGCCGGGCAACTCCGGCAGCACTTCGAAACCGCGATTGAAAAACAGCTTGAGGCCCGGCTCCTGGCGATGCAGCTGGGCGAGGAAACTGGCCAGCGCCCGGCGCTGGCCCTCGCGGCGCTCCTCGGCCTGTAGCTGGAAGCTGTCCAGGGTATCGAGGAACAGGCCGGCGTAGCCCTGTTTGCGCAGCTCCGCGGCGCGCTTGAGCAGGTGCGCCCGCCAGCTCGGCGCGGCGAGGTCCATTACCTGGCTGTTCCAGGCTTGGTTGCGGACCGCGCTCTTGCCCCGGGCCAGGCCGCTGTCGGCGATGGCGGCGGCGTCGCCGTCGAACTCGCCGACCGACAGATAGGCGAAGGGCGTGCTGCCCTGCTCTTTCAGATACCCGACATCAGCCGGCTTGAGGTGCGCCGCTTCGAGCACCACCCAGTCGAACTGGGAAAGCTCGGCCAGCGGCGGCCGCTCGGCGTACCAGAACGCCACGCTGGACGGCCCGCCGGCAGCCCCTGCGGCAGTGCCGGCACAAAGCGCCAGCGCCAGGCCGGCAAGCCAGGCGAGCGGGCGCTCGATGGGTCGAAGGGTGTTACGGCGGGACGGCAGACGCAGCACGGCGATTCCTTTCTTGCTGAACCGCATGCCCAGCCTACGCGGCAGGGTCGATACCGACCGAAGCGGCAGGTCGGAAGCATGGATGCGGTTTCCGGTGGCAACGTCGAATCCCTGGCAGTGCGGGCACGGGCAAAGCAGCCGCAGGCGATTAACGTCAATCTAATGACTAAATATGCTAATTGCTAAATTTTTAAGCGGAAACTGTCAATTTTTAGGCGCGCACATGGCGCCATGGTGTCCTTTTGCCTGCTCTTGCCTCCCGCGTGACCGCCGCGACGTCATCGGAAAACTCACCGGACGGGGAAGGAAGTACGGGCTGCCGGGGGTTTATGCGATCGACAGGATCCCGGCCAAGGCATATGAAGCGGAGAAGTCATAGATCCATATGAACCCATGAATAGATTTTCTAATAACTAAATATTTATTAAATCTGTGAGTCAGGTTGTCCTTTCCAGGCCAACGCCGGGCGCCGGACATTTGTCGCCGCGCAGCGCCTCAGCCACCGCAAGCACCGCAGGTTTTCGCCGCGCCAGAATGAAAGAGCCCCGCACTCAGGCGGGGCTCTTGCTTGCCGTCAGGCCGCTCGCATCAGGGGATGCAGACACCGTGCTGGCTGCTCTGCGCCAGGTCCATCAGCTCGCGGTTGGCCACGGCGTACATGGCGTAGTCGGTACCCGACGCGGCACGCAGTTCGACCAGCATCGCCCGCCAGCGCTCGACCAGCGGCAGGTGCTGTTCCAGCCACAGGCCGACGCGAGCCTCGACCTCCTTCGGTCCGTCCTGCATCTGCAACACCGAGACGGTGATCGCCCGCTGCTGCCAGTCGAGGTCGTCGCGGAACGCCTCGCGGGCCAGCGCCTGCCAGTTGTTCTCCACCGGCAGGTTGGTGATCTGTTGCAGGTACCAGGTAAGGTCCAGCGCGCTGCCCACGGCGAAATAGGCCTTGGCCACTTCCGCGGTGTCCTGGCCGGTCACGTCGGACGCCTCGATGATCGGCAGCAGCGTATACAGGTGGCTGGTGCCGGCCACCATGCGTGCCAGCAGTTCCGGTACGCCGGCGTCGACGTAGGTCTGGTAGCGCGCCTGCCACAGCTCGCGGGTCGGCCCTTCGAGCAGCTCGTTGAGCTTCAGGCCGAGGGCGGCGATGCGCGGGCCGAAGTGGGCCACGTCGCGCGCCGCGTCCAGCTCGTTGCGGCGGCTGCGGAGGAACCAGCGGGTGGCGCGGCGGCCGAGGCGCATCAGTTCGTCCATCAGGGTCAGCTGGATATCAGCGGGCACCTGGTAGTCGAGGTTCTCGATCTGGCGGAACCAGTGCGGCAGGTGGAACACGTCGCGGACGATCACGTAGGCCCCGGCGACGTTGGCCGCGCTCATACCGGTGGACTCCTTCAGGCGCTGCACGAAGGTGATGCCCATGTGATTGACCAGGTCGTTGGCGATCTGCGTGCTGACGATCTCGCGCTTCAGGCGATGGCGGCGCATGGCGTCGCCGAACTTCTCCGCCAGCAATGCCGGGAAGGCGGTCTCCATGTCGCGGGTCAGGTAGTCGTCGTCCGGCACCAGCGATTTCAGCAGCGATTCCTTGAGGTCGATCTTGCTGTAGGAGATCAGCACCGACAGCTCGGCGCGGGTCAGCCCCTGGCCGGCACTGATGCGTTCCGCCAGCTCCTCGTCGGAAGGCAGGAACTCCAGGGCGCGATCGAGCTTGCCACGCGCCTCGAGGTCGCCCATCAGCCGCTTGTACTCGGCGATCCGCTCGCGGGCGCGACGTTGCGCCAGGGACAGCGCCTGGGTCTGCTTGTAGTTGTTGCCCAGCACCAGGGCGCCGACCGCGTCGGTCATCTTCACCAGCAGCGCGTTGCGCTGCTTCTCGGTCATGTCGCCGGCCTGCACCACTTCGTTGAGCAGGATCTTGATGTTGACCTCATGGTCGGAGCAGTCCACGCCACCGGCGTTGTCGATGAAGTCGGTGTTGTTGGCACCGCCGTGCAGGCCGAACTCGACCCGCGCCAGTTGGGTCATGCCCAGGTTGCCGCCCTCGCCCACCACCTTCGCGCGCAGCTCGCGGCCGTCGACGCGCAGACCGTCGTTGGCCTTGTCGCCGACATCGGCGTGGGTTTCCTTGCTCGACTTCACGTAGGTGCCGATCCCGCCGTTCCAGAGCAGGTCGACCGGCGCCTTGAGCAGCGCATGGATCAGCTCGGTGGGCGCCAGCCTGTCGGCCTGGATGTCGAAGCGCGCCTTCATTTCCGGGGTGATGGCGATGCTCTTGGCGCTGCGCAGGAAGATCCCGCCGCCGGCGGAGATCAGCTTGGCGTCGTAGTCGGCCCAGCTCGAACGCGGCAGGTTGAACAGGCGCTGGCGCTCGACGAAGCTGCTGGCGGCGTCCGGGTTCGGGTCGATGAAGATATGCATGTGGTTGAAGGCGGCCACCAGTTGCAGCTTGTCCGACATCAGCAGGCCGTTGCCGAACACGTCGCCGGCCATGTCGCCGATGCCGATGACGCTGATGTTGTCCTTCTGCACGTCGATGCCGCGCTCGCGGAAGTGCCGTTGCACGCTGACCCAGGCGCCCTTGGCGGTAATCCCCATGCCCTTGTGGTCGTAGCCGGCGGAGCCGCCCGAGGCGAAGGCGTCGCCGAGCCAGAAGCCGTACTCGGCGGCGATGCCGTTGGCGATGTCGGAGAAGGTCGCCGTGCCCTTGTCCGCGGCGACCACCAGGTAAGGATCGTCCTCGTCGTGGCGGACCACGTTGGCCGGCGGCACCACTTCGCCTTCCTTGAGGTTGTCGGTGATATCGAGCAGGCCGGAAATGAAGATCCGGTAGCAGGCGATCGCCTCGGCCTGGATCTCGTCGCGGCTACCGCCAAGCGGCAGGCGGCGCGGGACGAAGCCGCCCTTGGCGCCGACCGGCACGATCACCGCGTTCTTCACCTGCTGGGCCTTGACCAGGCCGAGCACCTCGGTGCGGAAGTCTTCCTCGCGGTCCGACCAGCGCAAGCCGCCGCGAGCCACCTTGCCGCCGCGCAGGTGCACGCCCTCGACGCGCGGCGAGTAGACGAAGATCTCGTACTTGGGCACCGGCCTGGGCAGCTCCGGAATGGCCTTCGGGTTGAACTTGAAGCTGAAGTAGCTCTTGTTCTGGCCGTTGCCGTCGGGCTGGTAGAAGTTGGTCCGCAGGGTCGCCTTGATCAGGTCGAGGTAGCGCCGCAGGATGCGGTCCTCGTTGAGCACCTGGACTTCGTCGAGGGCGCCGAGGATCGCCTGCTCCAGCTTCTGTTGCTTGTCTTCCAGGTCTTCCGCGGTGAGTTTGCGCGCCAGGTAGAAGCGGGTCTTGAACAGCCGCACCAGCTCGCGGGCGATGTCGGTGTGAGCATTCAGCGCGCTGGCGATGTAGCCGAGGTCGAAGCCCAGGCGGATCTGCTTCAGGTAACGCGCGTAGGCACGCAGCAGGGCGACGTCGCGCCACGGCAGGTTGGCGGTCAGCACCAGGCGGTTGAAGGCGTCGTTCTCGGCGTCGCCGCTGACGATGTGGACGAAGGCGTCCTGGAGGATCTCGTTGAGCTGCTGGATGTCCACGTCCAGCCCTTCGGCGTAGGTGAAGGCGAAGTCGTGGATCCAGTATTCACGGCCGTTCTGGTGGCGCAGGCGGTAGGGGAATTCGCCGAGCACGCGCAGGCCGAGGTTCTCCAGGATCGGCAGGACGTCGGACAGGGCCAGCGGGGTGTCGGCGTGGTACAGCTTGCAGTGCAGTTGCTGCTCGCCCTGCGCCAGCGGCTGGTAGAAGCTCATCACCAGCGGGCGCTGCTCGGAGAGGCTGAGCAGGTGCTGCAGGTCGACCACCGCGAAGTGCGGGGCGAAGCGCTCGCGGTAGCCGGCCGGGAAGCCTTTCGGGAAGTCGGCCAGGACGTTGGTGCCCTTGGCCTCACCGAGGTTTTCCACCACCAGGCTGCTGTAGTCGTCCTGCCAGGAACGGCAGGCCTGGATCACTTCTTCCTCCAGGCGCGCCGGGTCGATGTCGATGCGCGACTTCGGGTCGACGCGGAGGATGAACTGCACGCGGGCCAGCACCGACTCGGAGAAGAAGGTCCAGAACTCGCAGTCGCTGGCCTGCAGGCGCTCCATCAGGACCTGCTGGATCTTCAGGCGCGTCTCGGTGGAATACACGTCGCGCGGCACGTAGGCCAGGCAGTAGCAGAAGCGACCGTAGGGGTCCTTGCGCAGGAACACGCGGATCTTGTTGCGCTCCTGGATGCGGACGATCGCCAGGGCGGTGCTGAACAGCTCGTCCACCGGGGTCTGGAACAGGTCGTCGCGCGGCAGTACTTCCAGCACCTGGGCCAGTTCCTTGCCGAGGTGGGCCTTGGTGTCGAAACCGGAGCGCCGCATCACTTCGGCGACCTTGCCGCGGATGAAGGGGATGTCGTTGACGCTCTCGTTGTACACCGAGGAGGTGAACAGGCCCATGAAGCGGCACTCGCGGATCACCCGGCCCTTGCCGTCCAGCTCGCGGATCGACACGTAGTCCGGGTAGGCCGGGCGGTGCACACGGCTCGGATGGGCAGCCTTGGCGAAGGACAGCAGGACCGGTTCGCGCAGGTAGGCGACGGCATAGTCCTCGATGTGCAGGTCATCCTTGCTCAGGCCGGCACGCAGCAGACGGGTCAGGCCGAGGAAGGATTTCTCGTCGTAGACCATGCGCCCGCCGTCGGCCTCGTCGGCGACGCTGAATTCCTCGTAGCCGAGGAAGGTGAAGTGGTTGTCCAGCAGCCATTCGAGATAGCTGCGTACTTCCTTCAGTTCCTCCGCCGGCACCTTCAGCTTGGCCTTGCCAAGCCAGGTCAGCAGTTCGCGGGCCTTGGCCTTCATCGGTTCGAAGTCGGCGACGGTCACGCGTACTTCACCGAGCACTTCCAGGATGGCCTTCTCCAGCGCCCGCAGTTCGCCGGCGTGGGCGCAACGGTCGATCTCCAGGTACATCAGCGATTCCTGGCTGACGTCCTTGCCCTGGCTACCCTTGGGCAGGATTTCCTTCAGCTCGCCCTTGGCCGAGCGGCGCACGCTGAGGACGTTGGTCTGCAGGGTATGGATGCTGTAGCCGCGACGGTTCAGTTCCATGCGCACCGAGTCGACCAGGAACGGCAGGTCCGGGTGCAGCACTTCTACCGCGGTGTGGGTGGATTGCCAGCCGTGCTTCTCGTAGTCGGGGTTGTATACGCGGACTTCGGGCTGGTCGCGGTCGAAGCGCTCCAGCAGGCGCCAGGCGGAAAGGGTGCAACCGACCAGGTCGGAAAGCCGACGCTGGGTCAGTTCATCGAGGGAGATCAGGCTGAAGAACTGTTCGGCGAACAGCGTGACTTGTGGTAACGCCTTGTCGCCGAGGTGCTGCGCCAGTGCCGTCTGCAGTTGATGCTGGAAATCGGCTTTGCTGGCCGCGGTGAAGAACGCCATGGTTGTACTCCGCTTGGCTTGTTATTTCATGGAGGCGAGCGGTTCGCGGGAAAGGTCGCGAGCAACGCACCTTCGGACCGACCCTCGCTGCGTCCATGAAGTTCAGCAGAAGCTGAGCATTAATCCAGGCAGGCAGGCGCACAGCAAAGGCTGACCGGGAACCGCCCTTTTCGGCGAGCGACCCGCCGGTCATATCCGACAGAGCTTAACGAGCCGGCAAGGCAAAACACTTACCGTGCTGCGACATATTCGTTCACCCCGGGAGCATCGGCTCACTGCACCGGCAGGAAATGCATGAACAGCAGTCCCTGGGCGTAGTTCACGCTGATCCGCCGGTAGCGTTCGCCGAGCACCTCGGCGAGCAGGTCCAGGCGCGCGACGATCTTGGCGAACTCGCGGGCGTAGCTGAGGTTGCTGGCGTCGTCGGTGAGGGCGTTGGAAAGCAGCAACGGGGCGCCCTTGTCGTCCTTGCGGGTAGCCAGCATCCAGGTGGCGACCTCGACGTTGCGCGCGGCGTTGTAGACGTACTGCGCGTCGATCCCCTGGTAGACGTAGAACTCGGTACGCCCGCCATGGGCGGTGATCAGCATGCTGGCCAGGGAATAGATGAAGGCGCCGACGCGGTCGCCCCTGAACGCCGGATCGAGGGAATAGGACAGCGCGGCGATGTCGCGGCGGCCGCCCAGGTCGCTGAGTTCGCGGTTCTGCTCGATGGCCCGGCGGATCGCCAGCTCGGCGTCGGCCTGGCTCGGCAGGCCGGTCTTCTTCCATTCGGCGGGATTGCGCTTGTACAGTTTCCAGAGCAACTGGTAGAGGCTTTGCAGGTTGTCGCGCATGGCCAGGGTGGCCATGCGATCGGCATCGGTCTGGAGGAATTCGCCGGCGCGCATCGAACCCTGGCTGGTGTCCTCGCCGGCGGCGTTGCGCGGCGCGTTCGAACATCCGCTGGCGAGCGCGCCGAGCAGCAACAGCAGCCCGCCGACCCAGCGCCGCCACCCACGCCGGGCGCGGCCCTCCCCCTTGCGCCGGGCAAGCCCCGGCAATGTCGCTCCTGACAAACGCTCTGTCCATTCGCTGTTCGCATCGCGGAAACCGACCCGCGTGCGCCGGCGAAGTTCCCCGGGCGCGTCGATCCGCCGCGCTTCGCGAGGCAGGTCACGGCGAGAGGCGGAGGCTTTTCACCGGCATACCCGCGCGGGTTCACGAATAGGCGCGGCACGAGCGTCGGAGAGTACGCTAGGCAGTCGCCGTGCGCTAACATGTGCGGGATCGGGGGGCCGTCATCCGCCGCAGAGCGGAACCTTCTCCCCGCCCGCCCGCGCCGGCCTCGCCGTGCGCCACCGAGCGACACCCCAGCAGGCCTTGGAACCGGTAGTCCAGACAATGAGCAACGAGCCAGAAAGCACGCAGCACAAGAGCGCCCTGCAGGGACTGAAGGGCTACCTGTCGAGCCAGATCCTCGGCCAGGAAAAACTCGTCGACCGCCTGCTGATCGCGCTGCTAGCCGACGGCCACCTGCTGGTGGAAGGCGCGCCGGGACTGGCCAAGACCAAGGCCATCAAGGACCTCGCCGAAGGCCTCGAAGCCGAGTTCCACCGTATCCAGTTCACTCCCGACCTGCTCCCCGCCGACATCACCGGCACCGAAATCTACCGTCCGGAGACCGGCACCTTCGTGTTCCAGCAAGGCCCGATCTTCCATCACCTGGTGCTGGCCGACGAGATCAACCGCGCCCCGGCCAAGGTGCAATCGGCGCTGCTCGAAGCCATGGCCGAGCGCCAGGTTTCGGTCGGCCGCAGCACCTACGACCTGCCACAGCTGTTCCTGGTGATGGCGACACAGAACCCGATCGAGCAGGAAGGTACCTACCCGTTGCCGGAAGCCCAGCTCGACCGCTTCCTCATGCACGTCAAGATCGGCTACCCGGAGGCCTCGGTGGAACGCCGCATCCTCCAGCAGGCGCGTGGCGAGGCACTGAACGGCGAGGCCCGGCCGGAGCGCCGGGTGACCCAGGAAACCATCTTCGCCGCGCGCCAGGAAATCCTCGGCCTGTACATGGCCGACGCGGTGGAGGAATACCTGGTGCAACTGATCATGGCCACCCGCACCCCGGCCAAGCACGACGCGGAACTCGCCGAATGGATCTCCTACGGCGCCAGCCCGCGCGGCTCCATCGCCCTCGACCGCTGCGCGCGCGCCCACGCCTGGCTGGCCGGACGCGACTTCGTCAGCCCCGAGGACATCCAGGCGGTGCTGTTCGACGTGCTGCGCCATCGCCTGATCCTGACCTTCGAGGCGGAAGCCGCCGGCATCGACCAGGACCGGGTCGTGCAGCGCATCCTCGACGTGGTCGCCGTGGCCTGAGGCCGCCGCCATGCTGAGCGCCGCCCCGGGCGTCGAACTGGGCCTCGACGAGCTTCTGGAAATGCGCCACCGGCTCCACGAAGCGCGCCTGTTCTCCTCGCAGAACCGCCGCAGCCCACTGGTCGGCCTGCATCACTCGCGCCTGCGCGGACGCGGCGTGGACTTCGACCAGGTGCGCATCTACCAGCCCGGCGACGACGTACGGACCATCGACTGGCGCGTCACCGCGCGCACCCGCGAGCCGCACACCAAGCTGTTCCACGAGGAACGCGAGCGACCGGTGTTCGTCCTGGTCGAACAGAGCCAGCGCCTGTTCTTCGGCTCCGGCCTGTGCTTCAAGGCAGTGCTGGCGGCACGCGCGGCGGCCTTCATCGGCTGGTCGGCGCTGGCCCACAATGACCGTATCGGCGGCCTGGTATTCAGCGACCGCGACTGCCACGAAATCAAGCCGCGACGCAGCAAGCACAGCCTGCTGCAACTGTTCAACCAGCTATTGCGGGCCAATCGCGAGCTGCGCGAGACGCCGGCCGAGCGGCCTGGCGAACTGTTCGGCCTGGCCCTGCGCCGCGCCCGCGAAGTGCTGCGCCCGGGCAGCCTGATCCTGGTACTGTGCGACGAGCGCACACTCAATGACGTCGCCGAGCAGCAACTCAGCCTGATCGCACGCCATACCGACCTGGTGCTGCTGCCGCTGTCCGACCCGCTCGACCATGCCCTTCCCGCCGCCGGACTGCTGCGCTTCCGCGAAGGCGCCGCCGACCTCGAACTGGACACCCACGCCGACGAGCTGCGCCAGGCCTATCGCGAACAGGCCGAGGCGCGCCGCGCGCGCTGGCAGCGGCTGGCCCAGCGACTGGGCGTGCCGCTGCTGCCGCTGTCGACCCAGGAAGACCTGGTGGAGCAGTTGCGGGACCTGCTGGAACAACACCAGCCGGGGTATCGCGCATGAATCCGCTCGACCGGCTGGAACCGCTGATCGCTCCCCTGCCCGTCGGCTGGTGGCCGCCAGCGCCCGGCTGGTGGCTGCTGGCCGCCCTGCTGCCGTTGCTCGGCTGGGGGCTCTGGCGACTGCGCCGGCACCTGCCGCGGCGCACCATCGCCACCCGCGGCGAAGCGCCGCTGGATCCGCTGCGCGAAGCGGCCCTGGCCGAACTGGCGGCGCTTGCCAAGCCCTACGGCAGGGCTTCCGCCGGGCCCTGGCTGCAAGCCATCAACGGCCTGCTCAAGCGGGTCTGCAGGGCGCGCTGGCCAGATAGCGGCAGCCACGCCCTCAGCGGCCGCGCCTGGCTGGCGTTCCTCGACAACCGTTGCCCGGCCGCCGGCCTGACCCGCTGGATGATCCTGGTGGAAGGCGGCTACCGCGCCGACTGCACCCTCGACGACAAGGCCGTGGACGGCCTCGACGCCGCCGTCGCCACCTGGATTCGCAAGCATGTTTGAGTTCGCCTGGCCCTGGGTCTTCGCCTTCGCCCCGTTGCCCTGGCTGCTGCGCCTGGTGCTGCCGGCCGCCGACAGCGGCGAGGCGGCGCTCAAGGTGAGCTTCCTCGACGAACTCGAAAGCCTCGCCGGACGCCGTGCCCGCGCACGCCTGCCGGCCTGGCGGCAGCAGGTGCGCTTCGCCCTGCTCTGGTTCCTCCTGCTGCTCGCCGCGGCCCGCCCGCAGTGGGTCGGCGACCCCCTGCCGCTACCCGCCAGCGGCCGCGACCTGCTGCTCGCGGTGGATGTCTCCGGCTCCATGGACTACCGCGACATGCGCTGGCAGGAAGACGAGATCAGCCGCCTGGAACTGATCAAGAAACTCTTCGGCGACTTCATCGAAGACCGTCGTGGCGACCGCGTCGGCCTGATCCTGTTCGGCAGCCAGGCCTACCTGCAGGCGCCGCTGACCTTCGACCGGCACACCGTGCGGGTCTGGCTGGACGAGGCACAGATCGGCATCGCCGGCAAGAACACCGCGATCGGCGACGCCATCGGCCTGGCGGTCAAGCGCCTGCGCCAGCGGCCTGCGGAAAGCCGGGTGCTGGTGCTGATCACCGACGGCGCCAACACCGGCGGACAGATAGCCCCGCAGATCGCCGCGCAACTGGCCGCCGAGCAACAGGTGAAGATCTACACCATCGGCATCGGCGCCGACCCGCAGCAAGGCGGCGTGCCCGGCCTGTTCGGCTTCAACCCGGGGCTCGATCTCGACGAGCCGACCCTGCGCGGTATCGCCGAGAGCACTGGCGGCGAATACTTCCGCGCGCGATCCAGCGCCGAGCTGGAAAGCATTTCCGCGACCCTCGACCGCCTCGAACCGGTCGCCCAGCAGACTACCCGGGCGCGCCCGGCCCTGGCGCTGTACAGTTGGCCGCTGGCCGCCGCCCTCGGCCTGAGTGTGCTGCTGGTGGCGCTGGAACTCTGGCCACGGGAAAACCGGACCTGGCCGCGCCGCCGTTCCGGGAGGCAACCATGAACCTGTTGCTGGACGCCTGGCCGCACTGGCTGCGCCCCTACTGGCTGCTGCTGGCGCCGCTGCTTGGCTGGTTGCTGTGGAAGCTGCTGCATCGCCAGCGTCGTGCCGGACGCTGGCAGTTGCTGTTGCCGACGGCCTTCCAGCCCTGGCTGCTGGTCGGCGGCGCCGGGCGGCAGAACCGCATGCCCTGGATCTGCCTCGGCATCGCCTGGCTGCTGGCCCTGCTGGCCTTGCTCGGGCCCAGTTGGCAGCAACTGGAACAGCCCTCGATGAAGCGTAGCGACCCGCTGGTGGCGATCCTCCAGCTGACTCCCGGGATGCTTGCCGGCGACCTGTCGCCGACCCGCCTGGAGCAGGCCCGGCGCAAGCTGCTCGACCTGCTTCGCACGCGCAACGACGCGCAGACCGCAATCGTCGTCTACGCCGGCAGCGCGCATACCCTGGTGCCGCTGTCGGACGACCAGCTCACCGCGCGCAACCTGCTCGACGCCCTGAAACCTTCGATCATGCCCGAGCCCGGCCAGCGCGCCGACCTCGCCGTGCGCCAGGCCCTCGACCTGCTGGAACAGGGCGCCCAGGGCCGCGGCCGCCTGCTGCTGCTGACCAGCGAGCTGAGCGAACCCGAGCGCCAGGGCATCCGCAGCGCCCTCGAGCACCGGGCGGCGCGCCTCGCCGTGCTCGGCGTCGGCACGCCGAAGGGCGCTCCGGTGCAGCAGGAGGATGGCAGCTTCCTCAAGGACGACCAGGGCGGCATCCTCCTGCCCAGGCTCGACGAAAGCGGGCTGCGCCGCTTCGCCGCGGAGATCGGCGCCGGCTACCAGCGCC
Source organism: Pseudomonas aeruginosa (assembly GCF_001457615.1). Lineage (GTDB taxonomy): Bacteria > Pseudomonadota > Gammaproteobacteria > Pseudomonadales > Pseudomonadaceae > Pseudomonas > Pseudomonas aeruginosa. The sequence goes on along the minus strand of NZ_LN831024.1, from coordinate 2,038,755 downwards.
TGCGGCCGAACGACCGCGACCTCGACAGCCTCGGCCTGCTGGCCCGCGGCGGCACGCTGGAGGAAGATCGCGAGAACGCCCTGCTGCGCCTGCAGCGCTGGGCCGACCAGGGTTACTGGCTGCTCCTGCCGCTGCTCCTGCTGGCCGCCTGTGCCGGACGGCGCGGCTGGCTGTTCTGCCTGCCGCTGTTGATGCTGAGCCTGCCGCAACCGGCCATGGCCTTCCAGTTCGAAGACCTCTGGCTGCGTCCGGACCAGCAAGGCCAGCGCCTGTTGCAACGGGGCCAGGCGGACGAGGCGGCGAAGCGCTTCGAGGACTTCCGCTGGAAAGGCCTGTCGCTCTACCAGGCCCGCGACTACGCCGCCGCGGCCCAGGCCTTCGCCCAGGGCGACCAGGCCGACGATCACTACAACCGTGGCAACGCCCTGGCCCGCCAGGGCGAACTGGAAGCCGCCGTCGACGCCTACGAACAAGCCCTGGAGCGCCAGCCGCAACTGGTCGCCGCGCAACGCAACAAGGCCCTGGTCGAGGAACTGCTGCGCCAACGCCAGGAACAGGCGGCGCAGCAGCAGGCCGGCGAGAACAAGGAACAGCGCCAGGAAGCGAGCCAGCAGAGCCCGCCATCCGGAAGCAGCCAGCGGCCGCCGCGCGACGCGGCGACCGTCGATGCGCAGAAGGCCCAGGCCGCGGCGCCCTCGACCAGCCTGCCGGAAGACGAAGGCGAGAAGACCGCCGGAGCACCCGGCCAAGCGCAGCCGCAGCCCAACGCCGAGGACGAGCGGACGGGCGACGAGGAAGCCGACGACGGACTCGACGACGAACGTCGCCAGGCCCTCGAGCAATGGCTGCGACAGATTCCCGACGATCCCGCCGAATTGCTGCGGCGCAAGTTCTGGTACCAACAGCAGCAACGCCAGGAAGCCACGCCATGATCCGCCTGTTCTGCAGCCTGCTTCTCGCGCTCCTCTGCGTTTCCGCCCATGCCAGCTTCAGCGCCAGCGTCGACCGCGCCCGCCTGACCGAAGGGGAAAGCGTCGAACTGACGCTGGAATCGGACGACCCGACCCTCTTCGGCAAACCCGACCTGAGCCCGCTGGACGCCCTCTTCGAGGTCCTCGGCACGCGCCAGGTCAACCGTCTCGCCACGCAGAACGGCCGGGCCCAGGCCACCACCCGCTGGATCGTCACCCTCCTGCCGAAGCAGAGCGGCTACGTGGCGATCCCGCCGATCAGCCTCGGCGCCAGCAGCACCCAGCCGATCAGGCTGCACGTACTGGAGGCGCGCGACCGCGCCAAGAGCAGCAAGCTGGCGCCGGTCTTCATCGATGCCAGCGTCGACCAGGAGACAGTCTACGTGCAGGCCCAGGCGATCCTCACCCTGCGCATCTACCACTCGGTGTCGCTATACGACGACAGCAGCCTGACCCCGCTGGCGATGAACGACGCGAAGGTCGAACAGCTCGGCGAGGCGCGCACCTACGAGAAGGAGATCAACGGCATCCGCCACGGCGTGATCGAGGTGCGCTACGCGATCTTCCCGCAGAAGAGCGGCACCCTGGAGATTCCTGCGCAAGCCTTCAGTGCGACCCTGGTCGACCGTGGCAGCGACGACTACAACCCCTTCGGCCCGCGCCCCGGCCGGCAGATGCGGGTGACTTCGCCGAGCATCCCGCTGCAGGTCCGGCCCAAGCCCGCCGACTATCCGGCCGACGCGCCCTGGATGCCGGCCCGCGCGCTGAGCATCAGCGAAAGCTGGAGCCCGCAGCCGGAGCAGGCACAGGTCGGCGAATCGCTGACGCGCAACGTGCTGCTGAAGGTCGAGGGGCTTTCCGGCACCCAGCTTCCGCCGTTGCCGCTGCCCGACGTGCAAGGCCTGCGGCGCTACCCGGACCAACCGCAGCTGGCCGACCAGAGCACCGACCAGGGCCTCATCGGCAGTCGCGAGGAGCGCGAGGCGCTGGTGCCCGAGCAGGCCGGGCGCATCGAGTTGCCGGCGCTCGAAGTGGTCTGGTGGAACACCCGCGAAGACCGCCTGGAGCGCACCAGCCTGCCACCGCGCACCCTGGAAGTGGCCGCCGCGCCGCAGGCCGAGGCGGAGCCGCCGGCGGCGGCGCTGCCGCTCGGCGAACACCTGGAGCCGACGCTCTGGCCCTGGCAACTGGCTACCGCCGTGCTGGCCCTGACCACCCTGCTCGGCTTCGGCCTCTGGTGGCGCGCCCGCCAGCTGCCGGCGGTGATCCGCGCCGCGGCCAACGGCCCGAGCAGCCGCAGCCTGCTCGACGAGCTGCGCCGCGCCTGCCTGGCCAACGATCCCCAGGCGACCCGCCAGGCCCTGGACGCCTGGGCCCGTCAGCAACCCGATACCCTGGCCGACATGGCGGCCCGCTTCGTACCGCTGTCCGACGCCCTGGATGGCCTCAACGGCGCGCTGTACAGCGAGAGCGGCCATTCCTGGCAGGGCGAGGACCTGTGGCGGGCGATCCGCGCCCTGCCCACCACGGAACAAGCGCCGGCGGGAGCGGTCGACAATGGCGGCCTGCCACCGCTCTATCCGCGCTGAACGGCGCTATGGTTAGGACTGGCACGACATTCCGATTCCGCAAGAGGGCCCGCATGCGCTTCCGTACCCTGTACCTCGTCCTGTGCGGCCTGCTCCTGGGCCACGCCGCGACGGCCGCCGAACCGCCGACCGCGCCCACGCCGCCCACGCCGCCGACGCAGCCGGCCGAAGGGCCGGGCGGCGCGGCCTATCGCCATGCCAGCGTGCATCAGTGGCACTTCGGCGAAGGCGCTCGCGAATACTGGGTGTTCACCCCCGAGCAACCGGTCCCCGGCAACGCTCCGCTGGTGATCTTCCTGCACGGCTGGAGCGTGATGCAGCCGGACCTCTACCGCGCCTGGATCGACCATATCGTCCGCCGCGGCATGGTGGTGGTCTACCCGCGCTACCAGCCGGACCTGAAGACGCCCAACGCAGACTTCCTCGACAATGCCGCCGGCGCCCTCGGCGACGCCCTCAGGCGCCTGCAGGCCGGCGAGCTGGGGGTGCGCCCGCGGCTGAACCAGGTCGCCTACCTCGGCCACTCCGCCGGCGGACTGCTCGCCGCCAACCTGGCGGCCGCCAGCGAACGCCTGAAGCTGCCGGCGGCGAAGGCGCTGATGGTGGTCGAGCCCGGCAAGAGCCAGGGCAAGCGCTGGGACGGCGTGGCCCAGGAACGCCTGTCGGGGCTGGCCAAGGGCACCCTGCTGCTGGCGGTCTGCGGCGACGAGGACAGCCACGTGGCCTGCACCGACGCCAAGCGCATCTACCGCCAGAGCCGGCACATTCCGCCCAGCGACAAGAACCTGCTGTTGCTGCGCAGCGATCGCCACGGCGCTCCGCCGCTGTTGGCCAACCACGCGGCGCCCACCGCGCCGGTATTCGGCCCGCAGTATCCGAAGGAAGAAGACAGCGACTGGTTGCTCGACCGCGTCGAGAAGCGCCTCGAAGTGCAGCAGGCCGAAGGCCGCTATACCGGCCACGACCCGCTGGTGATCGACGCCCTCGACTGGTACGGCACCTGGAAGCTGTTCGATGGCCTCACCGACGCGGCGTTCTACAACCGCAACCGCCAGTACGCCCTGGGCGCTACGCCGGAGCAGACCGGCATGGGCCAGTGGAGCGACGGCACCCCGGTGAAGCCGATCAAGGTGCTCAAGTAGGCGCGGGCAACGCCCGCGGCGAACCAGGCACAGCGTCCCATCCGTCATGCGAACAGATACCATGCATATCCACGTACTCGTCGTCGAAGACAACTTCGATCTCGCCGGCACCGTCATCGACTACCTCGAGGCCGCCGGGGTGGTCTGCGATCACGCCCGCGACGGCCAGGCCGGCCTCAACCTGGCGCGCGCCAACCGCTACGACGTGATCCTGCTGGACATCATGCTGCCGCGCATCAACGGCCGGCAGGTCTGTCGCCAGCTACGCGAAGCCGGCCTGCAGACCCCGGTACTCATGCTCACCGCCCTGGATACCCTGCAGGACAAGCTCGACGGCTTCGACGCCGGCGCCGACGACTACCTGCTCAAGCCCTTCGAACTGCCGGAGCTGCTGGTCCGCCTGCAAGCCCTCAGCCGGCGCCGCAGCGGCCAGGCCCAGCGCCTGCAGGTCGACGACCTGGTGATGGACCTCGACAGCCGCCAGGCCAGCCGCGGCGGCACGCCCCTGGCGCTGTCCCCCACCGCCTGGAAGATCCTTGAGTGCCTGATGCGCGCCAGCCCCGCGCTGGTCACCCGCGAGCAGCTGGGGCGCAGCGTCTGGGGCGACGAACCGCCGGAAAGCAACACCCTCAACGTGCACATGCACCACCTGCGCAGCACCGTCGACAAGGGGTTCGCCACCCCTCTGATCCATACCCTGCACAGCGTCGGCTTCCAGCTGGAGCGCAAATGAAACGCGGCCTGAGCCTGATCCCCATCGTCGGCGGCGGCGTCACCCTGATCCTCGCCGGGGTGTTGCTGGTCTACACGCGCATGCTCGGCGACTACGGCGAGACCGGCGCCCTCTACCTGCTCAGCATGATGATGGAAGAGGAAGGGCTGTACTTCGCCCAGCGCTACCAGGAAGACCCGGCTACGCCGGCGCCGGACAGCTACTACTTCAAGGGCAGCGTCGGCACCGCGGGGCTGCCGCCGAAACTCAGGGAGATGCTCGACACCCCGCCCTACAAGAGCATCGGCGCCATGCAACTGCTCGGCAACTGGGACGACGATGACGAAGAGGAGGATGACGACGCGCCCAGCGACGATGCCTACGTGGTGGTCCGCCAGCCACTGGCCGACGGCAAGACGCTCTACCTCTACGACAACGACGCCGCCGGCAGCATCGACACGCCGCTGTCCGACGCCATCATCGACGCCCGCGTCAGGCAGACCTGGATCGTCACCCTATCGGTCACCCTGCCTTCGCTGGCCGCCGTCGGCCTGCTGGTCTGGTTCATCGTCGCGCCGTTGCGCAAGCTGACGCGCTGGTCGATGACCCTCGACGACCTCGCCCCGGACAGCCAGCGGCCGCGCTTCAACTACCGCGAACTCAACGTGCTGGCGGATACCCTGTGGAACAGCGTGACCCGGATCAAGGACTTCAGCCAGCGCGAGGAGCGCTTCCTGCGCTACGCCAGCCATGAGCTGCGCACCCCGCTGGCGGTGATCGGCATGAACCTGGAGCTGCTCGACCAACCCGGCCGCGCGCCCTCCCCGCATGCCTTGCAACGCATCCGCCGCTCGGCGCTGGGCATGCAGCAGATGACCGAAACCCTGCTCTGGCTCAGCCGCGAGAGCGGCGAACTGCGCGACGACGGACACATCGAGGTCGGTCGCCTGCTGGAGGAGCTGCTCGAGGAACAGCAGGCGCTGAGCCAGCGCCGCGGCCTGACCTTCCACCTCGACGTGGAGCCACACAGCCTGCCGCAGACCCGCGCACGGATCATCATCGGCAACCTGCTGCGCAACGCCCTGCAGTACAGCGACGAGGGCGTGGTGGAAATCGTCGTGCGCGACCGCAGCCTGCTGATCAGCAACCCCATCGGTGCGGCCCAGGGCACGGAGGAGTCGATGGCGTTCGGTTATGGCCTGGGCCTCGACCTGGTCCAGCGCCTGTGCCAGAAGAGCGGCTGGCGCCTGCATTACAGCAGCGACGAGCAGCGCTTCCGCTGCGAGCTGCTGTTCCCCGCCACACCGGACTGAAGCGCGGCGGCCTTCCTCCGCGCGAAAAAAACCGCGGCCGGGGCCGCGGTCTTGGCGAGGCTCGGTGCGACTCAGTGAGCGAACAGCGAGGCCTTCCTGGCCTGCAGCTTGGCCGGGTTGATCAGGAAACGCGCCAGGGCCGGCAGCAGCCAGAGGGCGCCGAACATGTTCCAGAGCAGCATGAAGGTCAGCATCAGGCCCATGTCGGCCTGGAACTTGATCGCCGAGAAGATCCAGGTGGCCACGCCGATCGCCAGGCACAGGCCGGTGAACAGCACCGCCTTGCCGGTGGAGCGGAGGGTCTCGTAGTAGGCCTCCTGCAACGGCAGGCCCATGCGCAGGAAAGACTCCAGGCGGGTGTAGATGTAGATCCCGTAGTCCACCCCGATGCCGACGCCGAGGGCGATCACCGGCAGGGTCGCGACCTTCACGCCGATGCCCAGCGCCGCCATCAGCGCGTTGCCCAGCACCGAGGTGAGGATCAGCGGCAGGACGATGCAGAGGGTCGCGGCGAAGGAACGGAAGGTGATCATGCACATGGCCGCCACGCAGATGTACACCAGAACCAGGATGATCAGTTCGGACTGCTTGATCACCTCGTTGGTGGCGGCCTCGATCCCGGCGTTGCCGGCGGCCAGCTGGAACTGCAGGTCGTCCTTGTCGTTCTCCGCGGCGAAGGCCTGCACCGCCGCCACCGCGCGGTCGAGGGTCTCGGCCTTGTGGTCGTTGAGGAAGACCAGCAGCGGCGCCAGCGAGCAGTCGGTGTTGTAGAGACCGTCGGCACGGGCGATGGAGTTGTTCAGCACGTCCTGGTTGCGCGACAGGGTCTCCCATTTCAGGTTGCCTTCGTTCATCCCCTTGATCACCTGCTTGGACACGGTGACCATCGAGATCGCCGACTGCACGCCCTCGGTGTTCTCCAGCTTCCAGGCCAGTTCGTCCATGGCCGCCAGGGCCTGGTGGGTGGAGCAGCCTTCCGGGGAGGTCTTGACCATCACCACCAGCACGTCCGAACTGGTCGAGTAGTTGCGGATGATGAAGTCGTTGTCGAGGTTGTAGCGCGAGTCGGGACGCAGTTCCGGCGCACCCTGGTCGAGGTCGCCGATCTTCAGGTGCTTGCCATACCAGAGGCCGCCGCCGAGCATCAGCAGGGCGATGGCGATGGACACCGGGGCCACCTTCGGGCTGGCGAAGTTCGACAGCAGGCGCCAGAACGGGTGCTCGCGCACCGCGTCATCCTTGCTGCGCTGCACCGCCTTCTTGCTGATGCCGATGTAGGAGATCGCCACGGGCAGCAGGATCAGGTTGGTGAAGACGATCACCGCCACGCCGATCGAGGCGCCGATGGCCAGCTCGCGGATCACCCCGATGTCGATCACCAGCAGGGTGATGAAGCCGACGGCGTCGGCGAGGATCGCGATCATCCCCGGCAGGAACAGTTGGCGGAAGGTCAGCCGCGCCGCCATCAGCGCATTGTCGGCGCCGCTGGACTGCAAGGCGATGCCATTGATCTTCTGCACGCCGTGGGAAATACCGATGGCGAAGATCAGGAACGGCACCAGCATCGAATAGGGATCGAGGCCGAAACCGACCAGGTTGAGCAGGCCGAGCTGCCAGAGCACCGCGACCAGGGTGGTGATCAGCACGGCGATGGTGCTGCGGATGCACTTGGTGAACCAGTACAGCAGGACCAGGGTGATCAGCAGGCAGATACCGAAGAAGCCGACCACCATCACCAGCCCGTCGATCAGGTCGCCGACCTTCTTCGCGAAGCCGACGATGTGCACCTTCACGTTGGGATTCTGCAACTGGTACTTGTCGCGGATCTTCTCTTCCAGCTCATGGGAGAACTGGCGGTAGTCGAGCTTGATCAGTTCGCTCTGGTTCTTCGGGTTCGGGTACATCTCCAGCAGCGGTACGTCGACGATGCTCGACTTGAAGTTGTTCGCCACCAGGCGGCCGATCTGCCCGGACTTGAGCACGTTGTTGCGCAGTTCCTCCAGCGCCCGCGGCGAACCGTCGTAGGTCTGCGGGATCACCTCGCCGCCGGCGAAGCCTTCCTCGGTCACTTCGGTCCAGCGCACGCTGGGGCTCCACAACGACTTCAGGCCGGAACGGTCGACGCCGGGGATGTAGAACACCTCGTCATGGATCTGCCGGAGCGTCTCCATGTACTCCTTGGTGAAGATGTCGCCGTTCACCGCCTCCACCGAGATGCGCACGGTGTTGCCGAGGTTGGCCAGGTCGTTGCGGTGCTCGAGCATTTTCTGGATGAACGGGTGCTCCAGCGGGATCATCTTCTCGAAGCTGGTGGACGGCCGCACCTGGGTGGCCTGGTAGAACAGGAAGACGCTGACCAGCAGGCAGAGGAAGATCACCACCGGCCGGTTGTTGAAGATCAGGCGTTCGAGCAGGCTCGCCTTGTTTTGCTGATGCTGGTTCATGGCACTCATGCGACCCCCGCCTTATTGTTGTTGTTCGAGCGCGGCACCGTTCGCCGCAGCGAGGTGCACGCCGCCCTGGCCGACCAGGATCAGGTGGCCGTCGCCGGTGGCGCTGACGCCGGCCAGGGACAGCCGGTCGGGACGGTTGAACACGCTGAAGCTGCGCCCGCCGTCGGTGCTTTCGAGGACACTGCCGCCGTGGCCGACCACGACGATACGCCCGTCCGCCAGCAGCGCGCCGTCGGAGAGACCGAATTCCAGGTCGCCGGACGCCGCCTTCAGCGGTATCTCTTCCCAGCTGTCGCCGAAATCGGCGGAGCGGAACAGGTGGCCGCGCAGGCCGTAGACCAGCACGCCGCCCGCATCGGCGGTACCGATGGCGCCGAACAGCGAGCCCTCGTAGGGGCCTTCGAGTTTTTCCCAGGTGGCGCCCCAGTCCTTCGAGCGGAACAGGCTGCCGGCTTCGCCGACCACCAGCAGGCCGTTGTCCTTGACCGCGGCGATGGCGTTGAGGTGGAACTGGTCCTCGTTGTCCAGGCGCTCGCTGACGTCTTCCCAGTGCTGGCCGCCGTCGCGGGTCTCCAGCAGCGCGCCATAGGCACCGACGGCCAGGCCGTGCTGTTCGTCGGCGAACCAGATGTCCAGCAACGGCGCTTCGCGGCCGAGGTCCTCGAACTGCCTGGTCCAGGTGCTGCCGGCGTCGTCGCTGACGAGGATCTGCGCATCGTGCCCGACCGCCCAGCCCTTGCGCTCGTTGACGAAGAACACCGAGGTGAGCAACTGGCGGGTCGGCACCTTGGCCTGGGTCCAGGTCTTGCCGTCGTCGTCGGAGAGCAGGATATGCCCACGGTCGCCGACCGCGACCAGCCGCTTGCCGGCATGGGCGACGCTGAGCAGCAGGCTGCTGGCGGCCTTCGGCGATTCCACGGCGAATTGCGGCGGCGCGGCGGTTGGCGTCGACTCGGCCAGGACCGGGGTGGCGGCGAAGGTCAGAAGAGAAAGTGCCCCGAGAAACGACAGGGCCCTGCTGGCCAGGGGCGATCTGGAAGGAATGGCCGGATGCCGCGAAGCGTCCGCGGTTTGGCCGGGCGAAGTGCGCCACGTCATGGGCTCACGCATGGATACCGTCCCCGTTGTTGTTATTAGTGGTTCGTGGTGAGCGTTATATAGCCAGCGTTTGGCGACGGAGACAATTGAAGCCACGTTATCTTTTGTTAAGCGTGTAAGCCGTCTGTAACGGGGGGATCGGCGCCGCCCTCCTCCCCGGAGGGAAGCGGTCGGCGCCGGCGAGCGGAGCGATCAGCGGGTGCCGCGGCGGCGCAGGGCCGAGGGCTTGAAGTAGGAGTCGTCCGGTATCGCCTGGGTGAAGTCGATGGTACCCGGCTCCTCGTTGTCCAGGTTCTGCACGTGGTAGCGACGCGCCTGCAAGTCGTGAAACACGTCCAGCGCGCTCCAGGTGTACGGCAGGTCGTAGAAGTTCTTCAGGTAGGCCATCGACACCCGCCACAGTTCGCCGCGACCGTCGTACTGGTCAACCACCGCCGCGCTCCAGCTGTCCTCGTCGAGGTACAGGGTGCGCTTGGAGTAGATATGCCGCGCGCCCGGCTTCAGGGTACCTTCCACCACCCACACGCGGTGCAGCTCGTAGCGGGTGTATTGCGGATCGAGGTGGCCCGGCTTGAGCAGTTCCTCGTACTTCACCTCGGGGCTGCTGACCTTGTAGTTGTTGTAGGGAATGTAGATTTCCTTCTTGCCCAGCAGCTTCCAGTCATAGCGGTCCGGCGCGCCGTTGAACATGTCGGTGTCGTCGGCGGTGCGCAGGCCGTCGGCGGCGGCGATCGGCGTGTCGTAGGCAAGGTTCGGCGCACGCCGCACACGGCGCTGGCCGGCGTTGTAGCCCCAGGCCTGGCGCGGCTCCTTGACCTGGTCGAGGGTCTCGTGCACCAGCACCGCGCCGCCGGCCAGGCGCGCCGGGCTCTTGGTGAACGACAGGTAGTAGAACATCAGGTTGTTCAGGTCGGCGAAGCTGCCGCCCTTGAGGTAGTACTTGAACAGCGCTTCCTGCTGCGAGGTCACCAGCGAATAGCTACCGTTGCGCTGTACCGCGACTTCCGAAGCGCGGCGCACGACATAGGTGCCGCGGTAGCGGGCGACGTGGTTCCACAGCGCCTCCACGCCGCTCTTCGGAATCGGGAACGGCACCCCGCCATAGGCGTCGGCGAACCCGTTGCCGCCGTCCAGCAGCCTGGCGCTGGTGGCATTGGCGAAGGTGTTGTCGTACAGCCACTGCGGCGCCGAGCCGGAACGGCGGCTGGGGTAGACCGGCATCCGGAAGCTGTCCGGGTAGGTCTTGAACAGCGCCAGCTGGCCCGGGGTCAGGTGTTCCCTGTACTGCTCCAGGTTGGCCTTGTCGATGGTGAACAGCGGCTTGTCCGCGGCGAACGGATCCGGGTGGTGCTGGCCCGGCTTGTAGCCGGCCGGCGCCTGGGTGATGCCGCCGGTCCAGGCGGGAATGCTGCCGGCGGCGTTGCCGGCCTTCTCCGCGCCCAGCGGGGTGAGGCTCGACTTCAGTTGCGCCGCCTCGCCGGCGGAAACGCCGGCCAGCGCGCCGCCGCTGCCCAGTGCCAGCGCCAGGGAAGCGCCGATCAGCAGGTGCTTGTTCAACATGAGGGTTCTCCGTGTGAGGTGCCGGGCGCTCGCGGCGCCCGTGTCGTTATCGGTTCGGTCAGAAGGAGTACTTCACGGTCAGGCCGATGTTGTCGCGGTCGCGGATGTTGTTGTTCTGCCCGCCGCCGTAGAACTCGGTGTACTGCAGTTCGCCTTCCAGGCTGTTCAGGTAGGTGGCCTTGATCCCCAGGGTGTAGGCCTTGCGACCTTCGATGAAGTTGCCGGTCTGGTAGGAGTTGCCTTCGAAGTCGTCCTTGTAGACCACGTAGGGCGACACGTTGACCCCGGCGAACACGTCGTTCCAGGTGCCGCTGAGCAGCAGGGTGTAGCCGTAGGCGTTGCGGTTCACCTGGTCGCCACGGTCGCCACCGGAAACGTACGAGCTGTTGCCGCGCCCGGCATAGTAGCGGGTGCTGCCGTCGTAGGCGGTGTACTTCAGGCTGCTGCCACGCAGGTGTTCCGAGGCCAGCTCGGCGACGCCGGTCAACGAGTCGAAGCTCAGCGACGGGCCGAAGTTGTAGATGGTCCCGAGGGAGGTGTTGAACGCCTCGACCCGCTCGTAGTTGTGGATCTGCCCGCCGAGGCCGACCATCTGCCCGCCGACGTTGATCTGTCCGCCGTTGGCGGCTTCCGCCGCACCGTGGGCGAGGTCGCCGATCAGGTCGTTGGTGGCGGCGATGCCGATCGGCAGGTTCGGCCGATAGGCCAGCTCGCCGAACACCGAGGCGTCGCCCACCGTGGTGTTGAAGCTGAAGCCATACATGCGGATGTCTTCGGCGAACTCGCGGCGGGCATTGATGTTGCCCATCACGTCGGCGGTCACCAGGCCGTTGGCCAGGGCTTCGGCGAGGTTGCCGGCGATCGGCCGCAGGGTGTTGGCCAGCGCCGCCAGGTCGGCCCCGGCATAGTCGCCGATGTCGGCGTACAGGGTCGGCTCCTTGGAGTGGTAGTTGACGAAGTAGAAGCCGAACTCGGTGCTGTTCAGTTCCTCGGCGATGTAGCGGAAGGCCACGCCGAACTGGCCGTCGTTGCGCGCGTTGATGTCCTTGCCGATGGACGACACCTTCATCACGTTGCCGTAGGCCGGGGTCACGCCGTTGGCATAGAGGCCGGTGTTCTTCAGCGCGCCGCTGAGCAGCGGATTGTTGCCCAGCGCCTGGTACAGGCCGATGACGTTGCCGAAGCCGGGCACCGGGGTGTCCAGCGCGGTGCCGGTGAAGTCGCTGTAGCCGGTGTTGCCGCCGTCGGCGAACAGGTCGGTCTCGGAGAAGAAGGTACCGACCGGGTCGAGGCGGGTTTCCTTCCAGTTCCACTGGTAGAAGGTTTCCATCGACAGGTTGTCGGTCAGGCCGATGTTGAAGCTCAGCGCTTCCACCGGCATCAGCACTTCCTTGAGCTCGGAACCGGGCAGGCGGTACTTGGCGGCGTCCACCGGGTTGGTGGTGTTGACCCCGCCACGGTAGAAGATGCCCTCGCCCCAGTTGAACACCTGGCGGCCGAAGCGCGCGCTCAGCGGCATGTTGCCGATGTCCCAGCTGCCGTAGACGTAGGCGTCGAGGATTTCCGCCTTGTGCCCGGCGATGTCGCGGGTCTGGCTGGTGAAACGGTCGTCGTGGGGATAGCTCTGGCTCGGCTGCGATGGATCGTTGTGGCTGTAGTAGTCGTTGCGCTTGTCCATGATCTGGGTGTCATAGAACGCCGTGCCGCGGATGAACACGCCATAGTTGCGCCAGGTCGCCTCCAGGTCCGAGGTGATCTTGTAGACCTCGGAAACCAGGCCGGTATCGAAGTTGCGGTTGCCGTCGTTGGTGTTGATGTCGTTGTTGCTCTTGTCCTGCCCCTGCACCCGCCACAGGGTGCCGTAGGACAGGGTGGTGTCGAGCGAACCGGACACCTCGTTGTCGAGGAAGCTGAATTCGACGGCCTGGGCCTGGCCGCCCAGCAGCGGCAGCAGCCCGGCGAAGGCGAAGCCGGCCCGGGCCGGCGCGGAGCGCAGCCGGGGCTGGCGGTTGGGGATGTACATCGGGAACTCACTCCATGTGGTCATGCGTTGGGCGCCGCCACTGCGGGCGGTTCGCCGTTCGGCCGTTTCTCTGCGGCCTTGTTATGGGTGGTCGCGGCGTCACCGGCCTAGCATCGACGAAAGGGAACCGCGCGACGAGGCAGTGCAACCGGGATGCCAATTCAACGGAATCCTCCAGGCAATTCAATGGATTGCGAAAAAAACAGGACTTCCTGCGGGATGACTGTTCATTCACTGACCAGAAAACAGGAAGTGTCCGACAAAACGCGCCAGGCGAATTTCGCCGGTGGCGCGAAAAGTCCCTTCGCAGAGCCTGCGCAGGGAGGTTCGCGAAACACGATTAAGCGGACTCCATCAATGGAAAACAGTGAAGCGATTCCCAGAAGTAACAAAGGGCGTTACCAGCCAGTGGCCAGTAACACCCTCTTCCGGGCGAAGCTGGCGGATCAGGCCAGGCTCTTGCTCACCACTTCGTAGACGTCGCTGGACAATTCGCCGGAGGCCAGGATGCGTTCCAGCTCGCCGCGCATCAGCGCCTGCCGCGCCTCGTCGTACTTGCGCCAGCGGGTCAGCGGCACCAGCAGGCGCGAGGCGATCTGCGGGTTGAGTGCGTTGAGCACGATCACCTGGTCGGCGAGGAAGCGATAGCCGGCGCCGTCAGGACGATGGAAGTTGACCAGGTTCTGGTTGGCGAACGCGCCGATCAGCGCGCGCACCTTGTTCGGGTTCTTCAGGGTGAAGGCCGGGTGCTGCATCAGCGCCTGGACCCGCTCCAGCCCGCCCGGCAGCGGCGAGCCGGCCTGCACGCTGAACCACTGGTCCATCACCAGCGGGTCATCCTTGAAGTAATCGGCGAACATGGCCAGGGCCTTGCCCTTCTCCGCCTCGAAGCCGGAGTTGACCAGCACCGCCAGGGCGGTCAGGCGCTCGGTCATGTTGTCGCAGCCTTCGTACTGCTCCAGGCAGGCGGCGAGGATTTCCTCCCGGCCCGACAGCGACAGGTAGGACAGCGCGATGTTCTGCAGGCTGCGCCGGGCTATGTGCGAGGCCTCGGCGAGGTAGGCGGTGTCGCGGGAAATCTTGCGGTTGGCCTGGTAACGCTGCCACAGCGGCTCGAACAGCGCTTCGCCGATACGCTGGCGGGCGAATTCGCGGGCGGCATGGATCGCGTCGACATCGGCGACTTCGCTGATCTCGGTGAGATAGGCCTCGCTGGGCAGCGAGAGCATCTCGGCGACCATCGCCTGGTCCAGCGCCTCATCCGCCAGGAGGGTGCGGTAGGCCTCGATCAGGCGCGGGTCGAGTACCAGTTGCTCGCCGCGCTGGTGCTGGCCGATCAGCTCCTGCAGGACCTGCACCGAAAGCTGTTGGCCGGCCTCCCAGCGGTTGAAGCCGTCGCTGTCGTGCTGCATGAGGAACAGCAACTGGTCGCGGCTGTAGGGGAAGCTCAGTTTCACCGGCGCGGAGAAGCCGCGCAGCAGCGATGGCAGCGGCTGCTCCGGCACCTCGACGAAGACGAAGCGCTGCTCGGCCTCGGTCACCGCCAGCACGCGGTTGCCGCCCTGGGCCACGGCCTCGCCTTCCAGGCGCAGCGGAAGTTCGTGGCCCTGGCCGTCGAGCAGACCCAGCTCCAGCGGGATGACGAAGGGTTCCTTGCTCGGCTGGCCGGGAGTCGGCGGGCAGCTCTGGCGCACCGTCAGGGTGTAGCGGCGGGCGGCGGCGTCGTACTCGCCTTCCACCGCCAGGCGCGGAGTGCCGGACTGGCTGTACCAGCGCTTGAACTGGGTCAGGTCGACGCCATTGGCGTCTTCCATGGCCTTGACGAAATCGTCGCAGGTCACCGCCTGGCCGTCGTGGCGCTGGAAGTACAGGTCCGAGCCCTTGCGGAAGCCTTCGGCGCCGAGCAGGGTGTGGATCATCCGCACCACTTCCGAGCCCTTCTCGTAGACGGTCAGGGTGTAGAAGTTGGAAATCTCGATGAACGAGTCGGGGCGCACCGGATGCGCCATCGGCCCGGCGTCCTCGGCGAACTGGTTGGTGCGCAGGAAGGCGACGTCCTCGACGCGCTTGACCGTGCGCGAGTTCATGTCGGCGGAGAACTCCGAGTCGCGGAATACGGTGAAGCCCTCCTTGAGCGACAGCTGGAACCAGTCGCGGCAGGTGACCCGGTTACCCGACCAGTTGTGGAAATACTCATGCGCCACCACGCCCTCGACCCGCTGGTGGGCGGCGTCGGTGGCGGTTTCGGCGCGGGCCAGGACGCAACTGGAGTTGAAGATGTTGAGGCCCTTGTTCTCCATCGCGCCCATGTTGAAGTCGTTGACCGCGACGATCATGAAGATGTCCAGGTCGTACTCGCGGCCGTAGACCTCCTCGTCCCAGCGCATCGACTTCTTCAGGCTGTCCATGGCGTGCTGGACCTTGTCGATGTTCTCCGGCTCGACGTAGATGCGCAGCGCCACGTCGCGCTGGCTCATGGTGCGGAAGCTGTCCTCGACGCACCAGAGGTCGCCGGCAACCAGGGCGAACAGGTAGGCCGGCTTCTTGAACGGGTCTTCCCAGGTCGCCCAGTGCCGGCCGTTGCCTTCGGAACCGCTGGCCACCGGGTTGCCGTTGGAGAGCAGCACCGGGTAGCGCTGCTGTTCGGCGCTGACGGTGGTGGTGAAGCGACTCATCACGTCGGGACGGTCGAGGTAATAGGTGATCTTGCGGAAACCCTCGGCCTCGCACTGGGTGCAGAACATCTTGCCGGACTTGTACAGGCCTTCCAGCGCGGTGTTGCTCTCCGGATGGATACGCACCGTGCTCCTGAGGACGAATTCGGCCTGCCGCGGTTGCACCCCGAGCTGCTCGTCGTCCAGTTGGTAGTCGTCCGCGCCGAGCGCCTGGCCGTCCAGTTCGAGCGCCAGCAGCTCCAGTTGCTGGCCATGCAGCAACAGCGGCGGCAGGCCGGCGCCGCGCTCGGGGTTGCGCCGCAGCTTCAACTCGGCGTGTACCAGGCTGTGGTCTTCGAACAGTTCGAACTTCAGGTGGGTCTCGTCGATCAGGTAGTCCGGCGCCTGATAGTCCTTGAGGTGGATGACTTTCGGTTGCTCGGTGCGCATGGCTTGTGGCCCTTCTGCTCAGTGATGCACGGCGATCTGGTAGGCCGTGTATTTGCGAATGTTGATCACCCCGGTATTGAGGATCAGGTACTGGCCCTTGATACCGCGAAGCGTGCCTTCGACGATAGGCGTTTTTTCCAGGTCGAGGCTGGCGACCTTGCTCGGGTAGGCCTCGACCGGGTAGGCGATCTCGAGCGGATCGAGGTCGATAACCGGTTGGATCGCCTGCAGGCCGAAACGTTGCTGCAATTCGCGCAGGCCGTCGGCGCACTGGTCGAACAACTGCTCGCGGACTGCCGCCAGATCGACCGGCTCGGCTTCGCCCTTGAGCATGGCCCGCCAATTGGTGCGGTCGGCGACCTGGCTGCGCAGCAGGTCTTCCACCAGGCCGGACTGCTGGCGGGTGGCCACGCGCAGGATCGGCAGCGCCTGGCGCGCGCCCTGGTCGATCCAGCGGGTGGGAATCTGGCTGGCGCGGGTGATGCCGACCTTTACCCCGGAGGAGTTGGCCAGGTACACCACGTGATCGGTCATGCAGAACCGCTCGCCCCACTCCGGTTCGCGGCAGGTGCCCTGCTCGTAGTGGCACTTCTCCGGGCTGACGATGCAACTGTCGCACTGCGCCAGCCGGGTGAAGCAGGGATAGCAATAGCCCTGGCTGAAACTCTTCTTCGTCTTGCGGCCGCAATGGGTGCAGAAGATGCTGCCGAGGTACTCCAGGCGCAGCGGCCGGCCGATCAGCGGGTTCACCGCGACTTCGCGGTCGTCGAGGCGGAAGGCGTATTGCACGGGAGCATTGCTTTCCAGGCGCGCCGTCATCTTGCTCAGCGCGCCGCGGGCGATTTCTTCCATCAGTGCACGGAGTCCGACTTGAACAGGATGTTCGGGATCGGCTCGTCGGAATGCGAGGAGCAGTGCTGCGGGCCCATGTAGCCGGTGCGCTCCTCCTCGGGGAGGTTCTGCAGCTCCCAGGCGATCACCGCCTGCAGGCAGAGTTCCTTCTGCTCCTGGGTCAGCTTGCGGCCGTCCGGCCACTTGCCGATCTCGATGGCCAGCTTGAGGTTCTGGTAGATCTCAGGAGTGATGTTCTCGATCGCTTGATTGAAGGACGACATGGCCGGCTCCGGTGAAAAGGCGTACCGGCCATTCTACCGGGCCGGGGCCGGCGGCGCACATCGAAGCTGCCGCAGCCCCTCGCTCAACGGCGACGCCGCGCCAGCAGGCCGCCCAGCAAACCGCTGAGGCAACCGACCAGCAGCCCGCCAACGTGCGCGCCGTTGGCGATGGAGCCGAAGCCGAGCAGGTCGATCACCCCGGACAGGCACACCAGCAGCCAGATCAGCATCATCGCCACGACGCCCCTGGGCAGGCGATAGGCCTGGTTCGGCGCCAGGTACTGGAAGATCCAGCAGTGCCCGAGCAGGCCATAGAGCACCCCGGACAACCCGCCGAACAGGCTGGCGCCGCTCACCGCGTACTGCACCACGTTGGACACCAGGCCGAACAGCAGGGTCAGGCCGAGCAGCATCGGGCGGCCCTGGCCGAACTCGATGCGCCGGCCCAGTTCCCAGAACCACATGGCGTTCATCGCCAGGTGCAGCCAGCCGAAGTGGATCAGCATCGGCGTGAACAGCCGCCACCATTGACCCGCCGCCAGGCTCTCGGCCAACGGCGTGAACAGCGCGTACTGGCCCTGGATACGGAAGTCCTGGAAGGTCAGCCAGCGCATCGTCGCGAAGTTGTCGCCAAGGTAGGTGACAGCGGCGACGACGAAGGTCAGCAGCAACACCGCGGCGGTCATCGGGCTCATCCGCAGTTGCCGGACGAAACCCTGCCCCGCCGGTCGCGGCGCGGCCTCCAGGGTCGCCTGCGGATCGCCTTCGGGATAACGCCGGTACAACTCGCGGACCTGCTCGGCGAGCCGCTCGTCGGGCACCCAGAGGACCTGCTGGCCGGACTCCTCGCTGACCCGGTGCGGCACGTTCAGACGCCGCAGCAGGCCGACGAAGCCGGCCAGGTCGACCGACAGGGGAAACTTCAGGACCTGCACCGCGCTCACTCGTCAGCCTCCGGCCGCTTCACTTCGACCCAGACGAACTTGTGCCGGTCCAGGCGGGTTTCCTCATCCAGGCGATAGGCCGCCAGCTTGCCGTACATCACCGCGCTGTAGTCCAGGCAGGCCAGGTTCGGCCGGATCGGCGCCGGCGTGCCGCGTCGCCAGTAGTGGCCGACGAACAACAGCGGTTCGTCGGCGCCGTAGGTCAGCAGGCTGGACTTCTGCTCCTCGCTGAGCGGCTCGCGGGCGATCGCTTCGGGCAACGCGTCGGGCTGGAAGACGATATCGCCGTAGGTGCGCGGCGCCTCGTCCTCGACCCAGAACTTGGTGCGGAAGAAGGCGCGCGTATAGCCATCGCTGCTGGTCAGGGTGGCACCGTGCGGCAGGCGCATGTCGGTGCCGCGCAGCAGACGGTTGCAGGCCAGGTCGGCAAAGCTGCCGGGCTCCGCCGACTCCTGCAGGAAGGCTTCGCTGATCCGCCCGTCGGGGAACTGCCGGCGCAGGGTCGCGATCAGCTCGCCATCCCAGCAGGCATGGACCATGCGGAAGCGCCCGGCATCGAGGAACAGCGGCAGTTGCTGGAACCAGCCGAGGAAGTCGCGCCAGTCGGCATCGTGGCCCTCGAACTGCTCGAGGGTCTCCTTGATCAGCCGGGCATGCCGCGGCGTATGCTCGCGGACGTACTGGCGGCCGCTGCCGGGCGCCGCCGGGGTGCTCCAGCCGAGCGCGTTGAATTCGTGGTTGCCCATGATGCACAGCGCCTCGCCGGCGTCGACCATCGCGTGCACCCGGTGCAGGGCCTCGCGGATGCGCGGGCCGCGGTCGACGATGTCGCCGAGGAACAGCGCCTGGCGCCGCGGATGGCGCCAGACGCCGCCCTGCAGGCGGTAGCCGAGCAGGTCGAGGAGGCGGTCCAGGGTATGCGCGCAGCCGTGGACATCGCCGATCAGGTCGTAGCCACGTCCGGGGTCGAGTTGCATCAGTCGCCTCCGCCCAGGCGGCTGCCCCAGCCGAGCTTGGTCCGGCAGATCTCGTAGTAGTTGTGGTCGATGGGGTGGATCAGGCGCAGCTTCTGCGGCTTCTTGCTGATCGTCACGGTATCGCCGGGGGCGCAGGTGAAATGGTTCTGCCCGTCGCAGGAGACCTGCGGGTAGATCTGCATGTTCGGCGACACGACGATCTTCAGCTCGCTGTTGCCGTCCACCACGATCGGGCGGCTGGAAAGCATGTGCGGGTACATCGGCACGATGACGATGGCATCCAGCTTCGGATGCATGATCGGACCGCCGGCGGACAGCGCGTAGGCGGTGGAACCGGTGGGCGTGGCGACGATCAGGCCGTCGGCCTTCTGGCTGCAGACGAACTGGCCGTCGATATACAGCTCGAACTCGATCATCCGGGTCGACTTGCCCGGGTGCAGGACCACGTCGTTGAGCGCATCGCCCTGCCCCATCGAGTCGATACCGCGACGCACCTGGGCATCGAGGAGGAAGCGGCTCTCGACGATGTACTGGCCGTCCAGCACCTCGCCGACCTTGGCCTCCAGTTCATCCGGGCGGATGTCGGTGAGGAAGCCCAGGCTGCCGCGGTTGATCCCCAGCACCGGCACCTTGTGCCGGGCCAGCGCTCGGGCCGCGCCGAGCATGCTGCCATCGCCGCCGACCACCACCACCAGGTCGCAGATCTCGCCCATGATCTTCCGCGAGCAGGTCTGCAGGCCGTGTCCGGGCAGGACTTCGGCGATGGTGTCCTCGAGGATCACATGCAGGTGGCGATCGATCAGGAATTTCTTCAGCCGGCGAATGGTGTCCAGCACCTGGGTGCTGCCGAGGCGGCCGATGATGCCGATATTGCGAAAGGGTTCCATGCGGTTCCTGCGAAAAGCTGGCGGGCGGGATAGAGCGGATTATGGGCGAAAGCCGCGGACAGCGGCAAACCCGCGCATGTAAGGGAAATCGCCGCGAGTGGCGCAACCCGGCTAACCTCAGGGTATGACGCTGCTGACCGAACTGCTCGACGAATTGCACCACCCGGCCGTCCGCGACCTGGCCTGGACCCTGCTCGCCCCGCCGTTGCTGCGCCGGACCCCGGAGCCGCAGCGCCATCCGCTCGCCGCCAGCCGCTGGCGCCAGGAGCCGGAGCGCCTGGCCGCCTGGTTGCGCGAACAGGAGCGACAGCCGCAGCACCTCGCCGCCTGGCTCGCGCAGTGGCCACGGCAGCGTCTCGGCCTGTACTACGAACATCTCTGGCAATTCGCCCTGGAACAAGCCCCGGACGTGCGCCTGATCGCCGCCAACCTGCCGGTGCGCGACGGCGGGCATACCCTTGGCGAACTCGACCTGCTGCTGCGGGACGACGACGGCATCCACCATCTGGAACTGGCGATCAAACTCTACCTGGGGCCCCAGTCCGGCCCCGGCGACTGGCTCGGCCCCGGCGGCCAGGACCGCCTGTCACGCAAGCTGGAACACCTCTGCCGACACCAGTTGCCGCTGGCGGCGACCCGCGAGGGTCGCCAGGTGCTGGCCGCCCATGGCGCCGAATCGGCCGTTTCCGCATTGTGGCTGAGCGGCTACCTGTTCCATCCCTGGCCCGGGCCGGGCAGCCTGCCCGCCGACATCGAGCCACGGCATCTGCGTGGCCGCTGGCTCCGCCAGCGCGACTGGCCGGCGTACCTGGCCAGCCTGGCCGGACCGCAGACCGGGCAGCATTGGCTGCATCTGTCGCGCGAGCACTGGCTGGCGCCGGCCATGCGGCGGCAGGACCCGCTCGACCCACCGCGCGACGGCGCCTGCTGGAACATCGCCTTCGCCGACGAGGCACGTCCGCAAATGCTGGTAAGGGTGGTGCCGCGCGACGGCTACTGGGTAGAGGCCGAGCGCCTGTTCCTGGCCAGCGACGACTGGCCACCGGGGCTCAGCCTGTGGGGTAGCGCGCGCCAGGCCGCGGATGCCTGATCAGAGCAACGCCAGCAAACGCTCCTGCAATGCCCGGCGGCCCTGCAGACCTCCGCTGTGCAGCGCCACCAGCCGGCTGCCGCGAGCCACCGCGCCGCTCTCCACGGCCTCGCGCAGGGCGAGCAGCAGCTTGCCGGTGTACAGCGGTTCGAGGGCGACGCCGCTGGCCGTCTCGAACTCGACGATGAACCGCGCCAATTTCCCATCGAGGCGGGCGAAACCGCCACGGCTGGCGTCCAGCAGGCGATAGCCGGCATCGGCCCAGCCCGCCTCGGCAAGGGTCGCCGCGACCTGGGCGGCGACGCCGTGGTCCTCCGGCACCGCCAGCGCGCCCACCACGGGATGCCGCCCGGCCTCGCCGAGCACCAGGCCGGCCAGTGTCGTACCGGTACCGGCGGCCACCCAGATCGCGTCGTAATCGTCCCAGCCGAGCGTCGGCAACTGGGTCGCTATGCGCTCCACCAGCCCGATGCAACCGCGCGCGCCCAGCAGCCCGCCACCGCCCTCGGCGACCGGCAGCAAGCCTGGGTAACGTTCCCGCCAGGGAAGCCAGAAGCCGGCGGCATGCCGCTGGCGATAGCCGCCGTAGCCGAGCCAGTGCAGTTCCATGCCGAGACTGCGCAGGTCGCGCACCGTCGGCGTATCGACTTCGTGTCCGCGCAACAGGCCGACGCAACGGAAACCGAAACGCGCGCCGGCGCCGGCCAGCGCGTGCAGGTGGTTGGAATGGGCGCCGCCGAGGCTGATCAGGCCGTCCAGCCCCTGCTCGTGGGCCAGCGCCAGGTGTGGCGCGAGCTTGAACCCCTTGTTGCCGGAGATCAGCGGATCGGCCTGGTCCAGGCGCAGCAGCGCCAGTTCGACCCCGGCCCGTTGCAGCCAGTCGAGTTCGAGACGCTGCAAGGGTGTATGCGGTGACCAGTGGGGAAACGGCAAGGAGTCAGCTCACGGTGCGCAGGCGCCCCGTGGTCTTGTGCCGGGCGCAGCAGTTGGTGTCACCGGCGACGAAGCGCGCCGGGTTGTCGACCCGGTCGAGCGGCAGGTTGCAGCGTTCGCCGCCGGGCAGCAGCGCCTCGCAGCGCGGCTGCTGGAAGTGGTCCAGCCACTGGCGGTACTGGCTCTCGGAGACGAAGCACTTGGCCGCCGCGTAGGCCAGCGGATTGTCCTGGTAACGCGGGATGTCCTGCAAGGGGATGGTCAGGTGCCCGGCACCGGGATGGTAGGCGACGAATACCACGCCCTGGCCGGATAGACGCTCCAGCAGTTGCTCCGGTCCCTGGGCGGCCAGACGGTCGCGCTCGGCGCGCAGCTCGGCCAGTTCCTGCTCCAGTTGCTGGTCCAGCTCGTTGCGGTAGGCCAGTTCGACGTCGCGGATCGAGACCTGCTCCTTGTAGCCGGCCACCGCCGCCGCCACCCGAGCCTCCAGTTCGTCGGCGAACTCCGAGCGCAGCAGGTCGGTCTCGTTGCGCCCCTGGTTCTCGATGAAACGCAGTTGCCGGGTCAGTTCCTCGCGGTTGCGCTGGAACTGCTCGCCCTGCTCCAGCAGACGCTGCTGCAATTCGGCGTTCTCCCGCGCCTGCCGTTCCAGGGCCTGTTGCAGGCTGAGCACTTCGCTGCGCAGGATGTCCAGTTGCCCGCGGGCGTCCTGTTCGCGCCTGGCCAGTTCCTCTTCGTGCTGCCGGGCGAGCCCGGCCAGGCGCTGCTCCTGCTGCCGGGCCAGGGCGGCGAGCTGTTGTCGCTGCTGCTTGACCAGTTGCGCCAGGCGCGCCGCCTGCTCGTCCTCCTGCTTGCGCGGAGGCTCCGCGGGCGGTGCCTTCGGGGCGGCGGGACCGGCGGCGTACCATTGCTCTTCGGCGGCCATCTGCAGCCGCTGCGGCTCCACCGCGGCAGGCTCTTCGTCCACCAGCAGGCCCAGCTGGTTGCGCCTGAGCGCGTCGCGGATGAGCACGAAATGGTTGCGTCCGGCGCTGCTCTCCGGGTCCCAGAGGTGCATCTGGTGCCAGGACACCGGGCACTGGCTGCGACAGGCCAGGCGGATCGGCCCGCCGCCCATGTCGGGGCCGCGTCCGGCGCGTTCGGCGAGGTTGCGCAGAGGCAGGTTCCAGCCGGTGTCGGCGCCGCCCTGCTCGTCGAAATCGAGATAGAAGAACACCGCCGCCCGCGCCTGCAGGCGCGGATTGATCAACACATAGGCCAGGTGCATCTGCCGGTCGGCGTATTCCGGCATGCGCACCAGGCCATCGAGCAGCGCCTCGAATTCGGGATACAGCATTTCCTTGCAGACGCCGCTGTCGTTGAAGAACAGCACGGCCTCCGCCATCTGTGGCTTTTTCTGCATGCTCATCGCTAACCCTCGAACGCCTGGCGAGGCGGCCCGCATCCGGCAGTACCCATCTGGCATGTCACCTGAAAAACAGGCGCTATCTCGTTGTTCGGGCAAGTCTAGGGGAAAAAATGTCGCGGGCAATGTGACTGGGTTGGCAGACACCCGGGCGATGCCGGACGGCCCGCCGAGCGGTAGGGGAAATTGTGAAGCGGTCGGGTTTTGAGCGGACGGAGATCACCGTGGCAGAGCGCCACCGTTCACCGAACCGGTGCACAGCCCCCCGCCGCGCCGACGAGGGCGGACAGGGGCGATACGCAGAACCTGTGCGAGCTGGAGAAAAGCCGTTTTCAACGCAGTTTCTCCGCTACGCAACAGATCGCGGAAAGGCTCTCAGAGTTCGGCAGCCAGGCGCGAACCCTGGTTGATGGCGCGCTTGGCATCCAGCTCGGCGGCGACGTCGGCGCCACCGATCAGGTGCACGCTCTGGCCGGCCGCCAGCAGGCCGTCCTGCAACTCGCGCAGCGGGTCCTGGCCGGCGCAGACGATCACGGTATCCACCGGCAGCACCTGCGGCTCGCCCTCGGCAACGCGGATATGCAGGCCGGCGTCGTCGATCCCGAGATACTCCACGGCATTCACCATCTGCACCTGCTTGTTCTTCAGGCCGGCGCGATGGATCCAGCCGGTGGTCTTGCCGAGGCCGTCGCCGACCTTGCTCTTCTTGCGTTGCAGGAGGAACACCTGGCGCGCCGCCGGATGCACCTCGGCCTTGACCCCGGCGATGCCGCCGCGGGCTTCCAGGCGAGTATCGATCCCCCACTCCTTCCAGAACGCCTCGCGCTCCAGGCTGGTGGACGGACCGGCATGGGTGATGAATTCGGAGACGTCGAAGCCGATGCCGCCGGCGCCGATCACCGCCACCTTGCCACCCACCGGCTTGCGCTCGAGGATCGCATCCAGGTAGCTGATCACCTTCGGATGCTCGATGCCGGGGATCGCCGGTGTGCGCGGAACGATGCCGGTGGCGAGGACGATCTCGTCGTAGCCGCCCGCGACCAGGTCGTCCACGTCGACCCGGCGGTTCAGGTGCAGTTCGACACCGGTGCTCTCCAGCTTGTTGCGGAAGTAGCGCAGGGTCTCGTGGAACTCTTCCTTGCCGGGAACCCGCTTGGCCACGTTGAACTGCCCGCCGATCTCGCCGGCGGCGTCGAACAGGCTGACCCGGTGCCCACGCTCGGCGGCCACGGTGGCGGCGGCCAGGCCGGCCGGGCCGGCGCCGACCACGGCGATCTTCTTCGGCCTGGTGGTGGGGATGTAGTTCAGCTCGGTTTCGTGGCAGGCGCGCGGGTTGACCAGGCAACTGGTCAGCTTGCCGCCGAAGGTGTGGTCGAGGCAGGCCTGGTTGCAGCCGATACAGGTGTTGATCCGTTCGGCGTGGCCGGCGGCGGCCTTGTTGACGAAATCCGGGTCGGCGAGGAACGGCCGGGCCATGGAGACCATGTCGGCATCGCCCTCGGCCAGGACCTTCTCCGCCACCTCGGGAGTGTTGATGCGGTTGGTGGTGATCAGCGGGATGCCGACCTCGCCACGCAGCTTGGCGGTGACCTTGGTGAAGGCCGCGCGCGGCACCTTGGTGGCGATGGTCGGGATGCGCGCCTCGTGCCAGCCGATACCGGTGTTGATCAGGGTCGCGCCGGCCTTCTCGACGGCCTTGGCCAGCAGCACGATCTCGTCCCAGCTGCTGCCGCCCTCGACCAGGTCGAGCATGGACAGGCGATAGATGATGATGAAGTTCGGCCCCACCGCCTCGCGCACCCGGCGGACGATCTCCACCGGCAGGCGCATGCGGTTCTCGTAGCTGCCGCCCCAGCGGTCGGTGCGCTGGTTGGTGTGCTGCACGAGGAACTGGTTGATGAAGTAGCCTTCCGACCCCATGATCTCGACGCCATCGTAGCCGGCGACCTGGGCCAGGCTGGCGCAGTTGACGAAGTCGGCGATCTGCTTCTCGATGCCTTCCTCGTCGAGTTCCTTGGGCTTGAACGGATTGATCGGCGCCTGGATCGCGCTCGGCGCCACCTGCTTCGGGCTGTAGGCGTAGCGGCCGGCATGCAGGATCTGCATGCAGATCTTGCCGCCCGCCTCGTGCACCGCCTGGGTCACGATCCTGTGCTTCTCCGCCTCTTCCGGCGTGCTCAGCTTGGCCGCGCCGGAATACACGCCGCCCTCTTCGTTCGGGCCGATGCCGCCGGTGACCATCAGGCCGACGCCGCCACGGGCGCGTTCGGCGAAATACGCCGCCATGCGCTCGAAGCCCTGCGGCTTCTCTTCCAGGCCAGTGTGCATGGACCCCATCAGGGTGCGGTTGCGCAGGGTGGTGAAGCCGAGGTCCAGCGGGGCGAGCAGGTGCGGATAGGGAACGGCGGCGGTCATCGGGGGTCTCCACATCGGACGAAACGCGTTCACGGATATGCCGCGGCCTCGGGCGCAATGCGCGGCACGGGCAGCGGTCGGTATGGCGACGACTCTAAGGAGCGCCACCGGAGCGCTCAATGATCCTAAATGACAAGTTACTGATCGGAATGCACAGGGATGCTTGGCAAGCCGACGCCACTCCCCTACCCTGTGGGCTGCCTTGGAGACCCGCATGCGCAAGCTGATCTTCCTGATCCTCATCACCCTCTTCGCCGCCTACGCCGGCTGGGCCGAACGCCGCCCGGTAGGCCACTACCTGTCCGACCTGCGCAGCCAGGTCAGCGTGGTCCAGGGCCAGCCCGGCGAGCGCGGCAATCTGCTGGCGGTCCAGCCGGAACTGTTCACGCCGGACTACCAGAGCGCCGAACGGTTGCAACTGAAATTCCACGCCTACCTGGAAAATGCCCGCCGCCAGGGCCTGCTCAACGAGCGCACGGTGGTGGTGTTCCCCGAGCATGTCGGCACCTGGCTGGTGGCCAGCGGCGAGAAGCCCGAGGTCTACGCCGCTGCCGACTGGCCCACGGCGATGGACTGGATGGCCGCGAGCAACCCACTGAAGGTGGCGCGCGGCTGGATCACCGCGCGCGGCGATCAGCGTCTCACCGACACCCTGTTCCGGATGAAGGCGGTGGACATGGCCCACGACTACCAGACCCTGTTCGGCGGGCTCGCCCATGATTTCAAGGTGACGGTGGTCGCCGGCTCCATCGTCCTGCCCGACCCCGAGGTCGAGGACGGCGAGCTGCGTCCCGGCACCGGCCAGCTGTACAACGTCAGCCTGACCTTCGGTCCCGACGGCCGGCCGCTCGGCCAGCCGCAACGCAAGGTGTTCCCGACCCGCCACGAACTGAGCTACCTCAACAACGGTCGCGGCGAGCGCCTGCAGGTGCTGGATACGCCGGCAGGACGCCTGGGCGTGCTGATCGGCACCGACAGCTGGTACCCGGACACCTACGCCACCCTGGTCGAACAGCGCGTCGAACTGCTGGCGATCCCCGCCGCCCTGAACCAGAGCGGTCGCTGGCAGCAGCCCTGGCCCGGCTTCGATGCGGAGCTGGTTCCCGGCGACGTACGCCTGGCGCCGAACAGCCTGAGCAACGCCGAGGCCTGGCAGCGCCTGGCGGTCGGCGAGCGCCTGCTGGCCAGCGGTGCGCGCGGCGCCGCCGTGGCCTTCGCCCATAGCCGCCTGTGGAACGTCACCGAAGACGGCCAAAGCCTGCTCGGTTCGTCGCAGGGCATGCGCCAGGCCAATCCCGGCGGCGGTGCGCAACTGGTCAATCTCTGGCTATGAGCGCGCCCCGGGTTCGCCTCGGCGACCTCTCGGTCGGCTTCGTCCAGGCGCTGGCCGACGCCCTGCTCGCCGCCGGCGTCGAGCCCGCACCACTGCTCGAGCAGTACGGCCTCGACCAGCGGCGCCTGGCCGAACCCGGGGCGCGCCTGTCGATCCCTCGCTACATGCGCCTCGGCCATGCCGCCATACAGCTCAGCGGCGACCCCGCCCTCGGCCTGCAGATGGGCCGCCTGAGCCGTCTCGGACAGATGGGCCTGGCCGGCGTCAGCGTCGCCCAGGCGCCCAACCTGCGCGCCGCCGCGCGGGCAATGATCCACCTGGAACCGCTTTACGCGCAGAACTACCGGGGCCAGTCGAGCCTGGTGGAAGACGCCGGCGGCGCCTGGCTGCGCTTCTATTCGATCAGCCCTTACAACGCCTATAACCGCTTCGTCGTCGATTCGGTGCTGGCAGGCTGGATCAGCCATCTCGGCGCCCTGGCAAGGCAGCCGTTGAAAGCGGAGCGGGTGGAGATCGAATATCCAGCGCCGCCTTGGGCCGAGCGCTACGAGGCATTCTTCGGCTGCCCGGTGGAATTCGGCGCGCCGACCAACCAGTTGCGCCTGAGCCAGGCCAGCCTGGCCCTGGCGAATGCCGAGCACTGTCCGAGCACCTGGAACCAGATGCTGGAACTCTGCAACCGCGAACTGGAGCAGTTGACCCGCACCCGCAGTTGGCGCGAGCGCGTCAGCCGCCTGCTGGGGCCGATGCTCAATGGTCGCGAACCGGACCTCGAGGAAATCGCCGCGCGCCTCAAGTTGCCGACCTGGACCCTGCGGCGCAAGCTGGCCGAGGAAGGCACCCAGTTCCGCAGCATCCTCAACGACACCCGCCGCGACCTGGCGATGGTCTACATCCGCGAGACCGACCTGGCTTTCGGCGAAATCGCCTACCTGCTCGGCTTCGCCTCGGCGGAAGCCTTCCAGCGCGCCTTCAAGCGCTGGAGCGGGCAGACGCCCGGCGAATTCCGCCGCGCCCAGCGACAGAGCGCATGATCACATCTCGGTGGCATCGTCCGCCGGCTCTGGCAGATCGCATTCGGCGGCATGCTGCTCCAGCAGTTCTTCCTGGTAGTCGTCCATCGCGGATCACCTTCGTTCGTCTGTGTCTTTCAGCTGTAGACGAGGAAGATGACAGCGGGATTACCGCGCGCGGACCGACGGAGCAGGAAATCCGGCAAACAAGGAGAAAGCGGAAGACGCAGGGGACGACGGAAACGAAAAAAGCGGCCATTGGCCGCTTTCTTCGTGGCTCACCCCGCCTCGGCGTGGTGAAGATGTATGGCGCAGCGGACGGGACTCGAACCCGCGACCCCCGGCGTGACAGGCCGGTATTCTAACCGACTGAACTACCGCTGCGCGTCGGCTGGGCAAGATGCCCGGTAAAGCGACTTCCTCTCGTTGCAGCCAGGCTGCCCGCCTTCTGGTGGAAGACGGCGAGTTCGGGGTGGTGAACTCGGGAGGGGAAGTGAATGGCGCAGCGGACGGGACTCGAACCCGCGACCCCCGGCGTGACAGGCCGGTATTCTAACCGACTGAACTACCGCTGCGCGTAACTTGCGAGATTGGTGGGTGATGACGGGATCGAACCGCCGACCCTCTGCTTGTAAGGCAGATGCTCTCCCAGCTGAGCTAATCACCCTTCACTCTCGAAGTGGGGCGCATTCTACCGACCGAAAAACCTAAGTCAATGCCCTGATTGAATTTTTTTTGAAATTTCGGCGATCGCCTGTCGCCACGGTCGGCGCCGGGGCCCAGGCCGGGCCCAGCCACGGGCCGCTCACTCGACCCGCAGGCTCAGGCGCGCCGAGACCCGGCCGTCGACCTGGCGGTCCAGGCCGGCCTCCGCCACCTGCACGCCCTGCCCGTTCAACTGCTCCAGCCAGGGCAGCAGCTTGGCGAATGGCGCCGGCTGCAGGGCCACCTGCACGGCGCCCTCGCCTTCGTTGTCGAGGCGCTCGACACTCAGTCCGGCCTGGGCCGCCGAAGCCGTGACCATGCCCTGCAGCGCCGCCGGGTCGATCTGCGCCTGTGGCGCCGCGGCATCGGCCTGGCGCACGTTGGGCGCCTGCTGCTGGATGTAGGCATGCAGCGCGCGCTGTTCGGTGAAGTACTGCCGCGCCGACTGCAGATGGCGCTCGGCCGGGCGCCACAGCGCCAGGTAAAGCACCACCAGCAGGAGGAACGCGCCGAGCCAGAGCAGCGCCAGGCGGTCCCGCGCCGGCAGCCCGCGCCAGCGGATCGCCAGCTGCGAGGTTTCCGCCTGGGCCCTGAGGCGCTCGTGGAATTGCGTCATCACCTTCATCTCAACCTCCTATCACCAGGCGCGCGCTGACCGTCGAGCCATCGCGGCTGGCCGAACCCAGCTGCACCGCCAGCCCGGACTCGCTGAGACGCGAACGCAGCCGTTCCAGCACGTCGAAACCGGGAGCCCGCACCTGGAGGGCGACGTCGCCGCGAGCGGCGCTGAAGTCCAGTTGCTCGACGCTCACCGTCGGCTCGCCGCCGATCACCGTGGCGGCCTGGCCAAGCAGGCCGAGCAACTGGCCCTCGCCGCCGCTGCTGGCGCTGTCGGCCAGGTGCTGGTCGAACTGCGCGCGCAGGTTGATCAGCTTGCGGTCCTCGGGAAACAACTGGCGGTAGAGTTCTGCGCTCTGCGCCGCGTAGCGGTCGCCTTCGCGCTGCAACTGCCAGGCCTGGAGCAGGGTGAAGCCCCATTGCAATACCAGCCACAGCCCGACCAACCCCAGCAGCGGCCGCCAGCGGCGCCACTGGCTGCTCTGCTGGCGCGCGGCGAACTCGGCCTGGGCCAGGTCGGTGCCCAGCGGCTGCTCGCTCAGCCAGACGTGCGGATTGCCCGCCAGGGCCTGGACTTCCACCCCCTCCAGGGGCGCCACCTCCTGCGCGGCGAAGGCCCGCTGCGGCGGCGGGCAACTGTCGCGCAGTACCGGCCAATCCTCGCTGCCGCAGGCCAGGCGTACGGCGCCGCTGCCGCCGAGCAACCAGCGCTCTTCCAGCCAGAACAGGCAACTGCCCTCGCCCGGCAGGCAATCGGCATCGACATGCAGCGAAGCCGGCGCCTTGCCCGCGCCCTCGGCCAGCGCCAGCCAGGCGGCAAGCCAGGTGCGCTGCACGGCGAATACCCGGTGGCGGCCGTCGGCCAGCGCCGGACCAAGGGCAAGATGCATCTGCTCGACATCGTCGGCCAGTTGTTCCTCCACCGCGAACGGCAGCGACTGGCGCAACCAGCGCGCCTTCTGTGTAGGCAGGTTCACCGCGCAGGCGGTCACCGCCTCCACCGGCAGGTACAGCCGCCAGGGCGCACGGATTTCCGCCAGCGCCTGGGCGAACGGCGCGCGCCGGCACTCGCCATCCTGCACCCACCATACCGCCAGTTCCCCATCGGCCCCCGCCGTGCTGGCGGGCGGCAGGAACAGCGCACTCACTCCACTCATCGCTCGTCCTTCTTCCAATCGTCGCCGCCCGTCGACGGGATGGGCAGGCCGCCCTGCCCCATGTCGCGGGCCATCACGCGTATCTTGCCGTCCTTGCCCCGCTGCAAGGTACTCACCAGCACCTGCCGGCGGTCGCCCAGGCTGACCTCGCTGATCACCTGGAAGTAGCGGGTGCCGACGGCAAAGTTGACGTTACTTGCCTTTGATCCCAACTCGTTCAGGTGCTTGCTGAACTCAGTCTTCTCCTGGAAGCCTTCTCGCCCACGGGCCGCCACGATGTTTTCCGCCTGTCCCGGATCGATCTCGAACATGGCGGCCAGCACCGGCACGCTGGCAGTGTTCACGTTCAGCGGCGCATCTTCGGGCAAGGCGCTGACGAACGGCAGCAGGCGTCGATAGTCGGCTTCCGACAATTTCAGCAGGCGCAGCTCGGACACGTCCTTGAAACTGCGGTTGGCGGCGCGGTAGGCCGGCGCCTCCAGCAGGTACTGGTTGTCCTCGGCGCCTTGCTCGCCCTGCGGATTCTGGTCGGCGTCGAGCCAGTCGGCCAGCCGGTCCGGCAAGCCCTGGACGATCTCTTCCTTCATCCCCAGGGTGGCCAGCAGGCGACGGAACTGCTTCACCGAATCCGGCTTGACCTTGCGCTTGCGCACCAGCCCGTTGAGGTTGAAACGTCCGCTGGGGTCCTCGATCCGCACCCGCAGCTCGCCGCCGTCGTCCAGCTTGAACGGCGTCATCGGTCGCGCCCAGGCCTCGCCCAGGTGGTCCACCGGCTCGCGGGTATTCTCGCCGCCCTGGCGCAGGTCGCGGCGCAGCACCGCTTCCGCCAGGCGTTCGCCGCCCAGCGCATAGTGCCAGGCCTGGCGCACGTGCAACTGGTTGGCGCTGCTGCGTATCGCCAACTGCTGGCGGATGATCAGCCCGGCGCAGACGATGGTCACCACCGCCACCACCAGCAGCACGGTGATCAGCGCGACGCCGTTCTGCCCGCGCCTCATTCCGGCGCCCCCGGCATGCCTTCCGGCGGCTGCGGCACTCCGCCCTCGCCGTTCTCGCCATTCTCGCCGCCCGGCTGGCCCTGCGGCTGGTCCTGCTTGAGCGGCGGATCGAGCAGACGCCAGACGCGCACCAGCTTGCCGTAGTGGCGGTGCTCCAGGGTCATCTCCACCGCCAGCGGCAGGCTTTCCAGGCGCTCCTCCTCGCTGCCTTCGTCGGTCGGCCAGTGGCCCTGCCAGTTGTGCTCCTTGTCGAGGAAGCGCCAGCTCAGCGCGGTAACCCCGTCCAGCACCTGCTGCACCCGTGGCTTGCTGTCCTGGGCGCGGTCCAGAACCAGCCAGTAGCGGCGTTCGAGGGTCTCCCCGGACAGCGACCAGCGCACCCGCTGCAGGCGCGAGCGCGCCTGGCCGAGCGGGTTGCGCCAGCCGCCACGGGTGAATTCGACGATCTGGTCGTTCTCGCCCTCGCTGAGGAAGGCGCCACGGTTATCGCCCAGTTCGTCGCGTACCGGACGTTCGACCGCCTGGGTCAGGTCGCGCTCCAGCGCGCCCATCGCCCGCACCAGCTCGCGCATGCGCTGCTCCTGCACGCGAGTCGCCTGGTCGGTCTGCATCACGCTGTCGAACATGCGGTAGGTGGCCAGGGCCAGCAGGGCGAAGATGGCGATGGCGATCAGCAGCTCGAGCAGGGTGAAGCCCCGCTGTAGCCTCATGGCTGGCTCCCGAGGAAACCGACGAGGCGCGCCGCGGCGCGTTCCTCGATGCTGCCACGCTCGCGGCCAACGGGCTTCGCCGCGACCCAGACGATCACCCGCCGCATATCCTGCTCGGCGGTGCTGTCGACCTGGGTGCGCCACTCCCAGCGGCGCCCGGCGAACTCCAGCTCGCCCTGGTTGCGGCCGCTGGAGGGCGGCGTCTGTTCCAGTTGCAATTCGTTGAGACGGTTGTCGGCGATCCACATCGCCAGGGTCTTGTCTTCCAGCCGCGAGGCGTTCTGCAGGCTGCGCGCGCTGGCACTGAGCACGCTGGCCGCGACCATGGCGAAAATCGCCAGGGCCACCAGCACTTCCAGCAGGGTGAAACCGCGCGCGCGCCTCATCGCCGCGCCACCTCGACCCGTGGCAGGCGGAAACCGTCGCTGCTCAGCGACAACGCCCGCCCCTCGGGTCCGCGCTCGGCCAGGCGCAGGCGGAACGGACTGAGTTCGCCACTGGAGAGGATCAGCAATTGCGGCTGGTCGGTGCCTTTCTTCTGCTCCTTCTCGCCCTTGCTGCCGGCCAGCACCAGCGGCTGGCCGTCCAGCTCGAAGGTCAGCTCCGCCCACTCCGGCAGGCGGTGGCTGTCGCGCGCCACCGGCAACCAGCGCGCCTTCGCTTCGTCGTAGCGCAGTACCTGATAGGCATCGCGCTCCAGGCGCAGGCCGTACTCGCGGTTGTCCAGCACGGCCTCGTCGGTCAGCACGCCGATCAGCCCGGCGAGCCGCTCGGCCTCGCTGTCCAGCTCCCGCGAGGTGCTGGCGAAGCCGGTGCTGAGCACCGCCAGGCCGATCAGCACGCTGATGATGACCATCACCACCATCAGCTCGATGAGGGTGAAGCCGCGCGAAGCCCGCATGTCCGGTCAGTTGTCCCAGTTGCCGATGTCGGCGTCGTTGTCGCTGCCGCCTTCCTTGCCGTCGGCGCCCAGCGAATACAGGTCGAACGGGCCCTTGGTGCCCGGCGCCAGGTACTGGTAGGGATTGCCCCACGGATCGACCGGCAGCTTCTTCAGGTAGCCGTCCTTGTTCCAGTTCTTCGGCTGCGGATTGCCGGTGGGCTTCTTCACCAGCGCCTCGAGGCCCTGCTGGGTGCTCGGATAGGCGAAGTTGTCCAGCTTGTACATGTCCAGCGCGGCAGCGATGGCCTTGATGTCGCCCTTGGCCACGGTGACCTTGGCCTGGTCGGGACGGCTCATCACCTGCGGCACCACCAGGGCGGCGAGGATGCCGAGGATGACCACCACGACCATGATTTCGATCAGGGTGAAGCCCGACTGTTGGCGACGCTGCAATGGGCGGCTCTGATTCACGCGATTACCCCACGAGTTGGTTGAGAGAAAGGATCGGAAGAAGAATGGCCAGGACGATGACCAGCACCACCGCGCCCATGAATATCAGCATGAACGGTTCGAACAGGCCGACCATCAGGCCGATCTGCGCCGCCAGGTCGTTCTCCTGGTTGCGCGCGGTGCGCGCCAGCATCTGGTCCAGCTCGCCGGAGCGCTCGCCGCTGGCGATCATGTGCAGCATCATCGGCGGGAACTGTCCGGTGGCTTCCAGCGAGCGGGTCAGGCTGGCGCCCTCGCGGACCTTCTGCGCGGCCTTGACCACTTCGTTGCGGATGATCCGGTTGGCGATCACCTCGGCGGCGATCGCCAGCGCCTCCACCAGCGGCACGCCGCTGCGGGTGAGGATCGCCAGGGTCGAGGCGAAGCGCGCGGTGTCGGTGGAACGCACCAGCCGACCGACCAGCGGCACGCGCAGCAGGAAGCCATGCCAGCGCTCGCGAAAGGCATCCTTGCGCAGCGCGTAGCGGAAGCCGATCACCCCGCCGATCGCCGCGACGAAGGCCAGCGCGCCCCAGGCCTTGACCCAGTCGCTGACGCCGATCAGCACGCGGGTCAACAGCGGCAGGGTCTGCCCGCTGTCGATGAACACCCGGACCACGTCGGGCACCACGTAGCCCAGCAGGAAGCCGACGATGGCCAGCGAAGCGACCATCAGGATCACCGGATAGAGCAGCGCCAGCTGGATCTTCTGCCGCGACTGCTGGCGCTGCTCGGTGTAGTCGGCAAGTTGCTCCAGCACCGGGCCGAGGTGCCCGGCATGCTCGCCGGCAGCCACAGTCGCCCGGTAAAGCTCGGGAAAGGCGGTGGGAAACTCGCGCAGGCTGCCGGCCAGGCTATGGCCTTCGAGGACCTTGGCGCGCACCGCGAGAAGCATCGACTGGATGCGCTGCGAGGTGGACTGCGCCGCGGCGGCGCGCAGCGCCTCCTCGATCGGCAACGCGGCCTGGACCAGGGTCGCCAGTTGCCGGGTCACCAATGCCAGGTCGCGCGCGGACAGTCCGCGGGCGAACGTCAGGCGCCCGCCCTGCCCGCTCTGCTCGCGGGTACGGGTGGGCTTCACGTCGAGCGGCGCCAATTGGCGCTCGCGCAGCAACTGGCGGACCTGGCGCGCGCTGTCCGCCTCCAGCACGCCCTTCTGCTGGCGACCGCTGGGGTCGAGGGCGAGGTATTCGAAGGCGGCCATTATTCTTCCCGGGTCACGCGCAGGACTTCCTCGACCGTAGTGACGCCTTCCAGCACCTTGCGCCGACCGTCGTCGCGGATGCTCGGTCCGCTGGTGCGGGCATGCCGGGTCATTTCCTGCTCGGAGGATTCGTTGTGGATCAGCGAGCGCATGTGGTCGTCGAACACCACCAGTTCATAGATACCGGTACGCCCGCGATAGCCATGCTGGTGGCACTCGCCGCAGCCGCGGGCGCGATGCAGGGTCGGCGGCGCGGCGGGATCGACGCCGAGCAGCGCGCACTCGGCCTCGTCGGCGCGGTAGGGCTCCTTGCACGCCGGGCAGAGCACCCGCACCAGGCGCTGGGCCAGCACGCCAAGCATGGAGGAGGACAGCAGGAACGGCTCGATGCCCATGTCCACCAGGCGGGTGATCGCGCCGATGGCGCTGTTGGTGTGCAGGGTCGAGAGCACCAGGTGGCCGGTCAGCGAAGCCTGCACCGCGATCTCGGCGGTCTCCCGGTCGCGGATCTCGCCGACCATCACCACGTCCGGGTCCTGCCGGAGGATCGCCCGCAGGCCGCGGGCGAAGGTCATGTCGACCTTGGCGTTGACCTGGGTCTGGCCGATGCCCTCCAGGTGATATTCGATCGGATCCTCGACGGTGAGGATGTTCCGCGTGCGGTCGTTGAGCGTGGTCAGGCTGGCGTACAGGGTGGTGGTCTTGCCCGAGCCGGTGGGGCCGGTGACCAGCAGGATGCCGTGCGGCTTGCGCACCGTTTCGTCCATCAGCTTGCGGTCGCGCTCGCTCATGCCCAGGTGCTGCAGGTTCAGGCGCCCGGCCTGCTTGTCGAGCAGACGCAGCACCACCCGTTCGCCGTTGGCCGAGGGCAGGGTCGAGACGCGGATGTCCACCTCGCGCCCGCCGACCCGCAGGGAAATCCGCCCATCCTGGGGAATACGCTTCTCGGCGATGTCCAGCCGCGCCATGACCTTGATCCGCGATACCAGCAGGGCCGCCAGCTCGCGCTTGGGCTCCAGCACCTCGCGCAGCACGCCGTCGACGCGGAAGCGCACCACCAGGCGTTTCTCGAAGGTTTCCAGGTGGATGTCCGAGGCGTTCTCGCGGATCGCCTCGCCGAGGATCGCGTTGATCAGGCGAATGATCGGCGCGTCGTCCTCCTGCTCCATCAGGTCCTCGGTTTCCGGGACCTGGTCGGCCAGCGCGGCGAGGTCCAGGCTGCCGCCGAGGTCCTCGGCGAGCTGCATGGCCGCCGAGGAGTCGTGCTGGTAGGAGGCCGCCAGGGCCTGGTTGAAGGCGTCCTCGCCGAGCGCCTTGAGCGGCAGGCGGCGGCCGGCGAAGCGCTGCGCCTCGGCGATCGCCGCCAGCTCCACCTGCGGCCGGCAGGCCAGCCAGTACTGCTCCTCCAGGCACAGGAACAGCAGGCCCTGGCGCTTGGCGAAGCTGAACGGCAGACGCCGTGGCGGTGCGGCCGGCGCGGCGATGTCGGGTAATGGGGCTGTCATCATGGATGCCTTATAGCGGTAACCTTACAGAAGTATCTTGGTCGTATATGACCACTGAACGGTTACCGTCAGTATTGTTAGTTGTTAGTCGTTTTGTGCGGCCGATCCCGAGTTCCTCTTGCAGAAGTATCCTGGCGAGCCGTTATCTTAAGCACAAGCGTGCC
The DNA here is from genome assembly GCF_001457615.1 of Pseudomonas aeruginosa. Classification (GTDB taxonomy): domain Bacteria; phylum Pseudomonadota; class Gammaproteobacteria; order Pseudomonadales; family Pseudomonadaceae; genus Pseudomonas; species Pseudomonas aeruginosa. Next base: position 2,002,245 of record NZ_LN831024.1, on the reverse strand, counting down.
TGGCCCGGCCAGTCACACCTATTGATAGAAGTAGGTAGCCTACTGGCAACGAACTGCTATGATCCCTCGGCGATCTTCAGACATAACGATAAAGACCAGGAGTGATGTATTGCCTTTCTCCGGCGCCTCTTCCCGCTGGCTGCAGCGGTACGCCCCGGCCCTTCTGGCTGTTGCCCTGATCATCGCCATGAGCATCAGCCTCGCCTGGCAGGCGGCCGGCTGGTTGCGCCTGCAACGCAGCCCGGTAGCCGTCGCCGCCTCGCCGGTCAGCCACGAGTCGATCCGCAGCGATCCGACCCGCCTGGCGCGCCTCTTCGGCACCAGCGCCCAGGACCCCAACGCCCCGCCACCGGCCACCAACCTCGACCTGGTGCTCAAGGGCAGCTTCGTCCAGAGCGATCCCAAGCTGTCCAGCGCGATCATCCAGCGCCAGGGCGACAAGCCGCACCGCTACGCGGTCGGCGGCGAGATCAGCGACGGCGTGAAGCTGCACGCGGTCTACCGCGACCGCGTCGAACTGCAGCGCGGCGGGCGCCTGGAAAGCCTGCCCTTCCCGCACCGTTCCGGGGGACTGCTGGCCAGCGCGGACGACATTACAAGCGAGAACGACTCGATCGAACAACTGCAAAGCCTGCAGGATGAGAACGCTGCAGCATTGCGCGAGCGCCTGGACGCCTTGCGCCAGCAGATGGAAGCCACGCCCATCGCAGAACCCGCCGAAGAAGACTCGAGCGAGCCCACGACCACGCCTACGGAAAGCGACTGACCCGATGTCCCAGCCTTTGCTCCGCGCCCTGTTTGCCCCTTCCAGTCGTTCGTACGTTCCCGCCGTCCTTCTCAGCCTGGCCCTCGGCATCCAGGTGGCGCACGCCGAAGACAGCGGCAGGAACGCCTTCGTCCCCGCCGGCAACCAGCAGGAGGCGCACTGGACGATCAACCTCAAGGATGCCGACATCCGCGAATTCATCGACCAGATTTCCGAAATCACCGGCGAGACCTTCGTCGTCGACCCGCGGGTCAAGGGCCAGGTCAGCGTGGTCTCCAAGGCCCAGCTCTCGTTGAGCGAGGTCTACCAGTTGTTCCTCTCGGTGATGAGCACCCACGGCTTCACCGTGGTCGCCCAGGGCGACCAGGCGCGCATCGTGCCCAACGCCGAGGCCAAGACCGAGGCCGGCGGCGGCCAGAGCGCGCCGGATCGCCTGGAGACGCGGGTGATCCAGGTGCAGCAGAGCCCGGTATCGGAACTCATCCCGCTGATCCGTCCGCTGGTCCCACAATATGGCCACCTCGCCGCGGTGCCCTCGGCCAACGCGCTGATCATCAGCGACCGCAGCGCCAATATCGCGCGAATCGAAGACGTGATCCGCCAGCTCGACCAGAAGGGCAGCCACGACTACAGCGTGATCAACCTGCGCTACGGCTGGGTGATGGACGCCGCCGAGGTGCTCAACAACGCCATGAGCCGCGGCCAGGCCAAGGGCGCGGCGGGCGCCCAGGTGATCGCCGACGCGCGCACCAACCGCCTGATCATCCTCGGCCCGCCGCAGGCGCGCGCCAAGCTGGTGCAACTGGCGCAATCGCTGGACACCCCGACCGCGCGCTCAGCCAACACCCGGGTGATCCGCCTGCGCCACAACGACGCCAAGACCCTCGCGGAAACCCTCGGCCAGATTTCCGAAGGCATGAAGAACAATGGCGGCCAGGGCGGCGAACAGACCGGCGGCGGCCGACCGAGCAACATCCTCATCCGTGCCGACGAAAGCACCAACGCCCTGGTCCTGCTGGCCGACCCGGACACGGTCAACGCTCTCGAAGACATCGTTCGCCAGCTCGACGTGCCGCGTGCCCAGGTATTGGTGGAGGCGGCCATCGTCGAGATCTCCGGCGACATCCAGGATGCCGTCGGCGTGCAATGGGCGATCAACAAGGGCGGCATGGGCGGAACCAAGACCAACTTCGCCAATACCGGACTGTCCATCGGCACCCTGCTGCAATCGCTCGAGAGCAACAAGGCACCGGAATCCATCCCCGACGGCGCCATCGTCGGCATCGGCAGCAGCAGCTTCGGCGCGCTGGTCACCGCGCTCTCGGCCAACACCAAGAGCAACCTGCTGTCGACCCCGAGCCTGTTGACCCTGGACAACCAGAAAGCGGAGATTCTGGTCGGCCAGAACGTACCGTTCCAGACCGGCTCCTACACCACCAACAGCGAAGGTTCGAGCAACCCGTTCACCACCGTGGAGCGCAAGGATATCGGCGTCAGCCTCAAGGTCACTCCGCACATCAACGACGGCGCGGCCCTGCGCCTGGAGATCGAGCAGGAGATCTCGGCCCTGCTGCCCAACGCCCAGCAGCGCAACAATACCGACCTGATCACCAGCAAGCGCTCGATCAAGAGCACCATCCTCGCCGAGAACGGCCAAGTGATCGTGATCGGCGGCCTGATCCAGGACGACGTTTCCCAAGCCGAGTCGAAGGTTCCCCTGCTCGGGGACATCCCATTGCTCGGTCGCCTGTTCCGTTCCACCAAGGACACCCACACCAAGCGCAACCTGATGGTCTTCCTGCGTCCTACGGTGGTCCGCGACAGCGCCGGTCTCGCCGCGCTCTCGGGCAAGAAATACAGCGACATCCGGGTCATCGACGGCACTCGCGGCCCGGAGGGACGACCCAGCATCCTGCCGACCAACGCCAACCAGTTGTTCGATGGACAGGCCGTCGATCTGCGCGAACTGAAGACGGAATAACGGCGCCATACCGGCAAGGCGGCCTCATACGAAAAAAAGGCGCTGCTCCTTTCGGAACAGCGCCTTTTCCGCATCTCCCCACCAAATCAGTCGAGGTAGATCATTTTCCGGGTCATGCCGCCATCGACCAGGAATTCCTGGCCGGTGACGAAACCGGCGTCCTCGGAGAGCAGCCAAGCCACCAGCGACGCGACATCCTCCACCGTTCCGACCCGGCCGACCAGGTGCTGGTCGTGGTCCAGCTCGGTCAGCGGCGCAGCCTCGCGCTCGGCGGCCTCGCGGGTATCGATCCAGCCGGGGCTGAGCGCATTGACACGGATATCCGGGCCCAGGCTGGCGGCCAGGGCATGGGTCAGCGCCAGCAACCCGCCCTTGCTCGCGGCGTAGGCCTCGGAGTCAGGCTCCGACTGGTGGGCACGAGTCGAGGCGATGTTGACGATGGCGCCATTGTGCGCGCGCAGATAAGGCGTGCAGTACTTGGCCAGCAGCATCGGACCGGTCAGGTTGACCGCCAGGGTCCGGGTCCACTCGCCGAGACTCAGCGCCTCCAGCGGCGTATTGCGCGGATTGGCGATGGCGGCGTTGCAGACCAGGCCGTCGAGGCGGCCGAACTGACCGAGCACCTCGGCCACGCTCATCGCCACCTGGCCCTCCTGGGCCACGTCCATGGCCACGAACCAGGCGTGCTCGCCCAGCGCCTCGGCCACCCTGGCCCCGCGTTCACGGTCGTTGTCGGCAAGCACTACCTGCCAGCCCTCGGCGATCAGCCAGGCACTGATGCCCAGGCCAATGCCCCGGGCCGCCCCGGTGACCAGGGCGACCCTGCCGTTGCCTCGCAGGTTGGGTTCGATCACAGCGCAGCCAGCCCCCGAGCCATGTCGGCCTTGAGGTCGTCGAGGTCTTCCAGGCCGACCGCGACCCGGATCAGGCTGTCGCCGATCCCGGCGCGCGCGCGGTCCTCGGGGGACAGTCGACCGTGGGAGGTGGTCGCCGGGTGGGCGATGGTGGTCTTGGTGTCGCCCAGGTTGGTGGTGATCGAGACCATCCGGGTAGCGTCGATGAAGCGCCAGGCGGCATCGCGCCCGCCCTTCACGTCGAAGCTGACGACCGCGCCGAAGCCGCTCTGCTGGCGCCGGGCCAACTCATGCTGAGGATGGCTCGGCAGGCCCGCGTAGTAGACCCGCTCGATGCCCGGCTGGCGCTCCAGCCATTCGGCCAGGGCCAGGGCACTGGCGCTGTGCGCCTGCATGCGGATACGCAGGGTTTCCAGGCCCTTGAGGAACAGCCAGGCGTTGAACGGGCTGAGGGTCGGTCCGGCGGTGCGGAGGAAGCCGACCACTTCCTTCATCTGCTCGCCGCGACCGGCGACCACCCCGCCCATGCCCCGGCCCTGGCCGTCGATGTACTTGGTCGCGGAGTGGATCACCACGTCCGCACCGAGCTTCAGCGGCTGTTGCAGGGCCGGCGTGCAGAAGCAGTTGTCCACCGCCAGCAGCGCACCCTTGGCGTGGGCGATCTCGGCCAGCGCGGCGATATCCACCAGCTCGGCCAGCGGGTTGGATGGCGACTCGACGAAGAACAGCTTGGTATTCGGCTTGCACGCCGCCTCCCAGGCCGCGAGATCGCTCAACGGCGGATAGTCGACCTGGATACCGAAGCGCTTGAAGTACTTGTCGAACAGGCTGATGGTCGAGCCGAACACGCTGCGCGAGACCAGCACGTGGTCGCCGGAGCTGCACAGGCTCATCACCAGGGCGAGGATCGCCGACATGCCCGACGCCGTGGCCACCGCCTGCTCGGCTCCTTCGAGGGCGGCGATGCGCTCCTCGAAGGTGCGTACCGTGGGGTTGGTGTAGCGCGAATAGACGTTGCCCGGCACTTCGCCGGCGAACCGCGCGGCCGCGTCGGCGGCGGTGCGGAAGACGTAGCTGGAAGTGGTGAACAGCGCCTCGCCGTGCTCGCCCTCCGGCGTCCGCCGTTGCCCGGCGCGAACCGCCAGGGTGTCGAAGGCCGCGCCTTCCAGGTCGCTGTCGAGACGCCCGGCATCCCAGTCCTGAGTCATGCCGCTCTCCCCTTTGTCAGTCGTTGTACAGATCGATGATCGCGCTGACCGCCTGGCTCTTGGCCTTGGTCGCATCGTTGCGCGCCTGTTCGATCCGGTTCAGGTAAGCCTCGTTGACGTCGCCGGTCACGTACTCGCCGTCGAACACGGCGCAGTCGAAGTGATCGATCTTGATCTTGCCGCCGCCGACCGCGTCGATCAGGTCGGGCAGGTCCTGGTAGACCAGCCAGTCGGCGCCGATCAGCTTGCTGACGTCCTCGGTGCTGCGATTGTGCGCGATCAGCTCGTGCGCACTCGGCATGTCGATGCCGTAGACGTTGGGGTAGCGCACGGCCGGCGCGGCGGAGCAGAAGTAGACGTTCTTCGCCCCGGCCTCGCGGGCCATCTGGATGATCTGCTTGCAGGTGGTGCCGCGGACGATGGAGTCATCCACCAGCATCACGTTCTTGCCGCGGAACTCCAGCTCGATGGCGTTGAGCTTCTGCCGCACGGATTTCTTCCGCGCCGCCTGGCCGGGCATGATGAAGGTGCGGCCGATGTAGCGGTTCTTGACGAAGCCCTCGCGGAACTTCACGCCGAGCCGGTTGGCCAGTTCCAGCGCCGCGGTGCGGCTGGTGTCCGGGATCGGGATGACCACGTCGATGTCGTGGTCGGGACGCTCGCGGAGGATCTTGTCGGCAAGCTTCTCGCCCATGCGCAGGCGCGCCTTGTACACCGAGATGCCGTCCATGATCGAATCCGGACGCGCCAGGTAGACGTGCTCGAAGATGCACGGCGCGTACTTCGGTGCCTTGGCGCACTGGCGGGTATAGAGCTTGCCTTCCTCGGTGATGTACACCGCCTCGCCCGGCGCCAGGTCGCGGATCAGGGTGAAGCCGAGTACGTCCAGGGCCACGCTCTCGGAGGCGATCATGTATTCGACGCCGTTCTCGGTATGCCGCTGGCCGAAGACGATCGGACGGATCGCATTGGGGTCGCGGAAACCGACGATGCCATGGCCGGTGATCATCGCCACCACCGCGTAGCCGCCGACGCAACGGTCGTGCACGCAGGAAACCGCGGCGAAGATGTCCTCCTCGGTGGGCTGCAGCTTGTTGCGCACCGCCAGCTCGTGGGCGAACACGTTGAGCAGCACTTCCGAATCGGAGTTGGTGTTCACGTGGCGCAGGTCGGATTCGTAGATTTCCTTGGCCAACTGCTCGACATTGGTCAGGTTGCCGTTGTGCGCCAGGGTGATGCCGTAGGGCGAGTTGACGTAGAACGGCTGCGCTTCCGCCGAGCTGGAGCTGCCGGCGGTCGGGTAACGCACATGGCCGATGCCGACGCTGCCGATCAGGCGCTGCATGTGGCGCTGCTGGAAGACGTCGCGGACCAGGCCGTTGTCCTTGCGCAGGTACAGCTTATCGTCATGGCAGGTGACGATACCGGCAGCGTCCTGGCCGCGATGTTGGAGGACGGTGAGCGCGTCATACAGCGCCTGATTGACGTTCGACTTGCCCACGATACCGACGATGCCACACATGTGACGCAACCCCTACTTGGCTCAAGCTGGAAAGATGGGAAGCGCGATCGGTCCGTCCCGGACCATCGAGCTGACCAGGGCCTGTGGGCCGCTGGCTCCCGCGAATCGGCGACCTTCGCCGCCGACTGGCTCGCGGCACGTCCTGTGCCGCCGGCGCCGCGCCATCGACGCGCCGCCCTGGAAAACCGCGGGACCCGGCCTCGGCCAGTGTCCCGCCAAAATCACTGGCTGGGAAGCAGCCCGCCGATGCCGCTCGGCGGCGTTATCGGCGCGGCCGGCAACCACTGGCCGGCGAAACCGAGAATGAAGTTCTTCGACCAGTCGGCAACCATCAGGAAATGCGGCATCAGCACCGACTGCTGCCACCAAGGGTCCTGCTGTACCGGGGCCAGGCTGAGCAGGCCGACCAGCAGCACGACCAGCAGTACGCCGCGCGCACCGCCGAAGACCATGCCGAGGAAGCGGTCGGTGCCGGAGAGGCCGGTGACCCGGATCAGTTCGCCGATGAGGTAGTTGACCAGCGCCCCGAGCAGCAGGGTCGCGATGAACAGCAGCGCGCAGGCTGCGATGATGCGGGCCGAGGGGGTCTGGATGTACTCGCCCAGGTGCTGCGCCAGCGCCCCGCCGAACATCCAGGCCACCGCGCCGGCGACTATCCAGGTAAGCAGGGACAAGGCTTCCTTGACGAAGCCGCGACTCAGACTGATCAGGCTGGAAACGACGATGATGGCGACCATCGTCCAATCGACCCAGGTAAATGCCACTATGCAGCCCACAAGCAGAAAAGGCGCTGCATTTTAGCAGAGCGCGCCCGCGACGGTAAGCCGCGGGTCGCGGTCAACCGCGTTCCGGCTGGAAGCGCACGACGAAGCCGTTGAGCTTCTGCTGCTTGCTCAACTGGTCGCGCAGGCGATCCGCCTCGGCGCGCTGGATCACCGGCCCGACGAAGACCCGGTTCATCCCGTCGAAGCTGCGGATGTAGGCGTTGTAGCCCTGGGAGCGCAGGGTCTTCTGCAATTCCTCGGCGCGCGCCCGGTTGGACAGGCTGGCAAGCTGTACCGACCAGCTCTGCGGCAGGTTGTTGGCGTCCAGGCGCTTCTCCGCGGGCGGCGGGCTCGGCGGCGCAGCGGGCGGTTGCGGCTGGCTTGGCGGCAGGCTGGCGGCCGGCGCCTGGGCCTGGGCGGGCGGCTGGGTGGCCGGCGGGGTCGCCGGCAGGCCGCCGATCGGCTGGCTGGGCTGGCCGGCGGCGGCCGGGGAGCCTTCCTCGACGATCTCGGGAGCGATGCCTTCCTCGCCGGGCTGCAGTTCCGGCACCTCGGTCGGCTGCACCTCGACACTGGGCATGGCCGGCGATTGCGGGCGCGGCGGCGCTTCCACCACGACCTGGCGCGACTCGTCTTCGCGGGTGAACAGCATCGGCAGGAAGATCACCGCCAGGGCGATCAGCACCAACGCCCCGACGATGCGCTGCTTCAGCCCTCTTTCCAGCAAGGCCATGATTTACTCCCCCTTATCCGTTCTACGGGCCAGCCATTCCAGGCCTTCGGCCACGCTATAGAACGATCCGAACAGCAGAATGACATCATCCGCGGTAGCCTTGGCGCACTGCGCGTCCAGGGCGGCGGCGATATCCGCATGACTGCTCGCCGGAACCTGGCGCAGGATCAGCGCCGCCTCCAGCTCCGCGGCCGGCCGCGAACGCGGAGTCGGCAACGGTGCAACGGCCCAATCCTGCACCAAGCCGGTCAAGGGTTCCAGTACGCCATCCAGGTCTTTGTCCGCCAGCAGGCCGAAGACCGCCAGGTAGCGTCCTCGTGGCGCTGCGGCACGCAGGCGTTGCGCCAGGTACTGGGCGGCCTGGGGATTGTGCCCGACGTCCAGCAGGAGCTGGCGTGGCTGGCCGTTCCAGGACAGGTCGCGGCGATCGAGGCGACCGGTCACCCGGGCCCGCCGCAGCGCCTCGGCCAGGCGCTCCGCCTGCCAGGGCAACTCGAGCAACGCGTAGGCCTGCAGGGCCAGCGCGGCGTTTTCCATGGGCAACCCGAGCAACGGCAGATCGTGCAGCGCCAGCGCCTGGCCGTCCGCGGCCAGCCCGCGCCAGTGCCAGCCATGATCGGCGAGCGCCAGGTCGTAGTCGCGACCGCGCAGGTAAAGCGGTGCCCCCAGCGCAGCCACCTGCTCCAGCAATGGCTGCGGGGGATCGAGATCGCCGCACAGGGCCGGTTTGCCGGCGCGCAGGATACCGGCTTTCTCGAAAGCCACGCTTTCGCGGGTATCGCCCAGCCAGTCCGCATGGTCCAGGCCGATGCTGGTGATCAGCGCCAGGTCGGCGTCGATCAGGTTGACCGCATCCAGGCGCCCGCCAAGGCCGACTTCCAGCACCGCGAAGTCCAGCCCGGCGCGCTCGAACAGCCAGAAGGCGGCCAGCGTGCCCATTTCGAAATAGGTCAGGGAAATCTCGCCACGTGCGGCCTCCACCGCGGAGAAGGCGTCGCACAGTTGCGCATCGCCGGCCTCGATGCCGTCGATCCGCACCCGCTCGTTGTAGCGCAGCAGGTGCGGCGAGCTGTAGACCCCGACCGACAACCCCTGCTCACGCAGCAGTTCGGCGAGCAGGGCGCAGGTGGAGCCCTTGCCGTTGGTCCCGGTAACGGTGACCACGCGTTTCGCCGGCCTTCCCAGGCCGAGCCGGCGCGCTACCTCGCGGGAACGCTCCAGGCCCATGTCGATGGCCGTCGGATGGAGTTGTTCGAGATAGCTCAGCCAATCGGCCAGGGAACGCTGGGTCATGCGGATACGGGGCTCGGCGAATGAGTGAAGGCCGACAGCAGATTGGCCAGGCGCGGCCGCAACTCGGCACGATGCACGATCATGTCGATGGCGCCATGCTCGAGGAGGAACTCGCTACGCTGGAAGCCTTCCGGCAGCTTCTCGCGGACGGTCTGCTCGATCACGCGGGGACCGGCGAAGCCGATCAGCGCTTTGGGTTCGCCGACGATCACGTCGCCGAGCATCGCCAGGCTGGCGGAAACGCCGCCGTAGACCGGGTCGGTCAATACCGAGACGAACGGGATGCCTTCTTCGCGCAGGCGCGCCAGGACCGCCGAGGTCTTGGCCATCTGCATCAGCGAGATCAGCGCTTCCTGCATGCGCGCGCCGCCGGAGGCGGAGAAGCAGATCAGCGGGCAGCGCTTCTCCAGGGCGACGTTGGCTGCGCGAACGAAGCGCTCGCCGACGATGGCGCCCATCGAACCGCCCATGAAGGAGAACTCGAAGGCGCAGGCGACCACCGGCATGCCCTGCAGCTTGCCGCTCATGGCGATCAGCGCGTCCTTCTCGCCAGTGTCCTTCTGTGCCGCGGCGAGGCGATCCTTGTACTTCTTGCTGTCGCGGAATTTCAGGCGGTCCACCGGCTCGAGGTCGGCACCCAGCTCCTCGCGACCGTCCTCATCGAGGAAGATGTCCAGGCGGGTACGCGCGTTGATGCGCATGTGGTGATCGCACTTCGGGCAGACATCCAGGGTCTTTTCCAGCTCCGGACGGTACAGCACGGCTTCGCAGGACGGGCATTTGTGCCACAGGCCTTCCGGTACCGAACTCTTCTGGGACTCGGAACGCATGATGGAAGGGATCAGCTTGTCTACCAGCCAGTTGCTCATGCTCTTTGTTCTCCAGTGCAAGGTCGGGATGGCCGCACCGATCCGGTGACGGCGTCCCTGAGCAAATTCATCTTCGTGACCGCCGGCAGCGGTGGGCCCCACGGCTGCGAAACGTTTCGCGGCCTGTCCCATCCCCCGCCTGCGCGGTCACCTGGGCGATACCCGGCGAGCGGCTATCGCGAAATATCTGGCCTCCCTATCGGCGGCCGGGCGTTGTCGCGGAAACGGCGACACGCTAGTGGACGGCGGCGGGCCGCCCGTCGTCACATCATGTCTCGTCGCGGCGCCGCGAACGCACCGCGTCCACGAACGCGCGGACCCTCGCCGCATCCTTGATTCCCTTGCTCGCCTCGACGCCACCGCTGACGTCCACCGCGTAGGGCTTGACCTGCTCGACTGCCCTGCCGACGTTATCCGGCGTCAGACCGCCGGCCAGCACCAGGGGTTTGCCCAGGTCGGTCGGCACCAGCGACCAGTCGAACGCCGCCCCCGTGCCGCCGGGCACGCCTTCCACATAGGTATCCAGGAGAATCCCGGCAGCTCCCGGATATGCCGCCGCGCGCCCGACGATGTCGTCGCCGGGCTTCACCCGCAGGGCCTTCAGGTAGGGTCGCCGATGTCCCTCGCAGTCCTCGGCGCGCTCGTCGCCATGGAATTGCAGCAGGTCCAGCGGCACCGCATCGAGAATCTCGCCCAGTTCGCAGCGGCTGGCGTTGACGAACAGGCCGACGCTGGTCACGAACGGCGGCAGGGCACGAACGATCTCCCGCGCCCGATGGATATCCACCGCCCGCGGGCTCTTCGCATAGAACACCAGGCCGATGGCATCGGCGCCCGCCGCGGCAGCGGCCAGGGCGTCCTCGACTCGGGTGATACCGCAGATCTTGATGCGAACGGCTGGCAACGACGGAGAATCCTCGGCGAGTGAGCGACGAACCGCCGGACGGCCGGTCCGGCGGGAATTCTCGATGGTAGCAAAAGCCCGATTCGACGTCAGCCGACGATATCGGGCAATCCGGAAAGGAAATGCGGCCCCAGGTAGCGCTCGGGCAACTCGAACTCCCCGGGGTACTCCACCCGCACCAGATAGAGTCCGTAGGGGTGAGCGGTGACCCCACCGGCGCGCCGGTCGCGCGCCTCGAGCACCTCCTTCGCCCATTCGATCGGCCGCTCGCCGGCACCGATGGTCATCAGGACGCCAGCGATGTTGCGCACCATATGGTGAAGGAAAGCGTTACCGCGGATGTCCAGCACGATCAACCGACCATGCTCCAGCAAGCGCACGTGATGCATGGTCTTGACCGGCGACTTGGCCTGGCACTGCACCGCCCGGAACGAGGTGAAGTCATGGGTGCCGACCAGTACCTGGGCCGCCTCGCGCATCCGCCCGATATCCAGCGGCCGATGGTTCCAGGTGACCTCCTCGGCCAGGTGCGCCGGGCGGATCGGATCGTTGTAGATGGCGTAGCGATAGCGCCGGGCCATGGCCGAGAAGCGCGCGTGGAAATGCGCCGGCATCACCCTCGCCCAGGTCACACTGATATCCGCGGGCAGGTTGGCGTTGGTGCCCATCACCCATGCTTTCAACGGGCGCTCCACCGCGGTGTCGAAATGCACCACCTGGCCGCTGGCATGAACGGCAGCGTCGGTACGGCCGGCGCAGATCACCCCGACCGGCTCGGCGGCAACCTTCGACAAGGCGCGCTCCAGCGCTTCCTGCACGGAAGGCACGCCGGCTTCCTGGCGCTGCCAGCCACGATAGCGGGAGCCCTTGTACTCGATGCCGAGGGCGATTCTGGAAACGCCAGCGGCAGCCGATTCGGCTGCCGCTGGCGGAACAACATCGTTCATGAGGGTCGCTTCATTTCCGGATCAGGCCAGGCGCTCCAGCAACTCGCGGGCTTCCGCCTGCTGGCTGTCGTTACCTTCGGCCAGGACTTCGTCGAGGATATCGCGCGCGCCTTCGCTATCGCCCATGTCGATGTAGGCGCGAGCCAGATCCAGCTTGGTCGCCGCTTCGTCGGCACCGGAGAGGAAGTCGAAGTCATCGTCGGCGTCTCCGTCCAGGGCGGAGGCGACCGCTGCATCTTCGGCGGAGAAACTCGGCGTCGCGCTCTTCGGCTCGTCAAGGTTGCTGGCCAACTCGTCCAACTGCGCACTCACCTCGTCCAACTGGGCGGCGAAACTGTCCTCGCCCTTCTCCGGAGCGGCCGGCTCCGTCGGCTCGTCGGCCAGCGACAGGTCGAAGTCGTCCGGCAGGGACAACGCCGGCTCTTCGGCAGCCTCGGTATCGAGGGTGAATTCGTTGTCGGCGGGCGCCGCGGCGGGCACTTCGTCGTTCAGCGAAAGCAGGAAGTCGTCGTCCGAAAGCTTGTCTTCCGGCGCATCGAGATCCAGGGAGAAATCGCCCAGGTCGTCATGCTTGGGTTGGCTCGGAGTCTCTGCCAACTCCGCGAAATCCAGGCCGAAGTCGAGATCGTCGACAGGCTTGTCCGCCGCGGTCGAGGCCGCCAGGTCCAGATCGCTGTCCAGGGTCAGGTCGTCCAGCGCCCCGCTGTCGGACTTGAGGTCGGCCTGCACGTCGTCGCCGCCCAGGTCGTCCAGGCTCAGGTCGAAGGCGTCGTCGAGATCCTGTCCTGCCGCATCCGGCTTGGCCGCGTGACCGCTGTCGTCGAGCGACAGATCGTCGAGGCTGAAGCTATCCAGCTCGTCCTGCGCCAGCTTGGCGCCGGCCAGGCCGGCAACCGCGGCGACCGCGACCATTGCCGGATAGCGCGACTTGAGCTGCTCGACCTGCGGCTGTGCGCCGCCGATTTCGCGCAGCTCGTTTTCCTGGCGAGCGAAACCTTCGCGATCGCCCATCTCGGCATAGACTTCCATCAGCTTGAGGCGCAGGTCGGTGCGCTGCGGCTCGTCGTAGATGGCGTTCTGCAACAGTTCGGCGGCCTGGTTGAAACGCCCGTAGGCGATATAGATGTCGGCCTCGCCCAGCGCATCGGAAGTCTGCGCGGTGGTCTTCTCGACCTGCGGAGCGACGGCTGCGACCTGCGGCTCAGGCTCGTCGAGGGTCAGGTCGTCGAAGCCGTCCTTTCCCAGGTCCAGCGCATCCTCCTGTTCCTCGCCGGTATCCGCGGCGAAAGCCTGGGCTTCTTCCTTCTCTTTCTGCGCATTGCGCCGCGACAGGATCATCAGCAGCACCAGCAACGCCAGCAGTGCGCTACCGCCGATCACCGCCAACCACAGCGGGTTGGCCAGCAGTTCGTCGAGGAAGCTCGGTGCCGGCTGCTCTGCCGCCTGTACCGGAGCGGGCGCCGGAACGGCAGGTGCCGGAGGCTTCTCGGCAGCTGGCGCGGGCGGCGGCGCCACCGGAGGCTGCGCCGGAGCGGCGGGTGCTTCTCCGGCTGGAGCAGGAGTCGGCGCTGCCGCAGCAGGAGTCCCGGGCTGAGCCGGCGCCTGCGCGGCCGCATTGGGCTGGGACGCATCCGGCAGGGCTGCGTTCGGCTGGGCTGCGCCCTGGCCTTCGGCGCCCAACTGCCCTTGCAGCTTGGCCAACTGGGCGTCCTTCAGCTGGATCAACTTCTGCAGCTTGTCCAACTGGCTCTGCAGATCCTGCATGCGACTCTGCAGTTCTTCGTTCTCGCGGCGAGTGCTGTCGAGGCTTTCCTTGGTCACCGCCAGGGTATCGGCGATCGCCTTGCTGTCGCCCTTTCCGCCCTTGTCGGCACCCTTGCTGGCCTTGCCCTCGCCAGACACCAGGCGCAGATTGTCCGTGGCGTCGACCTTGGATGGCGCCGACCCGGCGGCATTGCGCTGGGTCGCATCCAACTGCCTGGCGCCAGCGCTGCCCGCGGCCGGATTGCGGCTGCCGCGCCAGCTCTGGTTCTGCGCCTGCACCTGGGACAGCGCCTCGCGCGGCGAGCGCTCCAGCATCTGCTGTTCGGTGGGAATGCGCAGGACCTGGCCGCTCTTCAGCCGGTTGATGTTGCCATCGACGAAGGCGCCCGGATTCAGCTCCTGGAACGCGAGCATCGCCTGGGGTACGGAAACGCGATCGGTACGGTTGCGCTGGGCGATCTCCCAGAGCGTGTCGTTGGAAACGGTGCGATAGGTGTCGCTGCCTGCCGGCGCGGTGGTACGCACCGGAGCCGGAGCCTGCGGGGCTCGCGGGGCGCCGGTCGCGCGCGGCGCGCTGACCGGCGCTTGCGGAGCGCTTGCCGCGGCCTGCGGGGAGTACAGCGGCGGATCCAGCAGGACGGTGTACTCGCGCAGCAGGCGGCCGTTCGGCCAGAGCACCTGGACCAGGAAGTTCAGGTAGGGCTCCTGCACCGGCTTCGACGAGGTCACGCGAATGACGCTCTTGCCGTTGGGCTTCACCACCGGCGTGAACTTCAGGTCGGTGAGGTAGTACAGGCGATCGACGCCCGCCTTGCTGAACTCTTCCGGCGACGCCAGGCTCGGGATCACCTCGCCCGAACCCAGGTCACGAACTTCGAGCAGCTCGATCTCGGCATCCAACGGTTGGTTCAACGCCGACTTCAGGGTGATTTCCCCCAGTCCCAATCCATGCGCCATGCCGGAAGTCAGGACCGAGGCCGCCGCGATTGCCCGAACCAGTGTACGAAGCCGAACCATAGTGTAATCCCTTGGTTTTAATATCTTTTCTCGTTTCACGAGAGGGAGTGCGTCGGTGCTTGCTGTCCGCTCGCCCAGCCATGCATGGACGGACGCTCCCCGGCAGCAGCGGATCGAACCAGTATTAACAAGCTCGAATAATTCTACAAATCTGTGGGTAAGTATCTTTTACAGATAGTGTTTTATCAACAACTCACCCAGGAGCACGGCATTCAGCGCGGCACCTTTTCGCACATTATCAGACACAATCCACAAATTGACCTGACAGGGATCAGCCTGCCCCGCCCTCACCCGGCCGACATAGGTCTCGTCCTGGCCGAGGGCATCGCCGACCACCGTCGGATAATCGCCCTCGCCGACCCATTCGATACCTTTCGTCGCATCGAGGACCCGCGTCACCGCGGCCAGGTCCACCGGTTCCGCGCACTGCAGGGTCACGCTGAGGCTATCGCCGAAGAATACCGGCGCCTGGATGCAGGTAACGTTCAACGGTCCGATACGCTCGCCAAGCAAGGCCTGCACCTCCGCGAAGATGCGCCGCTCGATCGCGCTGTGTCCCTCGGCATCCACCGCTCCGACCTGCGCGAGCAGGTTGAAGGCGATCTGGCGGTCGAAGAGACGCGGCTCCAGGGGGCGCGCATTGAGCAGTTCGGCGGTCTGCCGGGCGAGTTCCTTGACCCCTTCGCGCCCCAGGCTGGAGACGGAGAGGCAGGCTGTCAGGTTCAGTTGCCGGCAATCCAGCGTGGCCAGGAGTGGCGCCAGCACTTCGCACAGTTCGGCGGCTACGGCGCAAGGACTGGACAAAAGGAACGGCGCCGCTTGCGAGGCCAGGCGTTCGGCATTCACCGAAACCATGACCGGCGGTGCGACGCTCGGTTCCAGGGCGCCGCTCAGGTCGATCACCGAACAACCCGCCGCGCGGGCGCGCTCGGCATGGGCACGCGACACCTCGGCTGCCGCGGCGAAGAAGGCCAGGCCGACACTGGAAAAATCGAAGCTATCGACATCGCCGACGCGCAGGCTGCTTTCGGCGAAACCCATGCGCTGCCCGGCCGACTCGGCGCTGGCCAGCAGGTGCAAACGATGAAGCGGGAAGTCGCGTTCGTCGAGGAGACCGACCAGAGCCTCGCCAACCGATCCGGTGGCGCCTACGACTGCGACATTGAGGGGCTGGGACATGGGAAAAGCCTCGGCGGTCTGCGAAATAGGCGTGGCACTTTACTTGCCCACCTTCGCCCAGGCAATCGAGGCGCCGCCCATTGCGGGCGGCGCCGGATCGATCAGCGCTCCAGCAGGATGCGCAACATGCGCCGCAGCGGCTCGGCAGCGCCCCACAGCAACTGGTCGCCGACGGTGAAGGCGCCGAGATACTGGGAGCCCATGTTCAGTTTGCGCAGGCGCCCGACCGGAACGCTCAGGGTGCCGGTGACGGCGGCCGGGGTCAGCTCGCGCACGCTTACCTCGCGGTGGTTCGGCACCAGCTTGACCCAGGGATTGTGCTGGCTGATCAGGCCCTCGATGTCGGTCAGCGGCACATCCTTGTTCAACTTGATGGTCAGTGCCTGGCTGTGGCAACGCATGGCGCCGACGCGCACGCAGATACCGTCGACCGGGATCGGGTTCTTGAAGCGGGCGAGGATCTTGTTGGTCTCCGCCTGGGCCTTCCACTCTTCGCGGCTCTGCCCGTTGGGCAGTTCCTTGTCGATCCAGGGGATCAGGCTGCCGCCCAGCGGCGCGCCGAAATGCTCGATGGGGAAGGCTTCGCTGCGCAGGGTCTCCGCCACCTTGCGGTCGATGTCGAGGATCGCGCTGGCCGGGTTGGCCAGGTCATCCGCCACCGATGCATGGGCGGCGCCCATCTGCTTGAGCAGTTCACGCATGTTCTGCGCACCGGCGCCGGAGGCGGCCTGGTAGGTCATGGCGCTCATCCACTCGACCAGGCCGGCGTCGAACAGCCCGCCCAGGGCCATCAGCATCAGGCTGACGGTGCAGTTGCCGCCGATGTAGTTGCGGGTGCCGGCGTCCAGGGCCTGGTCGATGACCTTGCGGTTGACCGGGTCGAGGACGATCACCGCGTCGTCTTCCATGCGCAGGCTGGAGGCAGCATCGATCCAGTAGCCCTGCCAGCCGGCCTCGCGCAGCTTGGGGAATACTTCGCTGGTGTAGTCGCCGCCCTGGCAGGTCAGGATCACGTCGAGGGTCTTCAGCTCGTCGATGCTGTAGGCGTCCTTCAGCGGAGCGATGTCCTTGCCCACTTCCGGGCCCTGGCCACCGACGTTCGACGTGGTGAAGAACACCGGCTCGATCAGGTCGAAGTCCCGCTCTTCCAGCATCCGCTGCATGAGTACGGAACCCACCATCCCGCGCCAACCGATCAGACCTACACGCTTCATCGCAACTACACCTATATGAGAGAAGTGAGCTGGCCGGCAGCCATCATGGCGCCGGCCAAGCCCGTCAGATTACAGATTCTTGAGTGCCGCGACTACGGCATCGCCCATTTCCCGGGTGCCGACCTTGCGGCAGCCTTCGGACCAGATGTCGCCGGTGCGCAGCCCCTGGTCGAGGACCTTGCTCACCGCCTGCTCGATGGCGTCGGCGGCGGTCGCCTGGCTGAAGCTGTAGCGCAGCATCATCGAGACCGAGAGGATGGTCGCCAACGGGTTGGCGATGCCCTGACCGGCGATGTCCGGGGCGGAACCGTGGCAGGGTTCGTACATGCCCTTGTTGTTCGCGTCGAGCGAGGCAGAAGGCAGCATGCCGATGGAACCGGTCAGCATGGAAGCCTCATCCGACAGGATGTCGCCGAACATGTTGTCGGTGACCATCACGTCGAACTGCTTGGGCGCGCGCACCAGCTGCATGGCGGCGTTGTCCACGTACATATGGGAAAGCTCGACGTCCGGGTAGTCCTTCGCCACCTCTTCCACCACTTCCCGCCACAGCTGGCTGGAGGCGAGGACGTTGGCCTTGTCCACCGAACAGAGCCTGTTGTTGCGTACGCTGGCCATGTCGAAACCGACGCGGGCGATACGACGGATTTCGCTCTCGCTGTACGGCAGGGTGTCGTAGGCCTGGCGCTCGCCGTTCTCCAGCACGCGCTGTTCGCGGGGCTGGCCGAAGTAGATGCCGCCGGTCAGTTCGCGGACGATGAGGATGTCCAGCCCGGCGACCACTTCCGGCTTCAGGCTGGAGGCCGCGGCCAGTTGCGGGTAGAGGATGGCCGGACGCAGGTTGGCGAACAGGCCCAGTTGCGAACGAATCTTCAGCAGACCGCGCTCGGGACGGATATCGCGTTCGATCCTGTCCCATTTCGGCCCTCCTACCGCGCCCAGCAGCACCGCATCGGCCTGGCGCGCGCGCTGCAGGGTCTGGTCGGCCAGCGGCACGCCGTGCTTGTCGATGGCCGCGCCACCGATGACGTCCTCGGCCAGTTCGAAGCCGAGCTGGAACCTGTCGTTGGCCAGCTCCAGCACCTTGACCGCTTCCGCCATGATTTCCGGACCGATACCGTCACCGGGGAGAACCAGGATCTGCTTGCTCATAACACCCTCTTGTCCTTCATTCATTGAACGGCGGGCATGCGCCGCCGTGATCGAACCGTCACTCCCGACGCAGCCACAGCACCAGCACGTCGGTGCTGAACGAGCCGTCGTCGGCAATCTCGAAATACTCTCTGACTTCCTCGCCCACCGCCAGCTGCAGGCTGCGGATCGCCTGGCGGAACACCTCCGGCGTACGCATCCGCTCGACCCACGACTGGAACTCCAAGCGCAGACGCTGGCGCCGGCTTCCGGTGACCAGCAACCCCGCCTCGCCGCTCAGGCGCGCCCACTCGGCCGGCGAGTAGTTGCGCACATGGCTGGTGTCGCGGAGCAGCTCGACGGTCTGCAGGAAGGTGTCCGGCAAGGCCTGCCCGGGCGCCGCCACGTCGACGAAGATCGCCACCCCGCCGGGCTTGAGCACCCGCCGCACCTCGCGCAGGGCCAGGCCGACGTCGCGCCAGTGATGGGTGGAATAGCGACTGAAGACGAAATCGAACTCGCCGTCGGCGAAGGGCAGGCTCTCCGCCTTGCCCTGCTCGGTGCGGATGTTCGCCATGCCCCGTTCCGCGGCGCTCTGCGCCACCACGGCGAGCATCTCGGCGGAAAGATCGTAGGCCACCACCTCCCCTGCCAGGGCGGCGACCTGGAAGCTCACGTGGCCGGCGCCGCAGCCCAGGTCGAGGACCCGCGCTTCCGGGCGCCCGGCCAGGGCGTCGCGCAGCAAGGCGAATTCCTCGCCCTGGGCATGCACGGCGCTGCTCAGGTAGGCCGAAGCCTGGGCGCCGAACTGGCGCTGGACAACGTCATCGTGGTCGCTCATGAACCTACTCCGGGAGAAAAACCGGGCGCACCCTACCCAGGATGCGCCCGGCAAGGGGACTCGCGTGGCGCTCAGCGGAACAGCCAGGGCTGCTGCTGGCGGTAGCCGTCCTCGAAGGCACGGATCGCATCGGCGTCCTGCAGCGTCAGGCCGATGTCGTCGAGGCCGTTGAGCAGGCAATGCTTGCGGAACGGGTCGACCTCGAACCCCAGCACCTTGCCATCAGGACGGGTAACGGTCTGCGCCGCCAGGTCGATGGACAACTGGTAGCCTTCGTTCGCCTCGACCTGGCGGAACAGTTCGTCCACCTCGGCCTCGGGCAGGATGATCGGCAGCAAGCCGTTCTTGAAACTGTTGTTGAAGAAGATGTCGGCATAGCTCGGTGCGATCACCGTGCGGAAACCGTACTCGTCCAGCGCCCAGGGCGCGTGCTCGCGGGACGAGCCGCAGCCGAAGTTCTCCCGCGCCAGCAGTACGCTGGCGCCCTGGTAGCGCGGCTGGTTGAGGACGAAGTCCGGGTTCAGCGGACGCTTCGAGTTGTCCTGTCCCGGCTGCCCGACATCCAGGTAGCGCCATTCGTCGAACAGGTTGGGGCCGAAGCCGGTGCGCTTGATCGACTTGAGGAATTGCTTGGGAATGATCTGATCGGTATCGACGTTGGCGCGATCCAGCGGAGCGACGAGACCGGTCGTCTGGGTATAGGGTTTCATCTCGGTTCTCCTCAGGCGAGCAATTCGCGGACATCGATGAAGCGGCCGTTGACGGCCGCGGCGGCGGCCATCGCCGGGCTGACCAGGTGGGTACGGCCACCGGCGCCCTGACGGCCCTCGAAGTTGCGGTTGGAGGTCGAGGCGCAGTGTTCGCCGCTCTCCAGCCGGTCCGGGTTCATCGCCAGGCACATGGAACAGCCCGGCTCGCGCCATTCGAAGCCGGCCTCGATGAAGATCCGGTCCAGGCCTTCCTTCTCGGCCTGCTCCTTGACCAACCCGGAACCCGGCACCACCAGCGCCTGCTTGATGGTCGCGGCGACCTTGCGGCCCCTGGCCACTTCGGCGGCAGCGCGCAGGTCCTCGATCCGCGAGTTGGTGCAGGAACCGATGAATACCCGGTCCAGCTGGATGTCGGTGATCGCCTGGTTCGGCCGCAGGCCCATGTACTTCAAGGCGCGCTCGATCGAACCGCGCTTGATCGGGTCGCTCTCGCGGGCCGGGTCCGGCACGTTCTGGTCCACCGCCAGGACCATTTCCGGCGACGTGCCCCAGCTGACCTGCGGCTTGATCTGCGCGGCGTCCAGCTCGACCACGGTATCGAAGCGGGCATCGGCGTCCGACACCAGCCCCTGCCAGCAGGCGACGGCCTGGTCCCATTGCTCGGCGCTCGGCGCGAAGGGCCGGCCCTTCACGTAGTCGATGGTCTTCTGGTCGACGGCGACCAGGCCGACGCGGGCGCCCGCCTCGATCGACATGTTGCAGATGGTCATCCGCCCTTCGATGGACAGGTCGCGGATGGCGCTGCCGGCGAACTCGATGGCGTGGCCGTTGCCGCCGGCGGTGCCGATCCTGCCGATCACCGCGAGGACGATATCCTTCGCCGTGACGCCGGCCGGCAGCCTGCCTTCGACCTTGACCAGCATGTTCTTCATCTTCTTCGCCACCAGGCACTGGGTCGCCAGCACATGCTCGACCTCGGAAGTGCCGATGCCGTGGGCCAGCGCGCCGAAGGCGCCGTGGGTGGAAGTGTGCGAGTCGCCGCAGACCACGGTCATCCCCGGGAGGGTCGCGCCCTGCTCCGGACCGACCACATGGACGATGCCCTGGCGCACGTCGTTCATCTTGAATTCGGTGATGCCGAAGTCGTCGCAGTTCTCGTCGAGGGTCTGCACCTGCAGGCGCGAGACCTCGTCGGCGATGGCGGCGATGCCGCCCTTGCGCTCGGTGCGGGTGGTCGGCACGTTGTGGTCCGGGGTGGCGATGTTGGCGTCGATCCGCCACGGCTTGCGCCCGGCCAGGCGAAGACCCTCGAAGGCCTGCGGCGAGGTCACTTCGTGCAGGATATGGCGGTCGATGTAGATCAGCGCCGAACCGTCGTCGCGCTGCTTGACCAGGTGCATGTCCCAGAGTTTGTCGTAGAGGGTCTTGCCGGCCATCGGGATTTCCTCATCAGCTCATTTCTATGCCCACAGGGCTTGTGAGGATGATCCTATGGCTTGTCTACGAATAACTCAAATTCATATTTTTCATCCAAAGCATTCCCAACAGGAATCCATTGGCGCTAAGCTCCGGGCAGCCGAAACCAGCGGAGGCCCGCAATGGACCTGAACAGCCTCAACACCTTCATCGCCATTGCCGAGACCGGCAGCTTCTCCGAAGCCGGCGAGCGCCTGCACCTGACCCAACCGGCGGTGAGCAAGCGCATCGCCGCCCTCGAACAGCAGCTCAATGCCCGGCTGTTCGACCGGGTCGGCCGCGAGGTCAACCTCACCGAGGCCGGCCGCGCCCTGCTGCCGCGCGCCTACCAGTTGCTCAACGTGCTCGACGACACCCGCCGGGCGCTGAACAACCTCACCGGCGAGGTCAGCGGCCGGCTGGTCCTGGCCACCAGCCACCACATCGGCCTGCATCGCCTGCCGCCGCTGCTGCGCGCCTTCACCCGGGCGCATCCGCAGGTGGCGCTGGATATCCAGTTCCTGGATTCGGAAGTGGCCTACGAGGAGATCCTTCATGGTCGTGCGGAACTGGCGGTGATCACCCTGGCCCCGGAAACCGCCGAACCGGTGCGCGCAGTCCCGGTGTGGGACGACCCGCTGGACTTCGTCGCCGCCCCGGAGCACCCGCTGGCCCGACAGGGCACGGTGTTCCTCGCCGACGTCGCCAAGCACCCCGCGGTATTCCCCGGCGGCAACACCTTCACCCACCACATCGTGCGGCGCATGTTCGAAGCCGAAGGGCTGACGCCGAACATCGCCATGAGCACCAACTACCTGGAGACCATCAAGATGATGGTCTCCATCGGCCTGGCCTGGAGCGTGCTGCCGCGGACCATGCTCGACGACCAGGTGGTGCGCCTGCCGCTGCAGGACATCCAACTCAGCCGCCAGCTCGGCTATATCCTGCACACTGAGCGGACCCTGTCGAACGCCGCGCGCGCCTTCATGCGCCTGCTCGACGAACAGGCATTCGGCAACGGCACTCCAGCGGCCTGAAGCGATTCAGGTCGGACGCCACGGGTAGGCCCTCCCCTCTTTGCCGTCCGCGGCCAGCGCTCACCCGACCTGCATGCCAATGCCCTCGCGACTCAGCCCTCGCCGACCCACGCCTGCACCTCGACCTCCACGTCGACCCCCAGCGCCAGCCCGGCGGTCACCGTCGAGCGTACCGGCAAGGCCCCCTGCACATGACGCTGGTAGACCTCGTTGAAACCGGCGAAGTGGGCCATGTCCGACAGCCAGACGGTGACCTTCACCAGTTGGTCGAAACGCGCGCCACAGCTCTCCAGGGTCTCGCCGATGCGTGCCATCACCGCTTCGGTCTGGGTCTGGATATCGCCACGTACCACCTCGCCGGTCGGACTCATCGGCACCTGTCCGGAAAGAAACAGGAAGCCGCCGGCCCGCACCGCGCGGGAAAAGGGAAACGGCAGGCTGCTGGGGTAACGCTGGATGTCATCGCTCATCTGGATTGCCTCCTGTGGATGAAGCGCTAGGAAGAAAAGCTTTCGGCCGCGGAATCGGCGTATTCATGTAGCACTGCGATCAACCCTGGCTCATATCGACGCGCTCCGCCAGAAAGTCCAGGAACGCCCGCACGCGCAGCGGCAGATAGCCGCCCTGGCCGACGTAGACGACGTGGACTTCCTCCAGGTCGCCCGGGTTGTATGCCTCGAGCACGGGAATCAGGCGCCCGGCGGCTATGTCCTCGCGCACCTGGAACGCGGCCAGCCGCGCCAGGCCCAGGCCGGCCACGGCCAGACGGCGCAGCGCCTCGCCATCGCTGGCCTGGGCGTTGCCCGACAACGGCACCACGAGTTCCTCGCCACCGTCCCGCAACGGCCAGCCGGAGCGCGCTCGCACATAGTTGGCGCCGAGGCGGTTGTGCCCCAGCAGCGCCTGCGGCGTGGCCGGCATGCCATGCCGGGCCAGATAGGCCGGCGCACCGACGATCAGCATGCGCGTGCTCCCCAGCTTGCGCGCCACCAGGCTCGAGCTTTTCAGCGGCCCCGCGCGCACGGCCACGTCGGTGCGCTGCTCGAGGATGTCGACGACCTCATCGGTCAGCACGATATCCAGCGTCACCTCGGGATGCTGCGCGAGGAACTCGGGCACCAGCGGCAGCAGGAAGTGATGCCCGAAAGGCACGTTGGCGTTGACTCGCAAGCGCCCACGCGGCGCCGCGTTTTCGCTCGCACACCGCTCGGCCTCCTCCAGGTCGGCCAGGATACGCACCCCGCGCTCGTAGAACGCGCATCCCTCGGGTGTCAGTTGCAATTGTCGGGTGGAGCGGTTCAGCAAGCGGGTTCCCAGGCGCTGTTCGAGCCGGGTGATCAACTTGCTGACTGCCGAGGGCGTCATGCCGCAACGTCGAGCGGCGGCGGAAAAGCCCCCGACTCGACGACCCGGGCAAACACCTCCAGTTCGCCGGAACGGTTGACTTCAAGCCGGGCCATGGCGCCCTGCCTGATGATTTCGCTTCATAAATGATGTTCCCCGCTACGGCCTATTCCCCTTAAATCTTTGAATTCATCATCAGCTACAGGATAACCACTGAATTCAACGACATGAAACGACCCATCGAAAGACTTCCCGCCGCGACCTCCAGCGCAACCCGGGCCTTCGCGCTCGCGACGAGCCTGTTGTACGCCTGCGCCGCGCCGGCCGCTTCCTGGACCGCCAGCTGGCAGGCCAGCCCGCAGCCGGTCTGGGCTGAGGACTTCCTGTTTCCCAGCAACGTGCCGGCCGAACTGCACGACCAGACGGTGCGGCAACTGGCGCGAATCAGCCTGGGAGGAACGCGCGTGCGCATCGTCCTGGCAAATACCTATGGAAGGCGCCCGATCCGGATCGGCCGGGCCACCCTGGCCAAACCGGGTTCCGAGCGCGCCGCGGTCGCCACCGGCAGCCTGCATGACGTGACCTTTGGCGGACGCCGGACGGCGACCATCGCGCCCGGCGCCACGCTACTCAGCGATCCGGTGGCGATGCCGGTGGCCGCGCTCTCGCAGGTGCTGGTGAGTCTCTACCTGCCGGCCGCCACGCCCATGGAAACCTTCCACTGGGACGGCCGCCAGACGGGCTGGATCGTCGCCGGCGAGCAGACCCAAAGCCACGCATTGCAGCTGGACGCGGCGGACAGCCAGAGCACCAGCGCGCGCCTGCTGTTGACAGGTATCCTGGTCGAAACCGAAACGGCAACGCGGACGCTGGTGACGCTCGGCGACTCGATCACCGACGGAGCCAGCGCCAGCCTCGACCGGAACAGCCGTTGGCCGGACTTCCTCGCCGAACGCCTGGCCCCGCATGGCGTCGCCGTGGTCAATGCGGGGATTTCCGGCGCCCGTCTGCTGAGCGACGGCATGGGCGCGAGCGCGCTGGCACGTCTGGACCGCGACGTACTGGCCCAGCCAGGCGCAAGCAGCATGGTGGTGATGCTCGGCATCAACGACATTGCCTGGCCCGGTACCGCTTTCGCCCGGAATGCCGCACCGCCCACCCTGGAAGCGCTGATCGCCGGCTACCGGCAATTGATCGAACGGGCGCACAACCGGGGTATCCGGGTCGTCGGCGCGACCCTCACGCCGTTCGAGGGCGCACTGCCCGGCACGCCATTGAGCGATTATTACCATCCCGCCAAGGAAGCCCTGCGCAGGCAGGTTAACGAGTGGATCCGTCATGCCGGCGCCTTCGATGCGGTGATCGACTTCGACGCGGCATTGCGCGATCCGGAGCAGCCGTCGCGGCTCGCCGCGCGCTACGACTCCGGCGACCATCTGCACCCCAGCGACGAAGGCAACCGGGCGATGGCGGCCGCCGTCGACCTCGACGTCCTGCTGGACGAGGTGCCCGACGGCCTACCGGCGGAGCCCCGGGCCGATAGCGCAACGAAATGAAAAAAGGCGCCCGAAGGCGCCTTTTTTCGATCACCGCTGACGGTTACTGGTTGTCCAGTGCCGGGCGCTGGCCATTGATGGCGATACGCTTCGGCTTGGCTTCTTCCGGAACCAGCCGGACCAGGTCGATGTTCAGCAGGCCGTTGGCCAGCGAAGCCGCCTTGACCTCGATATGATCGGCGAGGCGGAACGACAGCTTGAAGGCGCGCTGGGCGATGCCCTGGTGCAGGTAGGTCACGTTGTCCGTGGACTTCTCGCGCTTGCCGCCACTGACGGTCAGCACGCCGCGCTCGACCTGCAGGTCCAGGTCTTCTTCCTGGAAGCCGGCGGCGGCGATGACGATGCGATACTCGTCGTCACCGTGCTTTTCGACGTTGTAGGGCGGGTAGGTACTCCCGGCCTCATTGCGCAGGGCCGACTCGAACAGATCGTTGAAGCGATCGAAGCCTACGGAATGACGGAACAGCGGAGCGAGGGAAAAAGCGTTGCTCATTGCGAATCTCCTGAATTATCAGCAAGTACTCTGGTGCGGAACCCGTCTTCGGCATCCCGCACGAACTAGATAGGGATCGTCGGAAGTATTTCAAGAGCCTTGAGAACGACCGTTCGTCGTGCTCAGATCGAAACTCATCCTTTCGAGAACCGTCGCCATGGAACGCGCAATCCCGACCTTCCCCTGCCGCGATCTGGACAGCGCCAGCGCCTTCTACCAGTCCCTCGGCTTCCACCTTGGCGCTCGCTATCCGACCTACGCCATCCTCCAGCGCGGCGCCCTGGAGCTGCACCTGTCGCTGTTCGAGGCGCTCGAACCGAAGACCAATTGCAGCGCTGCCTACCTGCGCCTGGAGGACGCCCAGGCGCTGCATCGCCAGGCCGCGGCCCTCGGCCTGGGCGGCCAGGGGATTCCACGCATCACGGCCCTGGAAGACCAGCCCTGGGGTATGCGCGAATTCGCCCTGGTCGATCCCGACGGCAACCTGCTGCGGGTCGGCCAGGAGCTCGATGCGACGCCAGAGCAACACCGGGTTCGCCTGGCCAGCGGCGACGACGTCCCCGCGGTGGCCGCGCTCTGGCAAGCCAATGTCCGCGAAGCCGGGGAAACCCTGGATGCCGGCGACCAACAGGCGATCCAGGCACTGCTCCTGGCCGCCTCGCGCAACCGCTTGCTCTGGCTGGCGGAGGCCCAGCAGCATCCCCGCGGTTTCGTCCTCGCCCACTTGTGGCAGATCGAGGACGGTCAGGCACGGGTCGGAGAGATCGCAGAGCTCTACGTATTGCCGCAGGCCCGCCGCCAGGGCCTGGCCCGGGAACTGGTGGGCAGCGCCGAGGAGGCCCTGCGCTCGCGCGGCGCCGGCCTGATCCGCGCGCAATCGGCCCTTGACGCGCCGCTGTCCAACCTGTTCTGGCAGGGCCTGGGCTGGGACGCCGACTACCTGACCTTCACTCGCTACTGACCTGGGGAGCATCATCATGCGCAACGTCATGCTGGTCACCGGAGCCAGCCGCGGCATCGGCGCCGCCACCGCTCTGCTCGCCGCCGAACGCGGCTATGCGGTCGTCCTCAACTATCTGCGCAACCGCGAGGCCGCCGAAGCGCTGCGCCAGCGCATCGAGCGCCAGGGCGGCGAAGCCCTGGCGGTGGCGGCCGACGTAGCCGAGGAAGGCGATGTCGAGCGGCTGTTCGCCGCCATCGACGAACGTTTCGGCCGCCTCGACGTGCTGGTCAACAACGCCGGCATGCTGGAAGCGCAGACGCGCCTGGAAAACATCGACGCGGCGCGCCTGCACAGGGTATTCGCGACCAACGTGACCGGCAGCTTCCTCTGCGCCCGCGAGGCGGTGAAGCGCCTGTCGACCCGCCACGGCGGGCGCGGCGGCAGCATCGTCAACGTGTCCTCGATGGCCTCGCGGCTGGGATCGCCCAACGAATACATCGACTATGCCGCCGCCAAGGGCGCCATCGACAGCATGACCATCGGTCTGGCCAGGGAAGTGGCGGCGGAGGGTATCCGGGTCAACGCGGTGCGGCCCGGACTGATCGATACCGAGATCCACGCCAGCGGCGGCGAGCCCGGCCGTATCGAACGCCTGAAGGGCGGCATACCGCTAGGACGCGGCGGTACGGCGGAGGAAGTCGCGCGGGCGATTCTCTGGCTGGCGTCGGACGAAGCCAGCTACAGCACCGGCACCTTCATCGATGTCAGCGGCGGCCGCTAGGCCTGGTACGCAAGCTAGGCCGCCTGGCTGAACGACACCTGCAACAGCCGGTCGATGGTTTCGCAATCGCTTTCCCGGCGAATCCGTGCGAACAGCTCGACGGCTTCGGGATAGGTGCGGGTGAGCATGCCCAGCCACTGCTTGAGACGGCCCGGGGCATAGCGCGGGGCGAGCTTGCGCCGGGCCTGCAGCCAGAAGTCGCGCAGCAGCGGCAACAGCTCGCTCCAGGGCATCTCGCGGATTTCGCCGCCATCGCGCCAGGCGGCGATCTGCCGAGCCAGGCCAGGACGCGAGACCAGGCCGCGACCGAGCATGATGTCCTCCACCCCGCTGACCTCGCGACAACGCAGGTAGTCGTCGAGCGTCCACACTTCGCCATTGGCGAACACCGGCACGCGCACCGCCTCGGCCACCCGCGCCACCCATTCCCAGTGCGCCGGCGGCCTGTAGCCATCGACCTTGGTCCGGGCATGCACCACTACATGGGCCGAGCCGCCGTCGGCCAGGGCCCGCGCACAATCCAGGGCGCCGTCGGGACTGTCGTAGCCCAGGCGCATCTTCGAGGTCACAGCAATCTCGCTCGGCACCGCGCGACGCACGGCGGCGACGATGTCGTGCATCAGCTCCGGCTCCTTGAGCAATACCGCGCCGCCGCGCGAGCGGTTCACGGTCTTGGCCGGACAACCGAAGTTCAGGTCGATCACCGGGGCACCCAGCTCACAGGCGAACGCGGCGTTATCCGCCAGGCACGCAGGATCGGAGCCGAGCAACTGCACACGCATCGGCGTCCCGGCGCGGGTCCGGCTGCCGTCGCGCAGCTCCGGCGCCAGCTTGTGGAAAGCCGTGGCCGGCAGCAGGCGATCGGTGATGCGGATGAATTCGGTGACGCACCAATCGATGCCGCCGACGCGGGTCAGCACGTCGCGGAGGATTTCATCCACCAGACCTTCCATCGGCGCCAGGGCGATTTGCACGAACCACTACCTCGAAAATGACAGGCGGCGGATTCTAGAGAATCCGCCGCCCGGAACAAAGTGCGAATGCCTGCCGGCCGACGCGCGACGGGTCAGGCCCGGCGAGCAGAGCCTGGCCGTAGCCGTCGATGAACTCCGCCGGCATCCGCTTCGGCTTGCCGCTGGACAGTTCGATGCAGACGAAGGTGGTCTGCGCCCGCAGCAGCGTGGCGCCATCCGCCGGGCGTACCAACTGGAAGCGCCGGTTCATCCGCAGGCGCTGGTCGGACTCGACGATCCAGGTCGCCAGTTGCAGTTCGTCGCCCTCGTAGGCCGCGGCCAGGTAGTCGATCTCGTGGCGCAGCACCGCCATCGCCCGGTCCAGCCGGCGGTACTCGGCCAGGTCCAGGCCCAGCCGCTGCGAGTGGCGCCAGGCGCAGCGCTCCAACCAACTGACGTAGACGGCGTTGTTCGCGTGGCCGAGCCCGTCGATGTCCTCGGTGAGGACCCTGAGGTCGATCACGAACGGATCGGCGTAGTCCCAATTCATCAATGCTGCTCCAGGCTGCCGGCCAGTTCGCGCGCTTCCCTGGCCAGTTGTGTGATCTGATCCCAGGCCCGCGCCCGGATCAAGCTCGGCGGCGCCAGCCAGGTGCCGCCGACACAGGCGACATTGGGCAGGCGGAGGAAATTCAGCAGGTTGTCCAGGTTGACCCCGCCGGTCGGGCAGAAGCGGATGCCGGTGAACGGCCCCTTCAGGCTTTTCAGCATTTTCACGCTGGCAGTGCCATCGGCCGGGAACAGCTTCAGCGAGCGATAACCGTACTCCAGCGCCAGCAACACTTCCGAAGGCGTCATCACCCCGGGCAGGTATGGCAGGCCGGCATCCTCCGCGGCGGCGGCAAGGCGCGGCGTGCATCCGGGGCTGACGGCGAACTGCGCGCCCGCGTCGCGTGCCTCGAGAAACTGCTCGGTGTGGATCAGGGTACCCGCCCCCAGCAGGACCTCGGGCACCTCGCGATGGATGGCGGCGATCGCGTCCAGCGCCTGCGGCGTGCGCAGCGTCACTTCCAACACCGTGACGCCGCCCGCATACAACGCGCGCGCCAGGTCGGGCGCCAGCGCCACGTCCTCGATCACCAGCACCGGCAATACCGGGCTGGCCTGCAGCAGGACCCGATCCAGCGGCAATGTCATGGGCATTCCTCGATTCGAAACGGCTCGCCCCGCCGGATCGCTCCGCGCGGGCCACAGCGCTTTTTACCGAAGAACCGAGGTCAGGACAACGACAACCCCTCTGCTACGCGCCTCAGGAAGCGCTCGCCGTCTTTTCCACGCGCCGGCAAGCGCGCATCGCCGGGCGCTCCTCGAGCAGCGCCAGCAGCGACTCGCTCAGCCTGCGCTCGCCGAGCAGTCGGTGGTGGCCGCCGCCCGGCAGGCGCAGCAAGCGACTGGCCGGCCAGGCGGCATGGATGCGCTCGGCATTTTCCACCGCTACGCGCGTGTCGTCGTCGGCATGCACCACCAGTCCGGGCATTTCCAGACGGTAGCGCGCCACATCCAGGCACGCCGCGGATATGCCCGCCTGCCGCTCGACCAGGCGGATGAAATGCGAGCGAGCCAGGGCCGGCAAACCGACGAAACGAGCGAACAGGCGCAACTGTTCGAGAATCCGCGACGGCGCCGAGACCGTCACCAGCGCTTCGCTGCGCAGCCCCATCTGGGCTGCCAGCAACGCCGCCGCGCCACCCAGGGAATGACCGACCACCGCACGCAGCGGCGGCAACTCGCCAGCGGCCTCCAGCAAGGCGTGGGCGAACAGCACCACGTTCGCCTCCCTGCCCGGCGAGCGGCCATGGGCCGGCGCATCGAGGGCATACACCGAATAACCCGCGCCGACCAGTTGCTCGATCAGATGGGCGAACTGTGTCGGCCTGCCGGCCCAGCCATGCAGCAGCAGGACTGCCGGCCCCTCTCCCCAGCACAACACCGACAGCCCGAAGCGCAGAGTGACGCGCTCCGAGCTGGCCAGCAGCGGCAGCTCCCAATCCTTCGGCGGCCACTCGCCAGGCATCATGAACGCCCGACGCATACGCTCGGCCGTCCAACGCGGCGCGATGCGGCCGATCGTCCCGTTGAAACCGCGAATCCAGGTCAGGCTGCTCATCTCGTACCTCCTCAGTTCACCGCCTGCTTGGCGGCACGCAGAACCCGGTCGGACAGCTCGCCCGGCCCCAATGCCCGGGCCAGCGCCAAACCGCCAATCATCAACACCAGGTCGGCCAGGGCGACGTCGGTTTCCTCGGGACTTTCCGCCAGGCTGGCGACCATGATCTCGACATGCCTGCTCAAGACCTCGCGAAACCCCTCCGGCAGGCGCGCCACCTCGGCTAGGGTCGCCGGCAGCGGACAACCGGCGTCGACCTGTGCGTCCCGATGCTTGCGCGACAGGTAGAAGGCGGCCGCCAAGGCACGACGCTCCTTTCCCGACAATCCGGGATCGAGTTCGCCGAGCAGTTCGCTGCGCTTGCCGAGCAATTGCTCGAACGCCTCGAGCATCAGCGCATCCTTGCTCTGGAAGTGGGCATAGAAGCCGCCGACGGTGAGCCCCGCCGCGCCCATCACTTCCCCGACGCTAGGTTCGACGGCGCCCCGCTCGAGCAGGGCCTGGGTGGCGGCACCGAGGATGCGGGCACGGGTCTGGGTTTTCTTGTCGCTCATGACGATCCCCGAAAATATTATGGATGAAATATTATATGCATAATAAAAATCGGCAAGCGTACGGCCGGGCCGTCTGTCAGGAAATTCGAAAAGGGAAAAACAAAAGGGCCATTCCAATTCGGAATGGCCCTATAGAGCCCCGCAGAGCGGGAAAAAGTGGCGTCCCCTAGGGGACTCGAACCCCTGTTACCGCCGTGAAAGGGCGGTGTCCTAGGCCACTAGACGAAGGGGACAATGAAACCTTCGAAAAGTAAGGCCAGCGATGCTGGCCTTGGAATGTGGTGGAGCTAGACGGGATCGAACCGTCGACCTCTTGCATGCCATGCAAGCGCTCTCCCAGCTGAGCTATAGCCCCGAATTCGCCATCAGGCGGGCGATCTTCCGATCGCTTCGACAACCTTCCGGTCGTCGACACGTTCATCCATTGCTGGGACGGATGAACATGAAGTGGCGTCCCCTAGGGGACTCGAACCCCTGTTACCGCCGTGAAAGGGCGGTGTCCTAGGCCACTAGACGAAGGGGACGAAACCTTCGTAGGAATCCGCAAAACCAACCGCGTATTCCCGGCAATTTGGTGGAGCTAGACGGGATCGAACCGTCGACCTCTTGCATGCCATGCAAGCGCTCTCCCAGCTGAGCTATAGCCCCAAAGTACCGCTGGATCGCTTCACTTCGTTGAGTTCGTCGTGAAGACGGGGCGCATACTAAGGGCGAGGCTTGAGGCTGTCAACATTATTTTTCATCGAAACCTAAAAAATTTTACCGGAAGAACAATCACTTACCTCCCCTCCCCCAAAAACGAGGCCCGCAACTGGGCGGGCCTCGTCATCGACTGTGGAAGAAAGCCGGTCAGCCGGGAATGGCGTCGCGGATCTTCTCCCATTCCTTGGTTTCCTTTTTCGACGCCCCGCCCAGCAGCTCCAGGGCCTGGCGCAAGCGATAGCGCGACAGGTCGGCGCCAAGGATCTCCATGGCGTCCAGCACCGAAACCGAGCTGGCATGCCCGGTGATGGCCGGGAACATCAGCGGCATCACGTCGCGCAGCTTGAGCTGGAGGTGTTCGGCGACAGCCTGGATGCAGCCGGTGATGCGTTCCTTCTCCCACTGGCGCAGGGATTCGAGTTTCCACAGCACCAGTTGCAGGACCTGGCGGACCTGGGTCGGATCGAGCTTCTTGTGTTCGAACAGCGAAGCGTCCAGCGGCACCCCGCCGCTGAAGAAGAATCCGGCCAGCGGCGCGATCTGGCTGAAGTTCTCCACCCGTCCCTGCACGTGCGGAGCGATCTTCATCAGGTATTCGGGATTCAACGCCCACTTCTGCACCTCACGGGCGAACTCCTCCACGGACTGCTCGCGGATCCACTGCCCGTTCAGCCAGGAGAGCTTCTCCAGGTCGAAGATCGGTCCGCCCAGGGAGACGCGCGACAGGTCGAAATGCTCGATCATCTCGGCGAGGGTGAATTTCTCGCGCTCGTCCGGCATCGACCAGCCCATCCGCCCGAGGTAGTTGAGCAGCGCCTGCGGCAGGTAGCCCATGCGCTCGTAGAAGGTGATAGAGGTCGGGTTCTTGCGCTTGGACAGCTTGCTCTTGTCCGGGTTGCGCAGCAGTGGCATGTAGCACAGCTGCGGCTGCTCCCAGCCGAAATACTCGTAGAGCTTGATCAGCTTGGGCGCCGACGGCAGCCACTCTTCGCCGCGCAGGACGTGGGTGATGCCCATCAGGTGGTCGTCGACCACGTTGGCGAGGAAGTAGGTGGGCAGGCCGTCGGCCTTCATCAGCACCTGCATGTCCATGCGATCCCACGGAATCTCGACATCGCCGCGGAGCATGTCCGGCACCACGCAGACGCCCTCGGTCGGCACCTTCATGCGGGTGACGTGGGACTCGCCGGCGGCGAGGCGGCGCTGCACCTCATCCTTCGGCAGGTGCATGCAGTGGCCGTCGTAGCGCGGGGTTTCCTTGCGCGCCATCTGCTCGGCGCGAACCGCATCGAGGCGCTCGGGCGTGCAGAAGCAGGTGAAGGCATGGCCCTTCTCGACCAGTTCGTCCGAATACTTCTTGTAGATATGCCCGCGCTCGCTCTGCCGGTACGGGCCATGCGGGCCGCCGACGTCCGGGCCCTCGTCCCATTCGATGCCGAGCCAGCGCAGGGCGTCGTAGATCTGCTGCTCGGACTCCCGCGTCGAACGCAGCTGGTCGGTGTCCTCGATGCGCAGGATGAACTGACCGCCGTGCTGACGCGCGAAGCACAGGTTGAACAGCGCGATGTATGCGGTACCGACGTGCGGGTCGCCCGTCGGCGACGGGGCGATGCGAGTACGAACAGTGGTCATGGAGACTCTCTTGCCAAGCGGAAGTTAAAACGGAAATTCAGGGGCGCGATGTTATCAGGCGGGCCGCCTCCGGCTCCAGTAAACGACCGGTGTCGGCCGGCAGGCGGCTGATCAGGAAATCGAGGAAGGCCTTGACCTTCATCGCCTGGAAACGCCGCGAAGGATAGACCGCATACAGTTCGCCGACCGGCAACGGCACGTCCGCCAGCAAACGCACCAGACGCCCGCTGTGCACGCTCTCCGCACAGATCAGCGCCGGTAGCGCGGCAATGCCGGCACCGGCGACCACCGCCTCGCGGGCGAAGGTGATGTTGTTGCAGGACAGCACCCGCTGGCAGGGCAGGCTGTCTCCGGAAAGCGGCCAGTAGCGCTGGGAGTCGGTGGACAGAAGGACCGCGCGATGCCCGGCAAGCTCGGCCACCGATGTCGGCGTGCCGTGCGCCGCCAGGTAGTCGGGGCTGGCGCAGAGCCAGCGGCTGGTAGAGAGCAGGCGACGGGCCACCAGGGTGGAATCCTCCGGCTGGCCGACCATGATCACGATGTCGACGCCCTCCTGCAGCGGATCGACGCTGCGCGAGGCCAGCTCGACCTCGGCGGTGATCTGCGGGTACTGGCGCATGAAGTCGCCCAGCAGGCTGGCGAGGAACATCTGGCCGAACTCTATCGGCGAGGTGATCCGCAGCAATCCCGACGGCGCCTGTTGCAACTGCATGACCGCCTGCTCGGCCTCGGCGAAATCGTGCATGATCTGCCGGCAGCGCTCGTAGTAGGCCTGCCCTACTTCGGTCAGGCGCAACTTGCGGGTAGTGCGATTGAGCAGGCGCACGCCCAGGCGCTCCTCCAGCAGGGCGATGCGCCGGCTCACCGTGGACTTCTGCATGCCCAGGCTCTGCGCGGCCTGGGTGAAGCTGTGGTACTCCACCACGCGGGTGAAGATCAGCGCATCATCAAGCCCCATTATTGTTCCCTATAAGCAACAAAGAGTCCGAAGTGTAGCGCCTATAACGTCCGGCGGAACACTGCTAGATTGGCCGAATTTTGCCGACGGAACACTCCACCCATGCCCGCCCAACTCAAACGTCGCCTGACCGTCTTCCTGGTGGCCGTCGGCCTGATCGCCCTGGCCTTCTTCCTGCACTGGTGGTTCATCGGCCGCCACGTGGAAAGCACCGACAACGCCTACGTCCAGGGCGAGATCACGCGGGTGGCCAGCCAGTTGGGCGCGCGGGTCGAGGAAGTCCTGGTGCGCGACAACCAGCACGTGGACAAGGGGCAGCTACTGGTACGCCTGGAAGACGCCGACTTCAAGCTCGCCGTCGAGCGCGCCCAGGCCGCGCTGGCCACCCGCGAGGCGGAACTGGCCCAGGCGCGCAGCAAGCTGGTGCAGCAGGGCAGCCTGATCGCCGCCAGCGCCGCCGACGTCAACGCCAGCCAGGCAACCCTCGGTCGCGCACAGATCGACCTGAACCGCGCCGAAGCCCTGCGCAAGCCCGGCTACGTTTCCGAGGAACGGGTCACCACCCTCACCGCCGACAACCATGTGGCTCGCTCGCAACTGGCCAAGGCCCGCGCCGACCTCGAGGCACAACGCGTCCAGCGCGACACCCTGGGCGCCGAGATCAAGCGCCTGGAAGCGCAGATCGCCAGCGCCCGCACCGAACTGGCGCAAGCCGAAATCAACCTGTCACGCACCCTGATCCATTCGCCGATCAGCGGCCTGGTCGGCCAGCGCAGCGCACGCAACGGCCAGTACGTGCAGGTCGGCACCCATTTGCTGTCGCTGGTGCCGGACGAAGACATCTGGGTCCAGGCCAACTTCAAGGAGACCCAGGTAGGCCGCATGCGCGACGGGCAGAAGGCGCGCCTGACCTTCGACGCCTTCCCCGACACGCCCATCGACGGCCGCATCGATAGCCTGTTCGCCGCTTCCGGCGCGCAGTTCAGCCTGCTGCCACCGGACAACGCCACCGGAAACTTCACCAAGGTGGTGCAACGCATCCCGGTGAAGATCGTGTTCGAGGCCGACAACCCGCTGCATGGCCGCATCCGCCCCGGCATGTCCGTCGAAGCCGAGGTCGAGCTCCGTGACCGCTGAGGCGCTGGCCCGGCCGCTTGGCGAACCGACCCGGCGCGACTGGATCGCGGTGCTCAGCGCCATGCTCGGCGCATTCATGGCGGTGCTCGACATCCAGATCACCAACTCCTCGCTGAAGGACATCCAGGGCGCGCTGGCGGCGACCCTCGAGGAAGGCTCGTGGATCTCCACCTCCTACCTGGTGGCGGAGATCATCATGATCCCGATGACCGCCTGGCTGGTGCAGCTGCTCTCGGCACGCCGCCTGGCGGTGATGATCTCGGTGGGCTTCCTGGTGTCTTCGCTGCTCTGCTCGTTCGCCTGGAACCTGGAAAGCATGATCGTGTTCCGCGCCATGCAGGGTTTCACCGGCGGCGCGCTGATTCCGCTGGCGTTCACCCTGGCCCTGGTCAAGTTGCCGGAACACCACCGTCCGAAGGGCATGGCGCTGTTCGCCATCACCGCCACCTTCGCGCCCTCCATCGGACCGACCCTGGGAGGCTGGCTGACGGAAAACTTCGGCTGGGAATACATCTTCTATATCAACGTGCCGCCGGGCCTGTTGATGATCGCCGGGCTGCTCTACGGCCTGGAGAAAAAGGCGCCGCACTGGGAACTGCTGAAGAGTACCGACTACGCCGGCATCGTCACCCTCGGCATCGGCCTGGGCTGCCTGCAGGTCTTCCTCGAGGAAGGTCACCGCAAGGACTGGCTGGAGTCGCAACTGATCGTCAGCCTCGGCAGCGTCGCCCTGTTCAGCCTGGTCCTGTTCGTCATCCTGCAACTGTCGCGGCCGAACCCGCTGATCGACCTGGGCATCCTGCGCAACCGCAACTTCGGCCTCGCGAGCATTTCCAGCATCGGTCTGGGCATGGGTCTGTACGGCTCGATCTACGTACTGCCGCTGTACCTGGCACAAATCCAGGGCTACAACGCCATGCAGATCGGCGAGGTGATCATGTGGATGGGCATTCCCCAGCTGTTCCTGATCCCGCTGGTCCCGAAGTTGATGAAGCTGGTCTCGCCGCGCCTGCTCTGCGCCGCCGGCTTCGGCCTGTTCGGCCTTGCCAGCTTCTTCTCCGGGGTGCTCAACCCGGACTTCGCCGGACCGCAGTTCAACCAGATCCAGCTACTGCGCGCCCTCGGCCAGCCGATGATCATGGTGACCATTTCGCTGATCGCCACCGCCTACCTGCAGCCACAGGATGCCGGCTCGGCCTCGAGCCTGTTCAACATCCTGCGCAACCTCGGCGGCGCCATCGGCATCGCCCTGCTCGCGACCCTGCTCGACAGTCGCGCCAAGGTGTACTTCGACTATCTGCGCGAAGCCCTGGTGCCGACCAACCCGCAGGTCGACGAACGCCTCGCGCAACTCGCCGCGCAACTGGGCAGCCAGCAGGCGGCGCTGGGCAAACTCAGCGAGATCACCCACCAGCAGGCGATGATCATGGCCTACAACGATGCTTTCCATGTCATCGGCATGGTGCTCGCAGTGAGCATGCTCGCGGTGCTGCTGACCCGCTCGCTGCCGGCCGGCATCGGCACCCGCGCCGACGCCGGGGCTCACTGAGGTTCAGACGTTGACCAGGCGCTCGCGCAGCGTCTGGATCTCGTCGCGCAGTTGCGCCGCCGCCTCGAACTCCAGGTCGCGGGCCAACTGGTACATCTTTTCCTCCAGTTGGCGGATGCGCTTGCTGATCTCGCTCGGCGAGCGCAGTTCGTTCTCGTAGCGCCCGCTCTCCTCCGCCACCTTGGCCACGCCCTTGCGCTTGCCGCGCGCGCCGGGCACCACGGCGCCTTCGAGAATGTCCTTGATGTCCTTGCGCACCCCCTTGGGCACGATGCCATGGGCTTCGTTGAAAGCGATCTGCTTGGCCCGACGCCGCTCGGTCTCGTCGATCGCACGCTGCATCGAGCCGGTGACGTTGTCGGCGTAGAGGATCGCCTTGCCGTGCAGGTTGCGCGCGGCACGACCGATGGTCTGGATCAGCGAGCGCTCCGAGCGCAGGAAGCCTTCCTTGTCCGCGTCGAGGATCGCCACCAGCGACACCTCGGGCATGTCCAGGCCTTCGCGCAGCAGGTTGATCCCCACCAGCACGTCGAACGCACCGGCGCGCAGGTCGCGGATGATCTCCACTCGCTCGACGGTATCGATGTCCGAGTGCAAGTAGCGCACCCGCACGTCGTGATCGCCGAGATAATCGGTGAGGTCCTCGGCCATGCGCTTGGTCAGGGTAGTCACCAGCACCCGCTCATCCTTGGCCACACGCTGGCGGATCTGCGAGAGCAGGTCATCCACCTGGGTCATCGCCGGGCGTACCTCGATCTCCGGATCGACCAGCCCGGTGGGACGCACCACCTGCTCGATGACCCGCCCGGCATGTTCCGCCTCATAGGGGCCCGGGGTAGCGGAGACGAAGATGGTCTGCGGACTCACCGCCTCCCACTCTTCGAAGCGCAGCGGCCGGTTGTCCAGCGCCGAAGGCAGGCGGAAACCGTATTCCACCAGGGTCTCCTTGCGCGAGCGGTCGCCCTTGAACATCGCGCCGACCTGCGGAACGCTGACGTGCGATTCGTCGATAACCAGCAGCGAGTTGGCCGGCAGGTAGTCATAGAGCGTCGGCGGCGGCTCGCCGGGGCCCGCCCGGAAAGATAGCGCGAGTAGTTCTCGATGCCGTTGCAATAGCCCAGTTCGAGGATCATCTCCAGGTCGAAACGGGTGCGCTGCTCCAGGCGCTGCGCTTCCACCAGCTTGTTGTTGTTGCGCAGGTAGTCCAGGCGTTCCTTGAGTTCGGCCTTGATCTGGTCGACCGCCTCCAGCAGGGTCTCGCGCGGGGTCACGTAGTGGCTCTTGGGGTAGAAGGTGAAGCGCGGCAGCTTGCGGATCACCTCGCCGGTGAGCGGGTCGAAGGCCGAGAGGCTTTCCACCTCGTCGTCGAACAACTCGACACGAATCGCCTCGAGATCGGATTCGGCCGGGAAGATGTCGATCACATCGCCACGCACACGGAAAGTCGCACGGGCGAAATCCATGTCGTTGCGGGTGTACTGCAGGCTGGTCAGTCGCCGCAGCAGTTCGCGCTGGTCGATGCGGTCGCCGCGGTCCAGGTGCAGGACCATCTTCAGGTAGGACGCGGGATCACCGAGGCCGTAGATGGACGACACGGTGGCGACGATGATCGCATCCGGACGCTCGAGCAGCGCCTTGGTCGCCGACAGGCGCATCTGCTCGATATGGTCGTTGATCGAGGAGTCCTTCTCGATATAGGTATCGGAAGACGGTACGTAGGCCTCCGGCTGGTAGTAGTCGTAGTAGGAAACGAAGTACTCCACGGAATTGTGCGGGAAGAACGTCTTGAACTCCCCGTAGAGCTGGGCCGCCAGGGTCTTGTTCGGCGCCAGGACCAGGGTCGGGCGCTGCACCTGGGCAATCACGTTGGCGATGCTGAAAGTCTTGCCAGAGCCCGTCACCCCCAGCAGGGTCTGGTGCGAAAGCCCCGCCTCCAGCCCCTCGACCATCTGCCGGATGGCTTCCGGCTGGTCGCCGGCGGGCTTGAAGCGCGAGTCGAGTTGGAACGTATCCATGAAAAACCTCGCAGGGAGCTGTGACGCCAAGGAAAATCCGGCGTCAGAAATAGCTGAAAGCATGCACCTAAATGTCGCCGCATGCATCAAGGGGTGTCTATAATAACCCCCCGTTTGCGCAACCCTTTGCGCCCCCGCATAACGGGTTGCGTTGCCCTCCTCTCTTCACACTCCGAGCAGCCGCAAAATGAGTCTGTTTTCTGCCGTCGAAATGGCACCGCGTGATCCCATCCTTGGCCTGAACGAAGCCTTCAACGCCGATACCCGTCCGGGCAAGATCAACCTGGGCGTGGGCGTGTACTACAACGAGGAGGGGCGCATTCCGCTGTTGCGTGCCGTGCAGGCTGCCGAGAAGGCCCGCATCGAGGCCCACGCGCCGCGCGGCTACCTGCCGATCGAAGGGATCGCCGCCTACGACCAGGGCGTACAGAAACTGCTGTTCGGTAACGAGTCCGAGCTGCTGGCCGCCGGCCGTGTGGTCACGACCCAGGCCGTCGGCGGCACCGGCGCGCTCAAGCTCGGCGCCGACTTCCTCAAGCGCCTGCTGCCCGACGCCACGGTGGCCATCAGCGACCCGAGCTGGGAAAACCACCGCGCACTGTTCGAAGCCGCCGGCTTCCCGGTGCAGAACTACCGCTATTACGACGCCGCCAGCAATGGCGTGAACCGCGCCGGCCTGCTGGAAGACCTGAATGCCCTGCCGGCCCGCTCGATCGTGGTCCTGCACGCCTGCTGCCATAATCCGACCGGCGTCGATCTCGAGCTGGACGACTGGAAACAGGTGCTGGACGTGCTCAAGGCCAAGGGCCACGTGCCGTTCCTCGACATCGCCTACCAGGGCTTCGGCAACGGCATCGAGGAAGACGCCGCCGCGGTGCGCCTGTTCGCCCAGTCGGGCCTGAGCTTCTTCGTTTCCAGCTCGTTCTCCAAATCCTTCTCGCTCTATGGCGAACGCGTCGGCGCCCTCTCGATCGTGACCGAAAGCCGCGATGAATCGGCCCGCGTGCTGTCCCAGGTGAAGCGGGTGATCCGCACCAACTATTCGAACCCACCGACCCACGGCGCCAGCGTCGTCTCCTCCGTGCTCAACAGCTCGGAACTGCGGGCCCTCTGGGAGCAGGAACTGGGCGAGATGCGCGACCGCATCCGCGACATGCGCCTGGCGATGGTCGAGCAAC
The DNA here is from genome assembly GCF_001457615.1 of Pseudomonas aeruginosa. Classification (GTDB taxonomy): domain Bacteria; phylum Pseudomonadota; class Gammaproteobacteria; order Pseudomonadales; family Pseudomonadaceae; genus Pseudomonas; species Pseudomonas aeruginosa. The sequence goes on along the minus strand of NZ_LN831024.1, from coordinate 1,962,094 downwards.
TGGCAGCCCACGGCGCCAAGCGCGACTTCAGCTTCGTCGGTCGCCAGCGTGGCATGTTCTCCTATTCCGGCCTGACCGCCGACCAGGTCGAGCGCCTGAAGACCGAGTTCGGTATCTATGCCGTCAGCACCGGCCGTATCTGCGTCGCCGCGCTGAACAAATCGAACCTGGAGACCATCACCAAGGCCATCGTCCAGGTCCTGTAGGGAAAATGGGGAAGTCATCGGGAGAGGCTTGACTTCCCCTTTTTAATCAGTAACATACGCCTCGCTGTTCCGCGATAGCTCAGTCGGTAGAGCAAATGACTGTTAATCATTGGGTCCCTGGTTCGAGTCCAGGTCGCGGAGCCAAATTCAAAGCCCTCGGCACATGCCGGGGGCTTTTTCGTTATCGGGACGAAAGTTCGCCCCTTCAGTCGCACCTCACTCGATGACGATCCGCGCCCGGTTCTTCTCCAGCAACGCCGGGCCTACCCCTTTCACTTCCAGCAGTTGATCCACCGAGACGAACGGACCATGGGCCGCACGATACTCGAGGATCGCCCTGGCCTTGGCCTCGCCGACACCGTTGAGCCCCCGTATCAGGGCGGCCTCATCGACCGTATTGATATTGACCTGCTCCCCCGGCGACACGGTCGTCGCAGGTGTCGTTGCGGCCAGCGGATTCTTGGCGACGGCGACCGGTGCGGCGGAAGCCGAAAACGGAAGACAGGCGAACAGGATGAGAAGCAGAGCGGATTTGATTAGGTGCATGGGGTGCACTCCTTCAGAGATGAATGACCACGTAGAGGGCTTCATGCCCATCCACGAAACCACCTTATCGCCGTGGAACGCACCTGGATCGACAGCCCCAGCAAAGCAGTCGCTTCCTGGTCCGGCACCGGAAACATCGTACGGAGAAAACAAAAAAGGCCGCTAGGCGGCCTTTTCCGGAGAACGATGACTCAGGGTTCTCGCCGCCTCTGGCGATAGATCCAGTCGACGATTTCACCGTCAGGCGCATAACCGCTGACGGTTTCCCGCAGCAACTGGCGAACCCGTGAGTAGTCGTCCTTCTCCACGGCGGCCAGCAACTGCTCCAGCACGACCTTGAAGGCCTCCCAGCTCAGGTGTTCCTCGTTGGCCCGCATGATCATCGGATGGTCGGTGGGATTCACGTTGTCACCGATCAGCAGCTCTTCGTAGAGCTTCTCGCCAGGACGCAGGCCACTGAACTCGATGGCGATGTCACCATGGGGCGAACGCTCGGAACGCACGCTCAGGCCGGACAGGTGGATCATCTTCTCGGCGAGCTCCAGGATCTTCACCGGCGGCCCCATGTCCAGCACGAATACATCTCCGCCCTGCCCCATCGAACCGGCCTGGATGACCAACTGCGCTGCCTCGGGAATGGTCATGAAGTAACGGGTGATGCTCGGGTGGGTGACCGTCACCGGGCCGCCGCGCTTGATCTGCTCGCGGAACAGCGGAATGACCGAACCGGACGAACCGAGGACGTTGCCGAAGCGGACCATGGTGAAACGGGTCTTGTTGACGTGATGCACGTCCTTCCGGTCGCCGAACAGCACCGGCGCCGATTCGTTGCTGAGCGCCTGAAGGACCATTTCCGCCAGGCGCTTGGTGCTGCCCATCACATTGGTCGGCCGCACCGCCTTGTCGGTGGAAATCAGCACGAAGTTCTGCACGCCGACCTGCACCGCGGCCTGCACCGCATGCAAGGTGCCTATCACGTTGTTGAGAACGCCTTCGGCGATGTTGTGCTCGACGATCGGCACATGCTTGTAGGCCGCCGCATGGTAGACGGTATTGACCTTCCAGGTACGCATCACGTCCACCAGGCGCTCGGGATTGCGCACCGAACCGAGGATCGGCAACAGGTTCACCGAAAGCGACTCGCGCTTGATCCGACGCTCCAGTTCCTGATGGATGCTATAGAGGTTGTATTCGCTGTGCTCGAACAGGATCAGCACGCTAGGCGAACAACTCATGATCTGCCGACAGAGTTCCGAACCGATAGAGCCACCCGCCCCGGTCACCATCACCACCTGACCGCGGATGCACCGTTCCAGCAGCTCCTTGCGCGGTGCGACGCTGTCGCGTCCCAGCAGGTCAGCGATGTCCACCTCCTGCAGGTCGTCCACCTTGACCCGGCCGCTGGCCAGGTCCATGAAGCCGGGCATGCTGCGCACGTGCAGCGGGAACGGCTCCAGGGACTCGAGAATCTCTCGGCGCCGGGCCCGAGTGGCGGAAGGAATCGCCAGGAGAACCTCCTGCGCGCCCGTCTCGTCGATCATCTGGCGGATATGCTTGGCGGTATAGACCCGCAGACCGGCGATGACCCGGTTGGCGATCTGCTTGTCGTCATCGATGAACGCCACCGGACGCATCGCCCGACCGAGACGCAACGCCGCAACCAACTGGTTGCCGGCCGCCCCCGCGCCATAGATAGCCACCCTGGGCAGGCCATCCTGGCGATTGAGAAATGGTACCGACTGCACAGCAGAGTACCAGTCGCCCATGAAATACTGGCGCATGGCCAGACGCAAGCCGCCGATCAGCAGCATGCTCAACCACCAGTAGTTGAACACCAGGGAACGCGGCACCACCGCCGGCGGGGAGCGGTACCAGTAGACCAGCAACGACAGGACCAGCGCGGAAATGGTGACGGCCTTGGCGATCGCGATAAGGGCGTCGTTGCCCAGGTAGCGCATCACCGCCCGGTACATGCCGAAGCGGATGAAGAGCGGGATGGCGGTTAGAGGCGCCGCTATGAACAGCCAGGCGTGATCCCCGAACGGATCGATCATGTCTTCGGTGCCGAGACGCACCAGGAAAGCCAGCCACAATGAAAGCCACACCAGGCCGATGTCCGTCGCAACCTGGAGAATGCGCTTCTGGCGGCGCGGCAATCCCAGGAGGCGTCCACGCAAGTTATCCAACATCCTATTAATCAGCCCCCTTCACTGCACCCGCATCCACCCGAACAAGTCCGGGCAGTCCATTTCCTTGGTCTGGCAAATACCATTCCGGAACCCAAATCACGCTATCGGCAGTAGTCACTACTGATCATCGCTTGCACATTCCTTTCATATTATACGTTCCCGGAAAATCGTCCCGCGCCTCCAGCCAACCGGGACATTCAAGCAGCGCGTGATTCCAGGACTCCGGCCTTAAAACGGAGCGCCAGGAACGCCAGAGGCAGGTAGCCAATCAACAAAGCAAGCATGCCGTCGATCTTCCCCGCTGCGACAAGCAGTGCCAGTGGCAACAACCAGAAGATGTTGATGCCTCCCACTGCCAGGGTAACAGGAAGATGACGCCCGTAATGACGAGAAGCATACTGGTATGCGTGACTGCGATGCGCCTCATAAACCTTGTCTCCCCGCAGCAACCGGCGCAACAAGGTCAGGGTAGCATCAACAATGAATACCCCCAGCAGGATGAGCCAACCCCAGAAGAGTTGCGGCGAGACCCATGCGGCTTGCAGGGAAAGGCCACCAATGATAACCCCCAAGAAACCGCTACCAGCATCCCCCATGAAGATCCGCGCAGGAGGGAAATTCCAGAAAAGGAACCCCGTCACCGCGGCTGCCAGCAGCGCCGCCAACCAAACGCCCTGGGATGCCTCATCGGAACCTACACCACTGACCACGACAAGCAGGGCAGCGCCAACGCACACACACACAGCCTCAACGCTGGCAATCCCATCGATACCGTCCATGAAATTGTAGAGATTGAGCATCCATACCAGATAGAACGCCGCAGCTATGTGTCCAACCCACCCCAGATCGACCACAAGGCCGAAAAAGGCCAATGCAGGCAAACCTCCAAGCCAGTACAGCAGCCAGCAAGCACCGGCGAAATGGCCGAGCAAACGCCAACGGGCAGCGATATGGCCATGATCGTCGAGGAAGCCCAGCAATGCGATCCCAATACCCGCCCCCAGGATACCAGTGGCCAGATCCGGTTTCACCGCGCCCAATATCGCCGCAAGCAGCACTGCCAGCAGGAAGGAGAGCACGATAGCGACACCGCCCCCCCTAGGCGTCGGCACCTGGTGAGAACTTCGAGCATTGGGTACATCGATCAAGCTGCGGGCAATCGCGTAACGGCGCAAGCCGGCGGTCAACAGCAGGGAAAGAGCGGCAACCGCCGGCAACAACAACCATAGATTCATCATTGGCGATCCAGGAAAGAGCGGGCGGTTTTCTCCAATGCCTGGTCCACCCCTACCGGCGGAGTCCAGCCAAGCACTTGGCGGGTTTTCATGATATCGACTTGCAATGAGCCGCACAGGCGGCGAGCAAATGCCTGCCTGTTCAGAACTTTCGCCGCTGCACCGATCCAACTGGCGGGAACAGGCAGCAGGCGAGCGGGAGCGCCCAAGGCGCGTCCCATTCTCCGCAGCAACTCGGTGGTGGAAAGATCCTCACCGTCGCTTACGAGGAAAACTTGCCCGACCGCAGCCGGATGCTCGATGCAGGTGATGATGAGGTCGACAAGATTATCCAGCGACACCAGACTACGCCGATTATGAATAGCCCCTAGAGGGAGGGGCACGCCGCGCTTCAGCCAGCGCATCATGGTCTGTACGTTGGCCTTGACCCCTGGACCATAAACCAGGACCGGTCGGATGATCACAACCTCCAGTCCGGTCTCTTCCGCCAGATCCAATAGCGCTTGCTCCGCTTCCCGTTTGGAAACGCCATAGGGATCGACAGGATTGGGCGGACTGTCCGCAGTATAGGGCCGACCGGGCTCAGTTCCCTCGCCATTGACCTTTATCGAGCTGATAAAGATGAAACGCCGCACTCCCCGGGATACGGCCTCCCGGGCCAGATCAAGTGTCCCCTGAACGTTGGCCTTGCGGAACTCGACGAGCGGATCGGAGGCCGTCTCGCTCATGACATGCACGCGGGCAGCGCAATGAACCACCGTATCGATGGCCGACTCCGCATCCCAGACAACAGAACTGCCCAGTTCACCCAGAAGCAAGGGAGTAACCCCTCGAGGCCAGGCCCCACCTCTTCGGCGGCACCCGGCCCAAACCTTGTACTGCCCGGAAGAACAGAGACTATTGACCAGCGCGGCCCCGATGAATCCGGTTGCCCCCGTTACCAATACATTATGTCGCGTCAAGCTCCGCTCCCTAGTGCCCGATAAATATCCAGGTGCTGTTGGACGATACTTTCGATCGCAAAATCACGCTCTGCCAACGCTCGCCCAGCAGCTCCCATCTTCTTGCGCAACTCTGGCGACTCGATAAGACGCTGAATGGCATCCGCCAGAGCAGCAGAATCACGCACCGGCACGAGCAGGCCCGTAACATCAGCCTGGATTGCATCCCGGCAACCCGGTACATCGGTCGTCACAACCGCACGCCCGCACGCCGACGCCTCGACCAGGACCTTGGGAAGCCCTTCACGATAAGAAGGCAGAACGACTATATGCGAACGGGCGAAGACAGACGCGATATCCTGGCGATAACCAAGACACTCGATCGTGCCCTCGCTACGCCAACGCTCTAGTTCGGACGGCTCGATACTGGTGGGGTTCCCAGGATCCAGGTCTCCGACCAGTTGAAAATGTGCCGGTACGCTGCGCTGCCTAAGGATATTTGCCGCTTCGACGAATTCCAGCACACCCTTGTCCCTGAGCAACCGAGCCGCCAATGTGACCACCGGCGTTTCGGGGCTTTCCGGGGCCGGCTGGTACTGCGTCAGGTCGACCCCCGAACCGCGAATCAGGACGGACTTTTCAAAAGTGATCGCACCCAGGCCGATCAGCGCGTCCCGATCATCGGGATTTTGAAAGATGACACGCAACTTTTTCTTGCCCAAAGCCCGCCGATAAAGCCAGGCGACACAGGCACGAAACGCGCAGGCCTTCAGACCCTTGGCCATGAAAACGAAACCAAGTCCGGAAACGGCCGCCACGACCCCCTTCACCGGCGCCAAGCGTGCGGCGATACCGCCATAGATTACCGGCTTGATGGTAACCAAGTGTAAAACATCAGGCCGCAATCTCCACAAAAGGCGCCAGACATAAGTCAGCAGATACAGCTCTGAAAAAGGATTTTTTCCGCTTCTGGACAGTGGCAATTCATGATGCAGAAAACCTTGGGAGACGATCTTTTTCACCGCGTCACCAGGGCGTGTGGCGATATGTACCTGGAAACCAGCCTGCTGGGCTCCGACAGCGACCGGTAAACGGTGAGACATGAAGAAAGCCGGGTCGTTCACTATCATCAACAATACCGGCTTCATGCAAACTCCTCGATGCGTTTTACAAACATAACCTTCAAGCTCGTCAAGCTTTTCTTTTTACAAGAATGTCGCGATACAGACTCATGAAACGCTGAGAGGCACTGGCCATCGTGAAGTTCGAGTAAATCCTCTGTCTTGCAGCCTCACCAAGTGCCCGACGACCCTCGACATCCAACGCAATGAGATCCTCGATACCTTTGCCGAGCGCATTCGGATCCAAGGCCGGAACGACGACACCGTCGTTACCTAGCAAATAAGCCGCATCCCCCACATCAGTGGTAATACAAGGCAATCCCATGGCCATGGCTTCACCAAGAACATTGGGGAATCCCTCCGTGCGAGAATGCAGACAGAAGATATCCATGGCTTTCAGACACGAAGCTACATCTTGCCGCTCTCCAAGCAGGATGAAGCGCTCCGCATACCCGGTAGCTTCGATGAGGCGCTGCAATTCAGCATTGGAAGACAGCAGCTCCCGTCCCACCAAAAGAAACTTCAAGCGCGAATAACGTGGAGCCAGCAGACCGGCAGCTGCGACAAAGGAAGCATGATCCTTTACCGGGTGGAATCTGCCTAGACTGCCAATCACGATATCGCTGGCCTCTATGCCAGCTCCACTCCTGATAGCGGACCGCTGTTCGTCGGTCGCCTGCAGGCGAGTGAGATCGAAACCGTTGGGAATGACCAGCATCCTGCTTGCGTTGTAGCCAACAGCAATGTGTGAGCGCCTTGAGGCCTCGGCGGCGCAAACAATATATTTTGGCAAGAATCCGGATAGCCAGGCACACACCTTCCGTACCAGAACAGTCGTACTCTTGCCGCCCTCTTGAAGGTCGGTCGTGCGGACTCCCCATATAATCCCGCCAATACCGGCCATTCTGGCAGCCAATCCACCAAGAAGATCGGAATGATACATCCATGTTTGGACTATATCGGGCCTCCTTTCACGAAATATCCCTATCAGACGAAGGAGCACTCGAGGCATATCCCTCATCGAGGTCATGCCAAGCACATCAACAGATATACCAGCCTCAATCAGACCCTGCCCAAACTCACCAAGATCAGACAGTGAAATAATCGAATGTTCGAATTCACTGCCGCCATTTTGAGTCTCGATCAACCGCTTGAGCATTAGCTCAGCACCGCCGACTTTCTTCAGGCCGGCTATCACGTGGATAACTTTTACTGTGGTCATGACTCCAACCACGCTTGGAACATGAGAACACTCCAGAGGCGTCTTGAGTGGTCCCGCCTTCCCGCCAAGTGGTCGTTCCAGATCCTGCGTATCAACCTACTATCCAAATAACCTTCTTGCTGAAGGCGTCGCTCATCAAGCAGCGATTCAGCCCACTCTTTCAGAGGGCCTCTCAGCCAATCGGAGACAGGAACGGAAAACCCCTTCTTGGGCCGCTCTATGAGCTCTCGCGAAACATGCCTATACAAGACTTCACGAAGCAACCACTTTCCTTTTCCATTGCGAATCTTCATATGCAACGGCATGCGCCAAGCCAGTTCGAACACGCGATGGTCTATCAGTGGAACCCGGGTTTCCAGGCTGTTAGCCATCGCTGCTCTGTCTACCTTCACCAGAATGTCGTCAGGCATGTAGCCCTGAACATCCATGGCCATCATCCAGTGCTGGAACGAGTCCACCCTTGGCCATCTTTCTGGAGTATCCAATAGTGCCGTGTGACCTTGTGCACCTATGACCGGGTATTCGTGATTTCTCCAGTGACTGTTCAATCGATAGAAAAGCTCCTCGGCCGTCCTCGAAGCAAATACGTCACGCAGCTTCCCCAACTTGTCAGGTAAAGGTAAATCCTGAGCAAAAGCCGATGCGAAACGCCGCATGGAATGAGGAAATCGCTCCAGCATGCGCCAGACACGGGGAGTAAACTGATAGGGATTGTAGCCGCCAAACAGTTCATCACCACCATCTCCACTCAGCGCAACAGTAACTTGCTGCCTGGCCAATCCACTGACAATCAAGGTTGGTATCTGCGAACTGTCACCAAATGGCTCACAGTAGATCTTTGGCAAAGATGGAATTACATCTAGAGCATCTTTTGAATTGACATAGAGCTCTGTATGATCGGTACCGATATGTTCTGCAACCGCCTTTGCGTAAACAGCCTCATCATACCCAGGCTCATCAAAGCCAATAGAGAATGTCCGTATAGGGCGTGAGGACTGCTGCTGCATCAGCGCCACGACCGTACTACTATCCACCCCACCGCTCAGAAAAGCTCCCAAAGGAACATCGGAGACCATCTGATCCGATATGCTAGTTCTCAACTGGCTTTCCAGAAGATCAACTGCCTCGGCATCCGTTCCCTGGAATGGATTGGAGAGAGCCTCTTCTATCGCGGCGTTCGCACTCCAATAGGCAGCAGGTTCGCAGGTCTCGTTCAATGAACGTTCCGATAGGACCAAATAGCTCCCTGCCCTTAGCTTCCCGATACCTTTATAAATACTATAGGGAGCCGGGACATATCCATATCGTAGAAATAGGGCCAAGGCATCTCTATCAATATCCCCCCTAAAAAGCGGATGTTCTTTCAGGGCCTTCAGTTCGGATGCAAAAAAAAGCACGCCATTCTGCCAGCCCCAATAGAGAGGCTTTTCGCCCATTCGATCACGAGCCAGAGTAATTGTTTTCTCCTGTCGATCCCACAAGGCCAGAGCGAACATACCCACGGTGAGCTTGAGGGTACTCTCCACGCCCCATTGGGCAAAGCATGCCAATAAGGTTTCGGTGTCCGATCCGCCACGCCAGGAATGTGTTACACCTGCCTCGCTCAGGCGAGCCCTAAGAGCCAGATGGTTGTATATCTCGCCATTGTAAATCAGCACATACCGACCACAGTCGGAGTGCATGGGCTGGCTGCCTGCGGGGGAAAGCTCCAGAACCGCAAGACGCGCATGGACAAGTATCGGGGCGCGCGGAGCCTCGTACCAAATCCCCGACTCATCCGGTCCACGATGATGTATGGCGGCAGCCATCTGCCGGGCCACACGTGCATTATCCCCTAGGAGAGTTCCCGTAATATTCCAGAAGCCAGCGATACCACACATCAAATCACCTCGTTCCCTTTCCAGGCGCTACCGAGCCAATGACCATTGCCCACAGGTCACAAACGACATCGAGAGAATAGTGCCTTTCGATAATATCTCTTCCATTTTGCCCTGCACGCACACGGGCTTCCGGATCTTTGACCAAAGCCGCAAGTGACTCATACCAGCCCTCGTCGTCCACCGCACCATATCCGATGAAGCCTCGGGCTAGAACATCGCGGTTCATACCATACTCGGAAACCACTACCGGCAAGCCACAGGCCATATAAAGCAACATTTTGTAGCTACACTTCCCCCTCGACCATAGATCATCGGCAAGAGGCATTATACCGATATCCATTCCGGCAATCGTTTCGACCTCATTGGTCTCTGTCCAGCGAATGAACTCAACCTTTTCGGCTGGAATGACCTTGAACTCGGGAGGACGGTCCGAAACGATCCTCAATTTCCATTCGGGGTGATCTCTGAACAGGTGGGACAGCGGGATTTCTATGTCATAAAGAAAGCGGTAGCCACCCGACGTGCCGGACCAGCCGATCACTCTATTCTCCCTGCGTTCCCTTCTGGGTGAAAAACGAAGAGTATCGACGCCCGTCGGAATGATCGTAGTCGGCCTACCGAACTGACCGAAGTAATCGGCCAGGTATTGATTGCCACACACGATATGGTCGACACGACGAGCAATCGAATTCGCGGCGATCCCCCTACGATGCAGCCATATTGCATCATCGACATCCAGAATTCTGGGCGCCTTGGTAAGAAACTCAAGAGTTGGAATTGTCGAGAGAAGCTCTCGTTGAAGGATCACAACGTCACTTCCGTAAGAGCCGATTACCTGAGGAAGGCGGTGAAGCAGTTCTCTCAGCAACCAAAGCGGGCGATCCAGTCGACGAGGCGGAGGATAGGCAGAGACCAGCGCTTCCGACATATGCATGTCGATACCTCGCGTGCCAAGCCCTTCGAGCAGAGCCTTCACGCGAAATCTCGAACTGGGAACGGATCTACCTTGGGTAAAAGCCCGAACCCGCACTGCTGGGAGCTCCGCTATCATGATTTACCCCTCCTTGATTCCTGGACACGCCTGTCCAACGGGAGATCGCAGTGCTCTGGGCACTCCCCACCAAACCGGGCCCCATCCCCTCCAAACAGAAAGCAAGTCGGCATACTGCTTATCATCGAATTAGCTTGCTCTTCAGGAAAGTACGCATGCCAGATACATCAAGAGCAATCATTGCCGCCAAATAGACCCCTCCCCCCAAGACAACTTTCACAACCAGGCCAAAAAAAGCACTCTCCAAACTGAAGGATGCAACTGACACCGCCATCAACAGCACAGACAACGCAATTTTCATAGCATCTTTCCCCGGAAGGGCGGGCATTGGGAAAACACGTCGCCCCAAGAAGATACTAATTAGTATTGCAGAGGAAAACGCCATAACAGAAGATACCGCCGCGCCAACTATCCCAAACTCCGGAATAAGGATTAAATTAAAAACAACATCAACCACTGCCGACACCGCCACTGTCACAACCTGCACTCGTGTAGCACTAGCCAATTGGAAAGAGTAGTCAAAGTAAAAAGATTTCAAGGCCCCCAGAAAAGCCGAAAGGGATATCAACGGAATTATCTTTAGGGCACCCTCACGAAACTCTTCGCCCATAATAGATCCTGAAATTTCCGGAGCCACCATGGCCAGACCACAGGCAGCAGGCGAGACTACTGCAAAGATAAAAATAAAGGTCTTCCGCAGTTGGTCCTGTGTCTGTGGCAAGCCGCTCTTGGAAAGTTTCTCCATTACCAGCGGAAAAGCCGCCAGGTGAACGACAGAAGCCACTGTACCAACACTATATTGCGCTAGGTCATATGACACCGAGTAGACACCTACCGCGGCATCCCCCAGAAATGCCCCAATAAAGAAGCGATCAGACGCATTGACTATGAATGCAAAAAGGAAAGTAAGCGTCAGTGGTGCACCATAGGCAAACAACCTGGTTAACTGCTCCTTGTCTACCAACGCCCAACTGACTCCCCGCCACGCATCTTGGAAGAAAATGGTCGCCAGTACCAGAGACACAAGCGTACCCAGCAGCAAACCATCAACGCCAAACCCGAAATAAACAAGGAGAACACCGATAAAGAAGCTTCCAGCCCCTTTGATCAACAACATTTTCCCGTAGGTCAGAGGCTGCAAGATCGCATTTTGAATCTTCAGATTCAAATCATGCCAAGCCTGTGCCAGGCAAAGAAAACCGACCATATAATAAAGAATAGAGAAACCTATCTCTTCACGCCACTCCCAAAGCAGGAACGTGACGAATATGATAACGAGTGAAACAAGGAAGCTAATGGCCCTAGCCGTGCCAAGAAGCCTCGCCCGAGCTTGGTCATCACTACACTCAGGCAGATAACGACCAACCCCCAGCGCCACCCATTGCAAGAAAACCGTATTGAGGAAGCCAACAACTATAATTGTCAGCGAATAGACTCCATACTCACCCGGACTTAACAGACGAGTAAAAACGGAAAGACCGACAAGAGTCAATATCGCCGGAAAAGACTTGAACAAAAAATAAACCAGACTATGTTTTCCCAGCATACTTTTCTAAACCATAAAAAAGAGAAAACAATGAGTAAAAAATAAAAAAACAATCATAGAAAAAGTGCTCCGCGATGAAAATAGAGAATCACACGCCCCTAATATTGAGCACTTGGAGCACCAGGCGACTCTCAAAAGCAAAAATAGCGCCGCTCTTGGAAACGACGCTACTTTCATCCAAACGCACCAGAGTGAATATCATTTCAAAAACATGATGTACCAAGGCATGGCCAACGCCACACCTGCAGATACATCATATTTCGGCGCATACCCCAGCAGTTTGGCAGCCTTGCTGATATCAGCGAGAGAGTGACGTACATCCCCCTCCCTAAAATCACGATAAACAGGTTCCCGGTGATAGGACACACCGTTTTCGGCAAGGCCGTCGCGAAGCGCAAAGAACAACTGATTCAAACTCGTCCGCCCGCCAACAGCAATATTGTAAACTTGATTACGAGCATCAAGCCCCGCGGTTGCAGCAAGCAGATTGGCCTGAACGGTGTTTTCAATATAACAAAAATCCCGACTGGTCTCGCCATCACCGTTAATATAGACGTCATCACCCTGGATCATCGAAGAGGTCCATTTTGGTATGACTGCCGCATAGGCACCATTGGGATCCTGTCGACGACCGAACACATTGAAATAACGAAGCCCAATGGTCGAAAAGCCGTAGCAGCGCGAAAACACATCGGCATAAAGCTCATTCACATATTTGGTAACCGCATAAGGGGAAAGAGGCTTACCTATAGTATCCTCCACCTTCGGTAAACCAGGATGATCTCCATAGGTAGAGCTACTTGCCGCATAAGTGAAACTCTGCACCTTGGCATCTCTGGCTGCAATCAGCATATTCAAGAAACCATCGATGTTCGTTGCATTGGAGGTGATCGGATCGTTAATAGAACGCGGTACCGAACCCAAGGCAGCTTGATGTAAAACGTAATCAACACCTGCACAGGCGTTATTGCAATCATCCAGATTGCGAATATCACCTTGAATAAATTTAAAATTTGACCATTGCTTCTCGCTAACCAAGGACCGCACTTCGTCCAGGTTCCGCTGATGACCAGTAGCAAAATTATCCAGACCGACAACCTTCTGATCAAGTTTTAGCAAAGTCTCAAGAAGATTAGAGCCAATAAAGCCCGCCACACCTGTAATCAGCCAGACTTTCGGCTGCGCCGGCAATTCCTTTCTTAGCTCTTCATAACGACTCATCATATTCCCTCTCGTCTACTCACAAAGCTTACAACTGATCTTACAGGCGTAGATCAGACTTATCTTCATCGAGTAGATATTTCAGATCATAGAGAACATGCTCAGCCTTCCCTAACTTTCGTATATTTTCTGCGCCCATATTTTTGAATTCACTGTGCGCGACCGCAAGGATAATTCCATCATAAGCGCCATGGGATGGCGTACCGACTGGAGTAATCCCATACTCATGCATGGCATCTTCGGCGCTCACCCAAGGATCAAAAACATCAACCTGTATGTTGTATTCCGCCAACTCACGGACAATATCGACGACTTTGGTATTGCGGAGGTCTGGACAATTTTCCTTGAATGTAAGCCCCATAAGCAGAACGCGAGCACCGTCCACGTGGATACGACGCTTGAGCATAGCCTTGACCAGTTGCGAAACGACATAGGCACCCATACCGTCATTCAAACGGCGGCCAGCCAGGATGATCTCTGGATGATAGCCAATACTCTGGGCTTTATGAGTCAGATAATATGGATCGACTCCGATGCAATGACCGCCGACTAGGCCCGGGCGGAACGGCATGAAATTCCATTTCGTGCCGGCAGCCTTGAGGACCGCCTCGGTATCGATACCCATTCGATTGAAAATGATGGCGAGTTCGTTGATCAGAGCAATATTGAGATCTCGCTGCGTATTTTCGATCACCTTGGCAGCCTCAGCGACTTTAATGCTGCTCGCCTTGTGAGTACCGGCAGTGATGATTTCTCTATACAGGGAGTCAACCAACTCCGCGATCTCCGGCGTAGAGCCGGAAGTGACCTTCTTGATCGAAGAGACCCGATGTTCCTTATCGCCGGGATTGATGCGCTCGGGGCTATAACCGGCGAAGAAGTCCTCGTTAAACCTCAGCCCGGAAAATTTTTCCAGAACAGGTACGCAGTCTTCTTCCGTCGCTCCCGGGTAAACGGTAGACTCATAAATTACAATATCGCCCTTCTTCAGAACCTTTCCGATGCTCTCCGAGGCCTTTACAAGAGGGGTGAGGTCGGGTTGCTTATGTTCATCAATAGGTGTAGGAACCGTCACAATGAAAACATTGCACTTTTGCAAGTCCTGAAGATTGAAAGTAAAGCTCAGTTCGGACGCTTCTTTCAACTCAGCCGCATCTACTTCAAGAGTAGAGTCAATGCCTTGCCGCAGTTCAGAGATTCGCCCCTGATTGATATCGAAACCGACAACGGTTCGTTTTTTACCAAATTCAACAGCAAGCGGAAGACCAACATAGCCTAGCCCAACAACTGCAACCTTCAGATCCTTCATTTAACGCGCACCTCACTTCATGTAAAACAGTTCTCAACCAAAATCCGATGGATTGAAAACTGAAAATCCCATTGACTATAAACTTCTGCCGACCCTACAAGCAAAAAACTCATGCAGCATCGACCGTGCGCCTAAACCCACCTCTCACCATAAGGATGGCTAGAGCCACCGCAACCCCCAAAAAACCACCGGCAAGCATGCTTAGGATAAGCACTATGCCTTTTCTTGGACGGACGGGATCATCTGGCACCTCTATCGTACCATCCTGACGAAAAACAGCGACTTTATCGAGATTCAGCGTCAGCCCCTCCAGAAGAGCATACTTCTCCTGCAAGCCTCGTAATGCGGGAATGAAAGGATCATCGGAGACACGATCTTGCAGCGTTTTTATTTCTGCCCGAATAGCCTTGGCACCACGCATGTACATCAGTCCGCCTTCCATGATGGAGGAAAGCTGTTGATCAACCTGCCCTTCTATCAACGGAGGATTTTCCAGCTTCAAGGCCTCCGCAACGCGCAACGCCTCTTTCAGTCGAGAGATACGATCTTCACGGCGAGCCTTCGCAGTTTCACGCAAGATGTCGATCTGTTGCTGTATATTGCGATTCTTCACTTGAAACTCGCGGCGTACTCCTTCTTGCATTTCCTGCATGGAACGCTTGACTGCAATTCCTATATATTTCTCGCCCCACTCCGCCGCCTGCGAAGGATCATGCCGCTCGATGACGACAGTGTAGCGCTCGCTATCCTCTTTGCTAGGCTTCTGAATAGTTACCGAATTCATGAGAAGCGCATAAAGCTGATCCCGCGAACCAACAGAAGCCCCCTCCTCCAAGGAAGGAATATATACATCTCGAAAGAACTGACGGCGAGTCTCTTCGGACTGGAGATTTCGCACGAAGATTGAATAGACACCATTTGCCGAAAACGCGGGAAGCCCGTTTTCCGATCTTCCCAAGTTGAAACCAGCTATATCGCTGAGTGAAGGAGGCAGCGTCGAGACACGAGCCTCATAGACGGGCTTGGTGATGAATAGATAAACAATAGCCAACAACACGGGCAACACTGCCAGCAAAGCAATCAGCCATCTCAGGGACCACAACCCACTCATAATCTCTATCAGATCGAACTCGCCGCTCTTGGCTTTATAGGAGGGAAAATTTTTTTCTGTCACAACGGATCCAATTCTTGGGTTAAGGAGTCATCATGCGGCAGCCCCCCTCCTGACGTGGAGATGCATCAGGAAGCTGCTGCATTTTGACAGCATGCTACGAGATTACAAGCCGCACGGTCGCGACCATCGACTCCAGGAGATAGGGATACGACGCAAACACCTTCAGCGCACCAATCGCTGATAACAGAGCCTAGCTCGCGATTCAGGATGCACGGACGTATGTTAGACAAGACAGTCAGAGATTAGTGCCCACAGCAGAAAAATGGGGTCAAGCAGGCCAGAGGATACCTTCCACGAGAGGTTACGACCCGCCGGCAGCAACCCTTTTCAGCAAGAAGAGACCCACTGCGGAGCTGGCACGCAATTAGTTCGGAAGGGACGAACTTATAGAGAGGTTGATTCAGAGCGAAGAGATTTTTGTCGACGCCCCCTCAAACGAAGCAATGCCCCACTCAACAACCCACCGAGCCCACCGAGGATGAAAGCCAGAGACACGAAGAGAGAAAGCGGACCGTCAGGAGTGTGCCACCCAAGGAAGGCAAGGCTGACGCTATTCTGATTTTCCAATACGAAAACCAGGACCACCAGCGCAACCACCAACACAAACACAGCAGTCAAAATCCGCCCGAGCCATTGCATTGAAAAAACCTCGTATCTGCCAGAGTCACTCCGGCTCGTTGACCCGATCCCGCAACTCCTTGCCCGGCTTGAAGTGCGGCACGAACTTGCCGTCGAGGCGTACCGACTCCCCGGTCTTGGGGTTGCGACCGACGCGCGGGGCGCGGTAGTGCAAGGAAAAGCTGCCGAAACCACGGATCTCGATCCGGTCCCCGGTCGCCAGGGCCTGGGACATTTGCTCCAGCATGGTCTTGATTGCCAACTCGACATCCTTCGCGGACAGTTGCCCCTGATGGGTAACGATCCGTTCGATCAACTCCGACTTGGTCATGGTTTTCCCTTCTTTTTCAAGCGGCTAGATCAGCTCAGGTCTCTTTTAGCATGCTGATCAGTCTTTGAACAGGTCCAAGAAGGGGAAAACGAAAAAGGGCGGCCTAGGCCGCCCTTTTTCATGATGGATCAGGGACTTAGCCCTGATTCTCCATCTGAGCACGGATCAGATCACCGATGGTGGTCGGACCAGCGCTTTCTACTTCCTGCTTACGCAGTTCTTTCATTGCGTCCTTCTCGTCGTCGACGTCCTTGGACTTGACGGAGAGGCTGATGACGCGGCTCTTGCGGTCGATGCTGATGATCTTGGCTTCGACTTCCTCGCCTTCCTTCAGGACGTTGCGCGCGTCTTCGACGCGGTCACGGCTGATTTCGGAAGCCTTCAGGATACCTTCGATGTCGTCGCCCAGGCTGATGACAGCGCCCTTGGCGTCGACTTCCTTCACGGTACCGCGGACGATGCTGCCTTTCTCGTGCAGGGACGCGTAGTTGGAGAACGGATCGTCTTCCAGCTGCTTGATGCCCAGGGAGATGCGCTCGCGCTCCGGATCGACCGACAGGATGACGGTTTCCAGCTCGTCGCCCTTCTTGAAGCGACGTACGGCTTCTTCGCCGACTTCGTTCCAGGAGATGTCGGACAGGTGGACCAGGCCGTCGATGCCGCCGTCCAGACCGATGAAGATACCGAAGTCGGTGATCGACTTGATGGTACCGGAGATACGGTCACCCTTGTTGAACTGGCTGGAGAAGTCTTCCCACGGGTTGGATTTGCACTGCTTGATACCCAGGGAGATACGACGACGCTCTTCGTCGATGTCCAGAACCTGAACTTCCACTTCGTCGCCAACCTGGACGACTTTCGACGGATGGATGTTCTTGTTGGTCCAGTCCATTTCGGAGACGTGTACCAGGCCTTCCACGCCCTCTTCCAGCTCGGCGAAGCAGCCGTAGTCGGTGAGGTTGGTGACGCGGGCCATGACGCGGGTGCCTTCCGGGTAACGCGCCTTGATGGCAACCCACGGGTCTTCGCCCAGTTGCTTCAGGCCCAGGGATACACGGTTGCGCTCGCGGTCGAACTTCAGGACCTTGACGTCGATCTCGTCGCCAACGTTGACGATCTCGGACGGATGCTTGATGCGCTTCCAGGCCATGTCGGTGATGTGCAGCAGGCCGTCTACGCCGCCCAGGTCCACGAATGCGCCGTAGTCGGTGAGGTTCTTGACGATACCCTTGACCTGCTGGCCTTCCTGCAGCGATTCCAGCAGAGCTTCACGCTCGGCGCTGTTCTCGGCTTCCAGGACGCTGCGGCGGGAAACGACAACGTTGTTGCGCTTCTGGTCGAGCTTGATGACCTTGAACTCGAGCTCTTTGCCTTCCAGGTGGGTGGTGTCGCGAACCGGACGAACGTCGACCAGCGAACCCGGCAGGAACGCGCGGATGCCGTTGACGTCGACGGTGAAACCGCCCTTGACCTTGCCGTTGATGACGCCCTTGACCACTTCGTCGGCAGCGAAAGCCGCTTCCAGAACAATCCAGCTCTCGGCGCGCTTGGCTTTCTCGCGGGACAGCTTGGTCTCGCCAAAGCCGTCTTCTACCGCGTCCAGTGCGACGTGGACTTCGTCACCCACCTTGATGGTCAGCTCGCCCTGTTCGTTGTAGAACTGCTCGACCGGGATGACGCCCTCGGATTTCAGACCGGCATGGACGGTGACCCAGTCACCATCGATGTCGACCACGATGCCGGTGATGATGGCACCCGGCTGCATGTCGAGGGATTTCAGACTTTCTTCAAAGAGTTCTGCGAAGCTTTCGCTCATGTTCATACCTGTAGTCAAAGGCCCGGAAGGGCCCGATTCCGCATCACCAGCCAATGCGGTCAAGTCATTAAATGAAGCCGCAGGACAATTTGCTGGTTTCCTGCTAGCTTCTGATTGCACTCCCGAATGGGAATGCCCAGTTGGGTTGTTCTGCGATGGCGCCAGGCAAGTCGGGAGGCAACCCTCGCCGCACCTGCAAAACGCCACAACATAAGGTCTGGAATATTAGCAACCAGGCCCTGTATCGTCAATTCCCGCGCCGAAACCTCAGACGTCCCAGCCCTGCCGCTCGCAATGCCGGATGATCGTCTCGACCACCGCCTCGATGCTCATTTCGGTGGAGTCCAGCAGGATCGCGTCATCGGCCGGTTTCAGCGGCGCGACCGCGCGCTGGCTGTCGCGCTCGTCGCGCTCGCGGATTTCTTCCAGCAAGGCAGACTGGTCGACATCCGCGCCCTTCGCCTTCAACTGCAGGTAGCGTCGACGCGCACGCTCCTCCGCCGAGGCGGTGAGGAAGATCTTCAGAGGCGCATCGGGAAACACCACGGTGCCCATGTCGCGGCCGTCGGCCACCAACCCCGGCGCTTCGAGGAACGCCCGCTGGCGCTGCAGCAACGCATCGCGCACGGCCGGTAAGGCGGCGACCTGTGAGGCGCCGGCACCGACCTGCTCGGTACGGATCACATCGGTCACTTCCTCGCCTTCGAGAATGATGCGCTGCCCATGGCTGCCATCGGCAGCGACGAACTGCACATCGAGGTGCGCAGCCAGAACCTTCAGCGCCTCTTCATTGGTCAGGTCGACACCATGGTTGACCGCGGCGAACGCCAACAGCCGATAAAGCGCCCCGGAATCCAGCAGGTTCCAGCCCAGGCGCCGGGCGAGCAGCCCGGCGACCGTGCCCTTGCCGGCGCCACTGGGGCCATCGATGGCGAGCATCGGTACAGCGCCGTTCATCAATTGTTCTCCACGGCGACCCGGATACCGGTCTGGGCACACAGGGCGAGGAAGTTGGGGAAGGAGGTGGCGACGTTGGCGCAGTCGTGGATGCGGATCGGCCCGCTGGCGCGCAGCGAAGCGACGCTGAAGGACATGGCGATACGGTGGTCGCCGTGCGCCCAGACTTCGCCGCCACCGAACGCACCACCCTCGATGACGATGCCATCCGGGGTCGGCTCGGCCTTCACGCCCAGGGCCTTCAAGCCGTCAGCCATGACCTGGATACGGTCCGACTCCTTGACCCGCAGCTCTTCGGCGCCACGCAGGACGGTGCGCCCCTCGGCGCAGGCGGCAGCCACGAAGAGTACCGGGAACTCGTCGATGGCCAGTGGCACCAGGTCCTCGGGAATGTCGATGCCCTTGAGCCGCGCGGAGCGCACGCGGATGTCGGCGACCGGCTCGCCGCCGACCTCGCGCTGGTTTTCCAGGCTCAGGTCACCACCCATCAGGCGCAGGATCTCGATGACGCCGACGCGCGTCGGGTTGATGCCGACGTGCTGCAGGACCAGTTCCGAACCCTCGGCGATACTGGCGGCAACCAGGAAGAAGGCTGCCGAGGAAATATCGGCCGGGACCTCGATATGGGTGGCGCTCAACTTGTGCCCGGATTCGACCTTGGCGGTGCTGCCCTCGACCTCCACCGGATAGCCGAAGCCGCGCAGCATGCGCTCGGTGTGGTCGCGGGTCGGCGCCGGCTCGGTGACCGAGGTCTCACCCGCGGCGTAGAGCCCGGCGAGCAACAGGCAGGACTTCACCTGGGCGCTGGCCATCGGCATGTCGTAATGCATACCGGTGAGGCGCTGGCCGCCGCGAATGGTCATCGGCGGACGGCCTTCCGGCCCCGTCTCGATTACCGCGCCCATCTCGCGCAGCGGCTTGGCTACGCGATTCATCGGCCGCTTGGAAAGGGAAGCGTCGCCGGTCAGGGTGCTGTCGAACGGCTGGGCCGCCAGCAGACCGCTGAGCAGACGCATGGAAGTACCGGAGTTACCCAGGTAGATCGGCCCAGGCGGCGCCTTGAGGCCGTGCAGGCCAACGCCATGGACGGTGACGCGGCCGTTCTGCGGCCCCTCGATCACCACTCCCATGTCGCGGAACGCCTGGATGGTTGCCAGTGCGTCCTCGCCCTCGAGGAAGCCCTCCACTTCGGTGGTGCCTTCGGCCAGGGAGCCGAGCATGATCGAGCGATGGGAAATCGACTTGTCGCCCGGTACCCGGATGGTTCCGGACAGGCTGCCGCCCGGCTGGGCCAGATAAATCAGGTCGTTGTTGTGCATGGCGTCCACATAGGCCCGACGGGCCAGGATTTTGCTGAAATGCTCACGGGCTACCCGGGCGCGCGTGAAAACGCCCAACAACTGGTGCCCGTCCCCAGTGTCGACGGCCTCGCGCAGCGCGTCGAGGTCGTCACGAAAAACATCCAGTGTACGCAGCACCGCCTCGCGATTGGCGAGAAAGATGTCGTGCCACATCACCGGGTCGCTGCCGGCGATCCGCGTGAAATCACGGAAACCGCCGGCGGCATAGCGGAAGATCTCCAGGTTCTCGCTGCGCTTGGCCAGGGAGTCGACCAGGGTGAAGGCCAGCAGGTGAGGCAGGTGGCTGGTGGCCGCCAGAACCTCGTCGTGATGCTCGACCTCCATGTGCTCGACGTCCGCGCCCAGCGCGCGCCACAGGCTGTCGACCAGCGCCAGCGCGTCGGCATCGGTCTCCGCGGAGGGCGTGAGAATCACCTTGTGCCGGCGGAACAGGGTCGCCTTCGCCGCGGTCACTCCGCTCTGCTCGGAACCCGCGATCGGATGCCCCGGTACCAGGTACCGCGGCATCCCGCCGAACGCGACACGCGCGGCACGCACGATATTGCCCTTGGCGCTGCCAACGTCGGTCAATACAGCCTTGCCCAGGTCGAGCTTCGCCAGGTCGGCCAGCACCCGCTCCATCGCCAGGATCGGCACCGCCAACTGGATCACGTCGGCGCCGACGCAGGCGCGGCCAAGATCCTCCTCGCAACGGTCGACCACGCCGAGCTCCACCGCCAGGCGGCAAGACTCGGCATCCCGATCCACGCCGACCACTTCCCGGAACAACCCTTTGCTCCGCAACCCCTTGGCGAAGGAGCCGCCAATCAGGCCCAGCCCCACCACCACCAGGCGGCCCAGCTTAGGGGTCGACTGTTGCAGCGGCGTGACCTCAGTCATGCGCCAGCACCTTGCCCAGCGCCTGGAGGAAACGATCGTTCTCTTCCGGCAGCCCGATGGAGACGCGCAGGAAGGTCGGCATCCCGTAGCCAGCCACCGGACGCACGATCACACCTTCGCGCAGCAGCGCCTGGTAGACCGGACCGGCATCGCGAGCCAGATCCACGGCGATGAAGTTGCCCTTCGAGGGAATCCAGGACAGGCCCAACGCGTGGAAGCCATCCTCCAGCTGCGCCATGCCGGAATCGTTTAGGCGGCGACTCTGCGCCAGGTAGTCATGGTCGTCCAGCGCCGCGTAGGCAGCCGCCAGGGCCAGGCTATTGACATTGAACGGCTGGCGCACGCGGTTGAGCACATCGGCCACCGCCTTGCTCGAAAGCGCGTAGCCGACCCGCAGCGAAGCCAGGCCATAGGCCTTGGAGAAGGTCCGCGAGACCAGCAGGTTGGGGTGCCGCGCCAGGTAGTCCAGGCCATCGGGCAGCTCATCGCCCTCGGCGTATTCGATATAGGCCTCGTCCAGCACCACCAGCACCTCCGCCGGCACCTGGGCGAGGAACCGCTCCAGGGCGTCCGCACCGAACCAGGTCCCGGTCGGGTTGTTCGGATTGGCGACGAACACCACGCGAGTTTGCCCATCGATGGCGGCGAGCATCGCTTCCAGGTCATGCCCCCAGGCGCGCGCCTTGACCGCCCGCCCCTCGGCGCCCACGGCCTGGGTGGCGATCGGGTAGACGGCGAAGGCATGTTCGCTGAACACGGCGTTCAGACCAGGCGCGAGGTAGGCACGGGCGACCAGGTCGAGAATGTCGTTGGAGCCGTTGCCCAGGGTCACCTGCGCCGCATCCACCGCGCAACGCTCGGCCAGCTTGCGCTTGAGTTCGAAACCGTTGCCGTCAGGATAACGGGTCAGTTCCGCCAGTTCGGCGCGGATAGCCTCCAGCGCCTTTGGGCTCGCACCCAGCGGGTTCTCGTTGCTGGCGAGCTTGACGATCGCCGCAGGGTCGATGCCCAGCTCGCGGGCCAGTTCGTCCACCGGCTTGCCAGGGACGTAGGGCGACAGCTTTTGCACCCCCGGCTGGGCCAGGGCAAGGAAATCGGACATGGATAGTTCAGCCTCGACGCGGGACGGGGCATTCATCGATGACCCGTCTCTTCGGAATGACAGCGCGCTCAGAGCACCGCTTTCGGATAGGAGCCCAGGACCTTCAGGGCGACGGCTTCCTGGCCGATCTTCTCCAGGACGTCCTTGATCAGCGGTTCTTTATGGTGGCCGACGAAATCGATGAAGAACACGTAGGTCCATTTGCCGCTGCGCGACGGGCGGGTTTCGATGCGGGTCAGGTCGATACCATTGTTGTGGAACGGTACCAGCAGCTCGTGCAGGGCCCCCGGCTTGTTGCGCATGGAAACGATGATCGAGGTCTTGTCGTCGCCGGTCGGCGGCACCTCCTGGTTGCCGATGATCAGGAAGCGCGTGGAGTTGTCCGGGCGGTCCTCGATCTTCTCGTGCAGCTTGCTCAGGTCGTACAGGCTGGCCGCCATGTCGCCGGCGATCGCTGCCGAATTCCACTCGCTCTTCACCCGCTTGGCCGCGTCGGCGTTGCTCGACACCGCCACCCGCTCGACGCTCGGGTAGTGCGAGTCCAGCCACTTGCGACATTGCGCGAGGGATTGGGCATGGGAATAGATCCGGGTGATGTTGTCGGTCTTGGTGGTTTCGCCGACCAGCAGGTGATGGTGGATACGCAACTCGACTTCGCCGCAGATCACCATGTCGTGCTCAAGGAAGCTGTCGAGGGTATGGTTGACCGCCCCCTCGGTGGAGTTTTCCACAGGCACCACGCCGAAGTTCACCGCGCCGGCGGCGACCTCGCGGAACACCTCGTCGATCGCCGCCATCGGCGTACTGATCACCGCGTTGCCGAAATGCTTGAGTGCCGCGGCCTGGGTAAAGGTGCCCTCGGGTCCGAGATAGGCCACTTTCAGCGGCTGCTCGAGCGCCAGGCAGGACGACATGATCTCGCGGAACAGCCGCGCGACCTCTTCGTTGTCCAGCGGCCCCTTGTTCAATTGCATGATGTGCTTGAGCACCCAGGCTTCGCGCTCGGGACGGTAGAACACCGGCGCCTCGCCCTCGCCCAGGGTCTGGGTCTTCACTCGCGCCACGTCCTGGGCGCAACGGGCACGCTCGCTGATCAGCTCGAGCAACTTCTCGTCGAGGCTGTCGATGCGCAGGCGCAAGGCCTTGAGCTGGTCCTGGTCCGCCATCAGCCGTGCTCCTTCTCGAACTCCGCCATGTATGCGACCAGCGCCTCGACCGCGTCCAGGCCAAGGGCGTTGTAGATGGAAGCGCGCATGCCGCCGACCGAGCGGTGGCCTTTCAGGTTGAGCAGCCCGCGCGCCTCGGCGCCTTCCAGGAACGGCTTGTCGAGACGCTCGTCGGCCAGGCGGAACGGCACGTTCATCCAGGAGCGGGCGCTCGGCTGGATCGGGTTGGTGTAGAAGTCGCTGGCATCGATGGTCTTGTACAGCAGGTCCTTCTTGGCGCGGTTGCGCTGCTCCATCGCGGTCACCCCGCCCTGCTCCTTCAGCCATTCGAAGACCAGGCCGGACAGGTACCAGGAGTAGGTCGCCGGGGTGTTGTACATGGAACCGTTGTCCGCAGCGATCTTGTAGTTGAGCATGGTCGGGCAGACGCTGCGGGCGCGGCCGAGCAGGTCTTCGCGAACGATCACCACCACCAGGCCGGACGGGCCGATGTTCTTCTGCGCCCCGGCATAGATCAGGCCGAAGCGGGACACGTCGAGCGGGCGCGAGAGGATGTCGGAGGACATGTCGGTGACCAGCGGCACGTCGCCGGTCTCGGGAATCCAGTCGAACTCGAGGCCGCCGATGGTCTCGTTGGAGGCGTAGTGCACATAGGCCGCGTCCTTGGTCAGCGTCCACTCGTTCTGACCCGGAATGGCGAAGTAGTCGTACTCCTTGGCGCTGGCCGCGACATTCACGGTGCCATAGCGACGAGCCTCCTCGATGGCCTTCTTCGACCAGATACCGGTATCGATATAGTCGGCGACGCCATCTTCGGGCAGCAGGTTCAGCGGAATCTCGGCGAACTGCTGGCTGGCGCCGCCCTGCAGGAACAGCACCTTGTAGTCCGAGGGAATGTCGAGCAGGTCGCGCAGGTCCTGCTCGGCCTTGCTGGCGATGGCCACGTAGTCATCACTACGGTGGCTCATTTCCATGACCGAAAGGCCCTTGCCCCGCCAGTCGAGAAGCTCGGCCTGGGCACGTTGCAGAACTGCGTCGGGAAGCGCCGCGGGACCGGCGCAGAAATTGAAGGCTCGCTTGCTCACATCCACTCTCGCTATAGGTAGGGCGGATAGCCGTGAGTTATCCGCCGAGGTCATCGGCCGGGCGGGCGCAGGCGCCCGCCCCGAGCCTTACTCTTCGTTGCCTTCCGCTTCCGCCGCGGGCTCGGACTCGGACTCGGCCGACTCGCCCAGAGATTCGGCAGCTTCCTCGCCCTCGGGCAGGTCCTCGTCATCTCCGCCCGACGGCTCCTGGACACGCTCCAGACCGACCAGTACCTCGTCGCTGGCGAGCTTGATCAGGGTTACGCCCTGGGTATTGCGGCCGGACAGGGAGACTTCGTCGACACGCGTCCGCACCAGGGTGCCCTGGTCGGAAATCAGCATGATCTCCTCGCCTTCCTGGACCTGTACCGCGGCGATCAGCGCGCCGTTGCGCTCGTTGGTGACCATGGCGATCACCCCCTGGCCGCCGCGGCCGCGACGCGGGAACTTGCTCAGCGGGGTACGCTTGCCGAAGCCGCGCTCGGAGGCGGTGAGGATCTGCGCCCCGGACTCCGGAATCAGCATGGAGATCAGCTGCTGCCCCTTGCCCAGGCGCATGCCACGTACGCCGCGGGCGTTGCGGCCCATGATGCGCACCACGCTCTCGGCGAAGCGGATCACCTTGCCGGCGCTGGAGAACAGCATGACTTCCTTGGCGCCATCGGTGATCGCGGCGGCGATCAGGGTGTCGCCCTCTTCCAGCTTGAGCGCGATCAGGCCGCTGCTGCGCGGACGGCTGAACTGCACCAGCGGGGTCTTCTTCACGGTACCGAAGGCGGTGGCCATGAAGATGTAGGCGCCGGTCGGCTCGGCCACCAGCTCGGCGGTCTCGCCCTCGACTTCCTCGACCTCGGCGGCCTCGACCACCTCGCCCTCGAGCACCGCGCCTTCGGCTTCGTCGAGGTCGTCATCGGCACCGCCGTTCTGCTGCAGCGCCTCCAGGTCGATCTGCAACATCGCGGTGATCCGCTCGCCCTCGTCCAGCGGCAGCAGGTTCACCAACGGCCGGCCACGCGCGGTACGCGAGGCTTCCGGAATCTCGAAGGTACGCAGCCAGTACACCTTGCCCTTGCTGGAGAACAGCAGGAGGGTCGCATGGCTGTTGGCCACCAGCAGGTGTTCGATGTAGTCCTCGTCCTTCATCCCGGTGGCGGACTTGCCTTTGCCACCGCGACGCTGCGCCTGGTAGGCGGCCAGCGGCTGGGACTTGGCGTAGCCGCCGTGGGAGATGGTCACCACGCGGTCTTCCTCGGTGATCAGGTCGGCGATGGTCAGGTCGACCTGGGAAGCCACGATCTCGGTGCGGCGAGCATCGCCGAATTCGGCCTTGACCGCTTCCAGCTCCTCACGGATCACCTCCATCAGGCGCGCCGGGTTGGTCAGGATGCGGATCAACTCGCCGATCAGGTTGAGGATTTCCTGGTATTCGGAGAGCAGCTTCTCGTGCTCCAGGCCGGTCAGGCGATGCAGGCGCAGCTCGAGGATCGCCTGGGCC
Source organism: Pseudomonas aeruginosa (assembly GCF_001457615.1). GTDB lineage: Bacteria > Pseudomonadota > Gammaproteobacteria > Pseudomonadales > Pseudomonadaceae > Pseudomonas > Pseudomonas aeruginosa. Next base: position 1,935,643 of record NZ_LN831024.1, on the reverse strand, counting down.
TGTTCCGGCGACAGGTAGTACTTGCCGTCGCGCAGGCCGTACTGCGGATCCAGGTCTTCCGGGCGACAGGCGTCGGCGCCGGCACGCTCGACCATCGCTTCCACCGCGCTGGACTCCCAGGCAGTGGCGATCAGGCGTTCCTTGGCCTCGGCCGGGGTCGGCGAACTCTTGATCAGCTCGATCACCGGGTCGATGTTCGACAGGGCGACCGCCTGGCCTTCCAGGATGTGCCCGCGCTCGCGGGCCTTGCGCAGCTCGTAGACGGTACGCCGGGTCACCACTTCGCGGCGGTGGCGGACGAACACTTCGAGCATGTCCTTCAGGTTCAGCGTGCGCGGCTGGCCGTCGACCAGGGCCACCACGTTGATGCCGAACACGCTCTGCAGCTGGGTCTGGGCATAGAGGTTGTTGAGGACCACCTCGCCCACCTCGCCGCGACGCAGCTCGATGACCACGCGCATGCCGTCCTTGTCGGACTCGTCGCGCAGCTCGGAAATACCCTCGATCTTCTTCTCTTTCACCAGCTCGGCGATCTTTTCGATCAACCGCGCCTTGTTCAACTGGTACGGCAGCTCGGTGATGATGATCTGCTCGCGACCGCCGCCCTTCTCCATCTCCTCGACGACGGCGCGGGCACGGATGTAGATGCGCCCGCGACCGGTGCGGTAGGCCTCGATGATCCCGGCGCGGCCGTTGATGATGCCGGCGGTGGGGAAGTCCGGACCGGGGATGTACTGCATCAGCTCATCGACGGTCAGGTCGGGGTTGTCCATCAGCGCCAGGCAGCCGTCGATCACTTCGCCGAGGTTGTGCGGCGGGATGTTGGTCGCCATACCCACGGCGATACCGCTGGAACCGTTGACCAGCAGGTTGGGAATCTTGGTCGGCATGACCGCCGGGATCTGCTCGGTGCCATCGTAGTTGGGCACCCAGTCGACGGTTTCCTTTTCCAGGTCCGCCAGCAGTTCATGGGCCAGCTTGGCCATGCGCACTTCGGTGTATCGCATGGCTGCGGCGTTGTCGCCGTCCACCGAACCGAAGTTGCCCTGGCCGTCTACCAGCATGTAGCGCAGCGAGAACGGCTGCGCCATGCGCACGATGGTGTCGTAGACCGCGGTGTCGCCGTGCGGGTGGTACTTACCGATCACGTCGCCGACCACACGGGCGGATTTCTTGTAGGGCTTGTTCCAGTCGTTGCCCAGCTCGCTCATGGCATAAAGCACACGGCGGTGCACCGGCTTCAGGCCGTCACGTGCATCCGGCAGGGCCCGCCCGACGATCACGCTCATCGCGTAGTCGAGATAGGACTGTTTCAGCTCGTCTTCGATATTGACCGGGAGAATTTCTTTGGCCAGTTCGCCCATGAGAAGCCTGGTTCCTTTTTCTGGTGGAACTTCGCCGCCTCGATCCTGAGGCAAACGAAGTAGGTCGGCGCATGCCCGAGCAGCGCCAACTCACTACAAATCAACGACTTGAGTCAAGGATTCGCGCACTCTCGAGGCCCCTCCGCGGGGCGCTCGAATAACCGTCGGAGCTTACCACAGCCCACGCCCCAGCCCAAGGCAAAGGCCCTGGCGGGGACGACCTCCAGTCGCCTCGTTCAATGCAGGCGCTTGCGGCTCATCAGGGCGGCCATGCGCTCGGCGTCGGGACGCTCGACGACGCCACGCTCGGTCACGATGGCATCGATAAGGTCCGCCGGGGTCACGTCGAATACCGGATTGTAGGCATCGACCTCGGCCGCCACCCGTCGCCCGCCGATTTCCAGCAGTTCGCGACCGTCGCGCTCTTCGATCGGGATGTCCTCGCCGCTCTCCAGGTTCATGTCGATGGTCGAACTCGGCGCCACCACCATGAAGCGCACGCCGTGGTGCATGGCGTTGACCGCCAGCTGGTAGGTGCCGATCTTGTTGGCGACATCGCCATTGGCGGTGATGCGGTCGGCGCCGACGATGACCCAGGTGATGTTTTCGGTCTTCATCAGGTGCGCGGCGGCCGAATCCACGTTCAGGCTGACCGGGATGCCTTCGTTGGCCAGCTCCCAGGCGGTCAGTCGCGAGCCCTGGAGCCAGGGCCGGGTTTCGTCGGCGTAGATGCGATTGACCAGGCCTTCCAGGTGCGCGGCGCGGATCACCCCCAGCGCGGTGCCGAACCCGCCGGTCGCCAGGGCGCCGGTATTGCAGTGGGTGAGGATGTTCTGCGGGCTGCCCTGCTGCTTGCGGATCAGCTCCATGCCCAACTGGGCCATGGTCAGGTTGGCCTCGCGGTCGCTTTCATGGATGGAGATCGCCTCGGCTTCCAGCACCGCCAGCGGCTGGTCGCCCTCTTTCATTCGCTCCAGACGGTCGCGCATGCGGTTCAGCGCCCAGAACAGGTTGACCGCCGTGGGTCGCGAGTCGGCCAGCAGGCGGAAGTCCTCCTCCAGCGCGGCGCGCCAGTCGCCGCCCTGCGCCAGGCGCGCGCGGGCGCCAAGGACGATGCCGTAGGCGGCGCTGATGCCGATGGCCGGCGCGCCGCGCACGACCATATCGCGAATGGCCTTGGCCACCTCGGCCGCCGACTCGTGTTCGAGCCAGACCTCCTCCTGGGGCAGCAGGCGCTGATCCAGCAACCGCAGCGTACCGTCCCGCCACTCGATCGCCTTGACCCGCTCGGCCGCCAGCAGTCGCTCTCGCATGCACACACCTCTCGCTGAATCACGGAAAAGCTGCGGATTATAACGAGCCCCAGCCGCGGACGCTCGGGTATACTTCCGGCTTCCCGCTCTGCGCCCAGGATGCGCCGCCATGCCCAACGTCCGTAACCCCTTCGACCTCCTCCTGCTGCCGACCTGGATCGTCCCCGTGGAGCCCGCCGGGGTGGTGCTGCGCGACCACGCGCTGGGCATCCGCGACGGCCAGATAGCCCTGGTCGCGCCGCGCGAGCAGGCCATGCGCCATGGCGCCACGGAAATCCGCGAATTGCCGGGCATGCTGCTCGCCCCCGGTCTGGTCAACGCCCACGGCCATTCGGCGATGAGTCTGTTCCGCGGTCTCGCCGACGACCTGCCGCTGATGACCTGGCTGCAGGACCACATCTGGCCGGCCGAAGGCCAATGGGTCAGCGAGGATTTCATCCGCGACGGCACGGAGCTGGCCATCGCCGAACAGGTAAAGGGCGGCATCACCTGTTTCTCCGACATGTACTTCTATCCACAGGCCATCTGCGGCGTGGTCCATGACAGCGGGGTCCGCGCCCAGGTGGCGATCCCTGTACTGGACTTCCCGATCCCCGGCGCCCGCGACAGCGCCGAGGCGATCCGCCAGGGCATGGCGCTGTTCGACGACCTCAAGCACCACCCGCGCATCCGCATCGCCTTCGGCCCGCACGCTCCTTATACGGTGAGCGACGACAAGCTGGAGCAGATCCTGGTGCTCACCGAGGAACTCGACGCCAGCATCCAGATGCACGTCCACGAGACCGCCTTCGAGGTGGAGCAGGCCACGGAGCGCAACGGCGAGCGCCCGCTGGCCCGCCTGCACCGCCTCGGCCTGCTCGGCCCACGCTTCCAGGCGGTGCACATGACCCAGGTGGACGACGACGACCTGGCGATGCTGGTGGAAACCAACAGCTCGGTGATCCACTGCCCGGAATCCAACCTCAAGCTGGCCAGCGGCTTCTGCCCGGTGGAAAAACTCTGGCAGGCCGGGGTCAACGTAGCCATCGGCACCGACGGCGCGGCGAGCAACAACGATCTCGACCTGCTCGGCGAGACCCGCACCGCGGCGCTGCTGGCCAAGGCCGTGTACGGCCAGGCCACCGCCCTCGACGCCCACCGCGCGCTGCGCATGGCCACCCTGAACGGCGCCCGCGCGCTTGGCCTGGAGCGCCTGATCGGCTCCCTGGAAGCCGGCAAGGCCGCCGACCTGGTGGCCTTCGACCTGTCCGGCCTGGCCCAGCAACCGGTCTACGACCCGGTTTCGCAACTTATCTATGCCAGCGGCCGCGACTGCGTGCGGCACGTCTGGGTCGGCGGCAGGCAACTCCTCGACGACGGCCGCCTGCTCCGTCACGACGAACAGCGCCTGATCGCCAGGGCCCGCGAATGGGGGGCGAAGATCGCCGCCAGCGACAGGTCCTGAACCGCGGCGGGCCGCCCCGCTGCGACAAACTGACATAGGAAGGCGAACCGCCGCCGGCCCCATCCCTCCGCCAAAGCTGGCAACATGAAGGATTGGATTCCGCCGCCGCGGCCCTTCCCCCAAAGGCTTCACTCTTCAACGGGAACGATTATGAGCAACGTCGACCACGCCGAGATCGCCAAATTCGAGGCACTGGCCCATCGCTGGTGGGACCGCGAGAGCGAGTTCAAGCCGCTCCACGACATCAACCCGCTGCGCGTCAACTGGATCGACGAGCGCGCCGGCCTGGCCGGCAAGAAGGTGCTCGACATCGGTTGCGGCGGCGGCATCCTCAGCGAAGCCATGGCCCAGCGCGGCGCCAGCGTCACCGGCATCGACATGGGCGAAGCGCCGCTCGCGGTGGCGCGCCTGCACCAGCTGGAATCCGGCGTCGCCGTCGACTACCGGCAGATCACCGCCGAGCAGATGGCCGAGGAAATGCCCGGGCAATTCGACGTGGTCACCTGCCTGGAGATGCTCGAACACGTGCCGGACCCGGCCTCGGTGATCCGCGCCTGCCACCGCCTGGTCAAGCCGGGCGGACAGGTATTCCTCTCGACCATCAACCGCAATCCCAAGGCCTACCTGTTCGCGGTGATCGGCGCGGAATACATCCTCCAGTTGCTGCCGCGCGGGACCCACGATTTCCGCAAGTTCATCCGTCCGTCGGAACTCGGCGCCTGGTCGCGCGAGGCCGGTCTCGAGGTCAAGGACATCATCGGCCTGACCTACAACCCGCTGACCAAGCACTACAAGCTGGCCAACGACGTCGACGTCAACTACATGGTCCAGACCCAGCGGGAGGCGTGAAGCGCATGCGGCTCAAAGCGGTACTGTTCGACATGGATGGCACCCTGCTCGACACGGCGCCAGACTTCATCGCCATCACCCAGGCCATGCGTGCCGCCCACGGCCTGCCGCCGGTGGACGAGCAACGGGTGCGCGACGTGGTCTCCGGCGGCGCGCGCGCGATGGTTGCCGCGGCCTTCGGCCTGTCGCTGGACAGCCCGGAACTGGAACCCCTGCGCCAGGAGTTCCTCGACCGCTACCAGGAGCATTGCGCGGTTCTCAGCCGGCCCTACGACGGCATCCCCGAACTGCTCGCGGCGATCGAGAAAGCCGGGTTGATCTGGGGCGTGGTGACCAACAAGCCGGTGCGCTTCGCCGAACCGATCATGCAGCGCCTGGGCTACGCCGAGCGTTCCAGGGTGCTGGTCTGTCCGGACCACGTGACCCGCAGCAAGCCCGATCCCGAGCCGCTGCTACTGGCCTGTAGCCAGCTCGGCATCGATCCGTCGAGGGTGCTGTTCATCGGCGACGACCTGCGCGACATCGAATCCGGCCGCGACGCCGGGACCAAGACCGCGGCGGTGCGCTACGGCTACATCCACCCTGAAGACAACCCCGCGCACTGGGGCGCCGACGTGATCGTCGACCACCCGCGCGAACTCATCGACGTTCTCGACCGCGCGCTCTGCGACTGCTGATCCGCAGCGCCGCCGACAGACAACGACCCGCCGCCAGGCGGGTCATGCATTCAAAGGATTCGACATGTTCCAGTACTCCGCCCGCCCCGACCTGCTGAAAGACCGCGTGATCCTGGTCACCGGCGCCGGCCGCGGCATCGGCGCCGCCGCCGCCAAGACCTTCGCCGCCCACGGCGCCACCGTGCTGCTGCTGGGCAAGACCGAGGAGTACCTGAACGAGGTCTACGACGCCATCGAGGCCGCCGGCCATCCGCAGGCCGCCGTGATCCCGTTCAACCTGGAGACCGCCCAGCCGCACCAGTTCGAGGAACTGGCGGCAACCCTGGAGAACGAGTTCGGCCGCATCGACGGCCTGCTGCACAACGCTTCGATCCTCGGTCCGCGCTCGCCGATGCAGCAGATTTCCGGGGAGAACTTCATGCGCGTGATGCAGGTGAACGTCAATGCCATGTTCATGCTGACCACCGCCATGCTGCCGCTGATGAAGCTCTCCAGCGACGCCTCGATCATCTTTACCTCGAGCAGCGTGGGCCGGAAGGGCCGCGCCTACTGGGGCGCCTATTCGGTATCGAAGTTCGCCACCGAGGGCATGATGCAGACCCTTGCCGACGAACTCGACGGTACCAGCGCGATCCGCGCCAACAGCGTCAACCCCGGCGCCACCCGCACCAGTATGCGCGCCCTCGCCTACCCTGGGGAAAACCCGCTGAACAACCCCACCGGCGAGGAGATCATGCCGGTCTACCTGTACCTCATGGGGCCGGACAGCGCCGGCGTCAACGGCCAGGCCTTCGACGCCCAGTGATTCCCCGGCAGCCTCGCCGCCCGGCGAGGCTGCCCTGTCCTTCCCTTCCCTCTTCCCGTCCGGAACTTCCCATTCTTTTTGCATATTTTTCCCACTGAGTGGGAAAGTGGTTTCATTTTCCGGGAAATCGCCTTCACCCTGTGGGTCAAGGAGTTCCCATGTCGAAGCATTCCCCCACCGATCGCCTGCTGCAGATCCTCATTGCCCTCGGCCAGGCTCCCGAAGCCCTGTCTGCCAAGGAGCTGTCGCTGACCCTGGAGCAGCCGCTGAGCAGCACCTACCGGCACCTGAAGACCCTGTTGCGCTGGGGCCTGGCCGAAGAACAGGCCGGCCAGGGCCGCTACCTGCCCGGCCCGGCCTGCCTGCAACTGGCGAAGAAATTCGATCGCGAGGCCTCGCTGATCGGTCTCGCCAAACCGGAACTCAAGCGCCTGGCCGACCTGAGCCAGGAGAGCGTGGCGCTGATGGTGGCCAGCAACCAGCAGGCGATCTGCCTGGAACTGTTCGACAGTCCGCAGCCGCTGCGCTGCTGCTACCAGAAAGGGCTGGCGCAGCCGCTGTTGCATGGCGCCTCGGCCAAAGCCCTGCTGGCGCACCTGGAGGACGAACGGCGCGAGGAGCTGTACCTCGCCCAGGAACTCTCCGCCGAGCGTATCGACAAGCTGGAGCAGGAACTCCGGCTGATCCGCGAACAGGGCTACGCCGTCAGCCAGGGCGAGATCGACGAAGGCGTCTGGGGCATCAGCGTACCGCTGCTGGACAGCCGCCAGCGCCTGCACGGCGCCCTCAGCCTGATGGCCCCCGCCTTGCGCGCCCAGTCGCGCAGCGAACGCTTGCGGCAATGGACCCTCGACGCCGCCGCGCGACTTTCCGCGCGGCTGGACTGACCGACAGGAGTTTCGATGTACCCCGCCCCCGACATGAGCCTCTGGCAAGGCCGGATCGATAGCCAGGAAGGCGCCGACGCGCGGCGCTGGCACCAATGGATGCGTCCCTACGCAGACGACGCCGAAGCGGCCAGCGTGCTGCTCGGTTTCGCCAGCGACGAAGGCGTGCGCCGCAACCAGGGTCGCCAGGGCGCGCGCCACGGACCGCCAGCCTTGCGTCGCGCGCTGGCCAACCTGGCCTGGCACGGCGAGCAAGCGATCTACGACGCCGGCGACATAGTCGCCGGCGACGATCTGGAAGCCGCCCAGGAATGCTACGCGCAACGCGTCGCCGACCTGCTCGCGCGCGGCCACCGGGTGGTCGGACTGGGCGGCGGCCACGAAATCGCCTACGCCAGCTTCGCCGGCCTCGCCCGCCACTTGAGTCGGCATGAGCGCCTGCCGCGCATCGGTATCCTCAATTTCGACGCGCATTTCGACCTGCGCCACGCCGAACGGGCCAGCTCCGGCACGCCGTTCCGCCAGATCGCCGAACTCTGCCAGGCCAGCGACTGGCCGTTCGCCTACTGCTGCCTGGGCATCAGCCGCCTGAGCAACACCGCGGCGCTGTTCGACCAGGCCCAGCGCCTGGGTGTGCGCTACCTGCTGGACCGTCAGTTGCAGCCGTGGAACCTGGAACGCAGCGAAGCCTTCCTCGACGGCTTCCTGCAATCCGTCGACCACCTCTACCTGACCGTTTGCCTCGACGTACTCCCGGCCGCCCAGGCGCCCGGCGTCAGCGCGCCCTCGGCGCACGGCGTGGAGATGCCGGTGGTGGAGCACCTGGTCCGCCGCGCCAAGGCCAGCGGCAAGCTGCGCCTGGCCGACATCGCCGAACTCAACCCGCAACTCGATAGCGACCAGCGCACCGCCCGGATCGCCGCGCGCCTGGTCGACAGCCTGGTCAACTGATCGCCCTTTCGCCCACACAACAACAATAGAGCCACGCCATGCCGACATTGCACCTGGACGCCCTGTCCACCACCGCCCTCGCCCTGCTCCTGCTCGCCCTCGGCAGCCAATTGAAGAAGCGCAGCCGCTGGCTGACACGTCTGTGCGTACCGTCGCCGGTGATCGCCGGCTTCGGCTTCGCCTTCCTGGTCTGGCTGCTCAGGGATCGCGGCAGGCTCGACATCGGCCTCGACACCAGCCTGCAGACGCCCCTGATGGTGGCGTTCTTCACCACCGTCGGCCTCGGTGGCAGCCTCGGCCTGCTGCGCAAGGGCGGCAAGACCCTGCTGGTCTACCTGTCGGCCTGCTGGGCGCTGGCGATACTGCAGAACCTGATCGGCGTCGGCAGCGCCGGACTGCTCGGCCTCGACCCGTTGCTCGGGATCATGGCCGGCGCGGTGTCGCTGGAAGGCGGCTTCGGCGCGGCGGCGGCCTTCGGCCCGGTTGCGGAAGGGCTCGGCGCCCAGGGCGCGACCACCGTGGCGCTGGCCTCGGCCACCTTCGGCATGGTCGCTGGCGGGCTGCTCGGCAGCCCGGTGGCGCGCTGGCTGATCGAACGCAACCGCCTGCCGGTGCAGGCGGAAAGCGACAATCGGCTGGAAGCCCTCGGCCAGCAGGAGCGACGCCAGCATGCGGCGGCCACGCTGGACGGCAATCTCCTGCTGCGCCTGCTGACCTGCGTGCTGCTGGTGATGGTGCTCGGCTTCTGGCTCGGCGACGCGCTCGAGGAACGCCTGGGCCTGGTGCTGCCCAGTTATGTCGGGGCGATGTTCATCGCCATCGTCCTGCGCAACCTCGACGACCGTCTCGGCTGGCTGCGCATTCCGGACCACGCCGTCGGCACCCTGGGCGACGTCTGCCTGGGCATCTTCCTGACCATGGCGATGATGAGCCTGAAGTTCTGGGAGCTGGAGAACCTCGGCCTGCCGCTGCTCGGCGTACTGTTCATCCAGGTCGCGGTGCTGTTGCTACTGACGATCTTCGTGCTGTTCCGCCTGCTCGGCCGCAACTACGACGCCGCGGTGCTCTGCGCCGGCTTCCTCGGCCACGGCCTGGGCGCCACGCCCAACGCGGTGGCCAACATGGGCGCGGTCTGCGAGCACTATCGGGTGTTCTCGCACAAGGCCTTCATCATCGTGCCCCTGTGCGGCGCGGTACTGATCGATCTCGTCGCCATCCCGGCGATCACCTGGTTCATCAACGCCTTCAGTTGAACCATGGCGGCGCTCCGCTAGCGGAGCGCCAGCTTTCCGACGAGCGCCTCGGCCACTTGCCAGCAAAACGCCATTATTCCGTCGAAATCTCTCCGAAATTCCTACAGAATGTGGAAACCATTCCTAGGAAAACCTGTCTGTGCCTCTGATTTCTCCGTTCTTCAGTTGGCTGGCACGAAACTCGCCTTAGCCCTACTGTCGCCGTCTTTCGCGCCAGAGGTTCCGCGCATGGCTCCTCCCAAGCAGTCCAATACCATCGATTTCGACGCCGCCAAGCAGAAGCGCGGCCCCCAGCCCGGCGGCAACGCCAGCGGGCCGCGCGCCAGCAACCTGACGGAGTTGCGCCAGCAACTGACCCTACAGTTGCAGAGCAGCCTGGAGGCGGAGCGGATTCTCGGCCTGTTCTTCGAGGAAGTCCGCCAACTGATCCCGCTGGATGCCCTTGGCTACCGCCATCCGGGCTCCGACCTGCGCCTGGAGTTCGGCAGCAGCGCCAAGCATTCGGTGAGCTATCGCCTGAGCCATGACAGCGACTACCTCGGCGAACTGATCTTCCGTCGCCGCCAGCGCCTCGGCGAAGACGAACAACGGCAACTGGAGAGCCTGCTCGGCACCCTGCTGTTCCCGCTGCGCAACGCCCTGCTCTATCGCGCCGCGATCCAGACCGCCCTGCGCGACGCCCTGACCGGCACCGGCAACCGCATCGCCATGGACCAGGCGCTCGGCCGCGAACTGGAACTGGCCCGGCGCAACCTGCAACCGCTCTCGGTGCTGATGCTCGATATCGACCACTTCAAGCGGGTCAACGACCACTACGGTCACGCCGTCGGCGACGAAGCCCTCAAGGCCGTGGCGGAAACCATCAAGGACCACCTGCGCAATGTCGACATGGTGTTCCGCTTCGGCGGCGAGGAATTCCTCGTCCTGCTGTCCAGCACGCCACTGCAGGCTGCCTGCATGGTCGGCGAACGCCTGCGCCAGGCGGTGGAGGAACTGGACTACCGGCACGCCGGCGAACCGCTGAAGCTGTCGATCAGCCTCGGTTGCGCCGACCTGCGACCCGGCGAAGGCAGCGACGACCTGCTGCGACGGGTCGACGAGGCGCTCTACGAAGCCAAGCGCGACGGCCGCAACCGCCTGCGCTGCGCCTGAGGCTTGCCGGCTCGCACACCCCGAAGCGCGGAGCGGGCGCATCGGGCGACGGCAGTAGCAACGGCTCTCACCGGCGCAGTCACGGTTTCCGCCAAGGTCCTGCCTCTTATGGCTGCGCCGGCTCGTCCGGGCCGCCATAGGCCTGGCGCAAGCGGACGCGCTTCTCCAGCAGCCAGCCGCTGGTTTCCTTGCCGTCTCGAGCCACGTACATGACGTTCAGCCACTCGCCGCTCGGCTTGTAGACAGTGATGAAGTCGCCGGGAATCACGAAGACCCCGGTGACACAGTCGGCACGCGGCGCGCTGTGGAAATAGGCGCGCCCCTTGTCGATCACCTCGCCCTCCAGCGGCGGACGGAAGTTGTCCTCGGGGCCGGCCGTCGCCTCGCCAAGGCTTGCGCAGCTCTGCGCCGGCATCGCCGCATCCGCGGCCAGCCCGGCGACGCTCCATAGCATGCAGAGCGCGATAGCCAGGATCCTGTGCATTTCACCACCTCCTTGTGTGCGAGCGACCATTAGACACCGATTCCCAGGCATGAAAAAGGCCCCCGAAGGGGCCTTTCCAGGGCGCTTTCCGCTCAGCGGCGGAAGCCCGGACGCATACCGTCGCCGGCCGGTTTCGGCCGCCGCTTGACCTGCGGCTTGCGGGCCGCCGGCTTGTCGCCCGGCGCGCTGGCCGGACGCTCGTCGCGCGGCTTGCTCGGGCGCGGCTTGCGGTTGCTCTCGCGGGGCCGCTCGGCAACCGGAGTGCCCTGCTCGCGCCCCTTGCGCTCGGCGCTCGGCTGCGGACCGCGCGCGGGACGCGAAGCCGGCGCGCGACGAGCGGCATTTTCGCCGTCCTCGCGCCGCGGCGCACGCTTGCGCCCGGCTTCCGGACGCTCGCTGCGCGCCAGCGGACGGGCCTGCTTGCGCTGCTGGCGTTCGGCCTTCTCGCGCGCCTTGGTGGTCATGCCCGGCAGGGCCACCGGCTTGAGGCCGACTTCCTCGCTGAGGATGTCGATCTCGCGCTGGTCCATTTCGCGGTAGCGGCCCATGGTCAGCTCGGAGGTCAGGAACACCGGGCCGAAACGCACCCGCTTGAGGCGGCTGACCACCAACCCCTGGGATTCCCACAACCGGCGCACCTCGCGGTTGCGGCCCTCCATCACTACGCAGTGGTACCAGTGGTTGAAGCCTTCGCCGCCCGGCGCCTGCTGGATATCGCTGAACTTGGCCGGGCCGTCCTCGAGCATCACGCCGTTGAGCAGGCGCTCGATCATCTCTTCGGTGACCTCGCCGCGCACCCGTACCGCGTATTCACGGTCCATCTCATAGGAAGGATGCATCAGGCGGTTGGCCAGTTCGCCATCGGTGGTGAACAGCAGCAAGCCGGTGGTATTGATGTCCAGGCGACCGACATTGATCCAGCGACCGGTGCGCAGGCGCGGCAGGCGGTCGAAGATGGTCGGGCGGCCTTCCGGATCGTCGCGGGTGCAGACCTCGCCTTCCGGCTTGTTGTAGATCAGCACGCGACGGACACTCTCGGCGGCCTCTTCGCGACGGATCAGGTGGCCATCGACGGTGATCGCATCGTGGCTGTCGACCCGCTGGCCGAGGCTGGCCACGCTGCCATTGACGTTGACCCGGCCTTCGGCGATCCACACTTCTACGTCGCGCCGGGAACCGACGCCGAGACGGGCGAGGACTTTCTGCAATTTTTCCCCGACCGGTACGTGGGGATTCTCTGGGGTATCGTTCATCTGGGCACCTCCCGGTGTGGCTGGCAACGAATCGAAGGGCGCGCATCATACGCGCTTCGTCAGGACAAAGCACCGTCCCCGGGCGGAAACCCGGACAATCCCGCTAGACTAGGCCGGGTTCACCCACCCCGCCACCCGGAGGCCCCGGTGCACGACATCCCTCCCTTCAGCGGCGCCAAGCTGGCGCTGTTCCATGGCGACCACCTGGTCGTCTACAAACGCGACGAAAAACCCGGCATTCCCTTCCCCGGCTACTGGGACTTTCCCGGCGGCGGCCGTGAGGGCCTGGAGACGCCTGCCGAATGCGCCCTGCGCGAACTCGAGGAAGAGTTCTCCATCCGCCTGGAAGAACCTCGTATCGAATGGCAGCGACAGTATCCGAGCACCAGCGGCAGCGCGCCCTTCGCCTACTTCCTGGTGGCGCGCCTGGAGGACCGCGAGTTCGAGGCCATCCGCTTCGGCGACGAAGGACAATACTGGCGATTGATGGAGGTGGACGCCTACCTCGCGCATGCCATGGCCGTACCCTACCTGCAGAGCCGGCTCGGCGACTATCTGCGGGAACGCCGGCGCATCGGCGAATAACGCCGATGACGTTAGCCGTTCCATGCCCCGGATAATCCGGACGGCATAAAAAAACCCGGCCGAAGCCGGGCATGCCCAGGCGGGCAGTCTCAGTGTCTGCGGTGCTCGGCGAAGCGCTCCAGGGCTTCGCGGCTGAGGCGCTCGACCTGGGCCCAGTCGCCGCGGTCGACCACGGCCTTGGGCAGCATCCAGGTGCCGCCGACGCACATCACGTTGGGTACCGCCAGGTAGTCGGCGAGATTGTTCAGGCTGACGCCTCCGGTGGGGCAGAAGCGGATATCGGGGAATGGTCCCGAGAACGCCTTCAGCGCCGCCGGGCCGCCGCTGACTTCGGCGGGAAACAGCTTGAAGCGGCGGTAGCCATGGCGGTAGGCGAGCATGATCTCGGAAGCGCTGGCCACGCCGGGCAACAGCGGGACTTCGCTGTCCAGGGCGAAGCGCAGCAACTCGTCGGTGCAACCCGGGGTGACCACGAAGCTCGCCCCGGCCTTTTCCGCAGCGGCGAAGGTCCGCGGGTCGAGCACGGTGCCGGCGCCGATGCGCAGGTGCGGGCGCTCCTCGCTGAGGCGCCGGATGGCGGTCAGCCCGTGCGCCGTGCGCAGGGTGATCTCCAGGGCGGTCAGGCCGCCGGCGGCGAGGGCATCGGCCATCGGCAGGATGTCCGCCTCGCGGTCGATGGTGATCACCGGGAGGATGCGCGCCTCCCGGCACAGCGTGTCGATGCGGGCGGTCTTCTGTTCAAGGTTGTGCATGGCTACAGCTCCGCCACTCAGGGGTACCAATGGATCGTCAGCGGCGCGCGGAGGAAGGCGCGAACCGGCATCCGCCGTTCGTCCTCGACCGCCAGCGCGGCGTTCAGGGTGGCCAGCTTGGACTGGCCCTGGATCGCCAGCAGCTGCACCTTCGCCGCCGCCAGCACGGCGCGCGGTAGGGTCAGGCGCTGGTGCGGCACGCTCGGCGCCCACATCGGCAGGCAACGGCGCGTGCCCTGGGGATCCATCGCCAGGTCCAGGCCAGGGCTGTTCGGGAACAGCGAGGCGGTATGGCCGTCGTCGCCCATGCCGAGGACCAGCACGTCGATCGGCAACGGCAGCTCGTGCAGGTGGTGGTCGGCCAGCTCGGCCGCTTCCTCCAGGCTCGCCGCCGGCTGGTAGAGGCCGATGAAGCGCGCCTTCGCCGCCTCGCCACGGAGCAGGTGGCGGCGAACCAGGCCGGCGTTGCTATCGGCATGGGACTCCGGCACCCAGCGCTCGTCGGCCAGGCTGAGGGTGATCCGCGACCAGTCCAGCGGCTCCTCGCTCAAGGCTTCGAGGAAGGCCACCGGACTGCGCCCACCGGACACCACCAGCAGCGCCTGGCCCTGCTCGGCCAGCGCCGAGCGCAACCGGCCGGCGACCTCGGCGGCCAGGCCGCGGGCCTGCTCGGCGGCGCTGCCCCAGACCTGCAGGCCGACGCCGGCCGGCAGCTTCAACTCAGAAATCGCCATACCAACTCCTCCCATCGCGGGCCACCAGGGCCACCGAGGCCACCGGCCCCCAACTCCCCGCCGGATACGGCTTGGGCGCTTCGCTCAGGCGTTCCCAGCCAGCGATCAGCTGGTCGCACCACTTCCAGGCGAACTCCACCTCGTCCTTGCGCACGAACAGGTACTGGTTGCCCTGGGTGACCTCCAGCAGCAGACGCTCATAGGCATCGGGAATCCGCGCCGCGTGGTAGGTCTCGGAAAAACTCAGTTGCAGCGGGCCGGTACGCAATTGCATGCCCTTGCCCAGGCCCTGGTCCTTGGTCATCACTTGCAGGGAGATACCTTCGTCCGGCTGCAGGCGGATGATCAGCCGGTTGCTGATCAGCGAACGCTGCTCGGGAGCGAAGATGTAGTGCGGCGGCTCCTTGAAGTGGATGACGATCTGCGACAGCTTCTGCGGCATGCGCTTGCCGGTGCGCAGGTAGAACGGCACGCCCGACCAGCGCCAGTTGCGGATATCCACGCGCAGGGCGACGAAGGTTTCCGCGTCGCTGTCGCGATTCGCATGTTCCTCCTCCAGGTAGCCCGGCACTGCCTTGCCGTCGCTGAAACCGGCGGTGTACTGCCCACGCACCACGCGCGAAGCCAGTTGTTCTGCGGGAATCGGCTCGAGGGCGCGGAGGACCTTGACCTTCTCGTCGCGAATGCTGTCCGCCGAAAGGTCGCTGGGCGGATCCATGGCGATCAGGCAGAGCAGTTGCAGCAGGTGGTTCTGCACCATGTCGCGCAGTTGCCCGGCCTGGTCGAAGTAGCCCCAGCGGCCTTCGATGCCGACCTTCTCGGCCACGGTGATCTCCACGTGGGAGATGTGGTTCTGGTTCCACTGGGTCTCGAAGAGGCTGTTGGCGAAGCGCAGGGCGATCAGGTTCTGCACCGTCTCCTTGCCCAGGTAATGGTCGATCCGGTAGATGCGGCTTTCCGGGAAGAACCGGGCGACTGCCTCGTTGACCTCGCGGGACGACTCCAGGTCATGACCGATGGGCTTCTCCAGCACCACCCGGGTGCGCTCGGCGAGACCGGCGGCGGCGAGGTTCTCGCAGATGCCGCCGAACACCGAGGCCGGCGTGGCGAAGTAGGCGACCAGCGGCAGTTCGTCATCCACCGCCTCGCGCAAGCCGACATAGGCCTGCGGGTCGAGGAAGTCCATGCTCAGGTAGTCGAGGCGTTCGCGGAAACGCTGCCAGACCGCGTCGTCCCACTCCTTCGCCGGCACTGCCAGGCGCAGGCGCTGCTCCAGCGTCGCCAGGTGTTCGGCGGCAGCGCCTTCGTCACGGGCCAGGGCCAGGACGCGGGTATCGCGGTGCAGCAGGTTCTCACGATCGAGTTGGTAGAGCGCCGGGAACAGCTTGCGCAAGGCGAGATCGCCCAGCGCACCGAACAGCGCTAACGTGCAAGGCAGAACGCGGACATCAGGCATTTGTTGTTACCAACCAAATATTGAGTGATATTGAGCCATCCACTGCGCAATTAAGACAAATATGTAGTAATTAAACAACATATTTTTCCCAGCCCGCCACGCTGTTGGTCGCATGGCGGCCTGACGTTAGGATAGGCGCCGCCGCCGGCCCTTCCCCGCCGGGCCGACAGAACACGAGGAACCCGGATGAAAAACCTGCTGGAGCAGATCAAGAGCCGCCTGGACGAACTGAACAAGGCGGAGCGCAAAGTCGCCGAGGTCATCCTGCAGAACCCGCAGCAGGCCACCCGCTTCAGCATCGCCGCCCTGGCCCAGGCGGCAGCGGTCAGCGAACCGACGGTGAACCGCTTCTGTCGCTCCTTCGGCATGAGCGGCTATCCGGAACTGAAGATCCAGCTGGCCCAGAGCCTGGCCAGCGGCGCTGCCTTCGTAACCCAGGCGGTAGCCGAGGACGACGGGCCGGAAGCCTATACGCGGAAGATCTTCAGCAACACCATCGCCTCCCTCGACAGCGCCCACAAGTTGCTTGACCCACGCGTCATCGACCGCGCCGTGGACCTGTTGATCCAGGCCCGGCAGATCCACTTCTTCGGTCTTGGCGCCTCGGCCTCGGTAGCGCTCGACGCGCAGCACAAGTTCTTCCGCTTCAACCTGGCGGTGAGCGCCCAGGCCGACGTGCTGATGCAACGGATGATCGCCTCGGTGGCGCATACCGGCGACCTGTTCGTGGTGATTTCCTATACCGGACGCACCCGCGAGCTGGTGGAGGTGGCGCACCTGGCGCGGGAGAACGGCGCCTCGGTGCTCGGCCTGACCGCCGCCGGCTCGCCGCTGGCCAGGGCCAGCACCCTGTGCCTGGACATCCCGTTGCCGGAAGACACCGACATCTACATGCCGATGACTTCGCGGATCGTCCAGCTCACCGTGCTCGACGTACTGGCCACCGGAGTGACCCTGCGCCGCGGCGTGGACTTCCAGCCGCACCTGCGGCGGATCAAGGAAAGCCTGGTGCCAACCCGCTATCCCCTCGACGAGGACAACTGACCGCCCGCCTATTGCAGGCCGGCGGCGAGATTCAGGCGCATGCGTTCGCCGGGCGCCAGGATCAGCCCGCCCGGGCGGTAGCCAGCGGCGCCGATACAGAGGAAGCGTTCCGCTTCGCCCGGCTCGACCTGCTCCACCGGGCGGCTGCCGGGGTGCCAGATCACGCTGCCGGCGCTGACGTTCTTGTCGATCCGCAAGCGGCGGTTCCAGCCGCCGTCCTCCAGCACCAGCGATCCGGGATGGTAGAGCACCTGCTTGACCGCGCCGCGCGGTATCCAGGTTCCCGGAATCCGCGAAGCGCCGCGCTGGCCGCGAGCCGACTCCAGCTCCATGCCGTGCACCACCACCCGGCTCAGCGCGCCGACCCGCCAGTAGGGCTGCAGGGCGAAGCTGAACAGGCAATCGTCGTCTTCCTCATGGTAGCTGCACAGCTCCAGCTCCAGGCGCTGGCCAAGGCGCGCATCGAGGCGCACGTGCCAGTCCTCCAGGTCCAGTTGCCAGCTCACCACCACCTTGCTTTCGTCGGCGTAGGCATCCAGCAGGCGCCATTCGCGTTGCCGCGCCCAGCCCTGCTGCGGCCATTCGCTGCCGTTCGGATGGCTGCCGAACCACGGCCAGCAGACCGGGATGCCGCCGCGCACCGGCGCGCTGCTGAGGGCCGGCCATTCGCTGGCGCACCACAGCAACGGGCGTTCGCCCTGCGGCTGGAAATGCAGGAGCTGCGCCCCTTGCCGACTGAATACGGCCTGGCACAGCGGATGGTCGATCAACAGCAGATCGCGACGTTGGAAGCGTACCCAGTCGAACGGTCGCTTGGCCCGCATGGAATGAAAGAAACGCTGCAGCGGATGCTCAAGCATGTCCGATTGTCCTACCCTCTCCCCTTCCCGGAAAGCCCGGGCGTGCATCCGTGTAGTTTTACTACATTTCGCACGCAAGCCCCAAATGATCGGCACAGGAAAAGCGTAGTCGGTTTGTAACAGGCAGCCGGGAAGAGCGGTCGCCGGAAAAAAACGGCCCGCCCGAAACGCTCGGGCGGGTCCAGGCACAACACCGGAGCAGGCAACGCGACGATCAGAACACCGTCTGGATCTTGATCCCCGCCACCAGCGCGTTGTCGACCTCGTCGACCCCGCCCGGCTGCTTGATGTATTGCAGGTTCGGCCGCACCGTCAGCCAGTCGGTCACATGCACCCCGTAGTACAGCTCGGCGTTGTACTCGGTGTCCTGCAGCGGCTGGTACAGCGGGTTGTCGTAGTCGTCGATGCCGTTCACCTGGTTCACCAGGCGCTGGCGCTTCTTCACATCGTCGTTGACATGGATGCGCGCGATGCCCAGGCCGATGTCGTCCTTCGGCCGCGCGTCGAACGGCCCCTTGTAGACCACCCCGAGCTGCTGGTAGTTGTCCACCACGTTGGTCGCCTTGTCGTGGACCGTCAGGTTGGCGAACAGGCTCAACCCGCGCGAGGCATCGCCGTTGTGCGAAGTGACCTGCTGCTGCGCCACCACCCACCAGCCATGCTTGCTGCCGCGCGACTTGAAGTCGTTGCCGGTCAGCCCCTGCGGCTGGCCGTCGACGTCGTCGTAGACGTCATCGGCCTTCGCCGTGCTGTAGTAGTAACCCAGCCGGTACTCGCCCGGCAGTTGCTCGGCGCCGACCTTCGGCTGCCAGATCAGCTCCACCGGCAGCAGCGCGCCCTTGGTCCCGCTGCCGCTCATCTTGAAGCCGTTGCCGGTCTCCAGGTTCGACGGGTTCTGCTCGTAGGCGCCGACCTGCACGTACCAGTCCGGCGCGAAGTTGTACTTCACCCGCAACGCCCACTGGCTGACCGGCCAGTTGTACCAGATGCTCCCCGCCCAGTTGCCCACCTGCGAGCCGCAGAAGGCCAGGTTCTGGAAATCGCAGGGGAAGCTGTTGAAGTCCTCGCCCTCGCCGAAACGGCCGAATTTCACGTCCAGCGCGCCGTCGAAGTACTGCTGCTTGAGCCATAGCTGGGTCAGCCGCCAGGTCTGCCCGCGGCCCCAGACCTCCTGCACCGAGCTGATGTGCCCGGCACGCGGGTCGCCGATGCGGTCGTTGGAAAGGTTCTTGCCGTTGCGCTCGGTGACGGTGAACTGGAACTCGGTAGCCTTCCAGCCGAGGATCTTCTCCAGGTCCATGTGCACGCCCAGGGCGAACTGGTCGGTGTAGCGTCCTGTCTTGTCGTCGTCATAGCCGCCGTCGAGGTTGGCCGCCGCCTCGCCGACGTACTCCAGCTTGAAGTCGTAGCCCTTCTCCAGCAGCTCGGTGCGCTTGCCGCCCCAGTCGCCGAGCATCCATTTCGAGTTCGGGGAGAACGCCTCGGCGGCGTGCGCCGCGCTCCCCAAGCCCAGCGCTCCAAGGGCAAACAGGCAGCCAACGGTCCTGGCGGCCGGTCTGGTTTTCTTGTTCTTGTACATTTCCAGCGTCCTCGTGGTTGTGGTCTAGGCAGTACGAAAGGATTCAGGAGTTCTTCTGGCGATTGCCGTTCAAGGCGGTGACCTTCTCCGCCACCACGCCCGCCGTGCGCACGGCCACGCGCTCGCCGCTCTGCGCGTCGAACAGCAGGACCCGCGCGGGATCGAAGCGCAGGCTCATGCCGCTGCCCGCGGCCGGCGCGACGTCCGGCGCCAGGCGGCAACAGACCTTGACCTGGTTGACGGTGACGAAGACCAGGGTGTCCGGCCCGGTCGGTTCGAGCACCTCGACCTCGGTACGCAGGTCATGGGCAGCGCTGCCATCGCCCAGGGCGATCTGCTCCGGTCGTACGCCGAGGATCAGCTCGCGCCCCTCCTCCAGGCCGGGCTCCAGGCTCAGCGGCAGTTCGATACGGTCCTGGCCGCTATCGAGCAGGCCGGTCCAGCGTCCGTCCCGGCGCTGCAGGCGCAACGGAATGAAATTCATCGGCGGCGAACCGATGAAGCTGGCGACGAACAGGTTGGCCGGGTCGTTGTAGATCTGCTGCGGCGTGCCGAACTGCTGGATGACGCCGTCCTTCATCACCGCCACCTTGTCGCCGAGGGTCATGGCCTCGATCTGGTCGTGGGTGACATACACGGTCGTGGTCTTCAGCCGCTGGTGCATCAGCTTCAGCTCGGTGCGCATTTCCACCCGCAGCTTGGCATCGAGGTTGGACAGCGGCTCGTCGAACAGGTAGACCTTGGGCCGCCGCGCCAGCGCCCGGCCCATGGCCACCCGCTGCTGCTGGCCGCCGGAGAGCTGCGAGGGCTTGCGTTCGAGCAGGTGCTCGATCTGCAACAGCCGGGCCACCCGCGCCACCTCCTCGTCGATGGCGGCCTGGGGCATCTTGCGGATCTTCAGGCCGAAGGCGATGTTCTCGCGCACGCTCATGGTCGGGTACAGGGCGTAGGACTGGAAGACCATGGCGATGTCGCGGTCCTTGGGGCTCATGCCGCTGATGTCCTGGCCGTCCACCAGGATCGCACCGCCGGTGATGCTCTCCAGCCCGGCGATGCAGTTCATCAGGGTCGACTTGCCGCAACCCGAGGGCCCGACGAGGATCAGGAATTCGCCGGAGTCGATCTTCAGCCGGATGTCCCTGAGGGTATCCGCCAGGCCGCTGCCGTAGCTCTTGTGCAGGTTGCGCAGTTCGAGGGTTGCCATGTTTCGTTCGTCTCCGGGGTCAGCGACCCGTCTCAGCCTTTCACGGCGCCGGCGGTGAGGCCGCGCACGAAGTACTTGCCGGCCAGTACGTAGACCACCAGCGTGGGCAGCGCGGCGATCATCGCCGCGGCCATGTCGACGTTGTATTCCTTGACCCCGGTGGTGATGTTCACCAGGTTGTTCAGGGCCACGGTGATCGGTTGCGAATCGCCGCTGGCGAACACCACGCCGAACAGGAAGTCGTTCCAGATCTGGGTGAACTGCCAGATCAGGCAGACCATCACGATGGGCGTGGACATCGGTAGCAGGATGCGCAGGAAGATGGTGAAGAAGCCGGCGCCGTCCAGGCGCGCGGCCTTGACCAGGGCATCCGGGATCGCCACGAAATAGTTGCGGAAGAACAGCGTGGTGAAGGCCAGGCCGTAGATCACGTGGACCAGCACCAGGCCACTGGTGGTATTGGCCAGGCCGAGCTTGCCGAGGGTGAAGGACATCGGCAGGAGGATCACCTGGAACGGCAGGAAGCAGCCGAACAACAGCGCGCCGAAGAACAGCTGGGAACCGCGGAAGCGCCACATCGACAGCACGTAGCCGTTCAACGCGCCGATGAAGGTGGAGATCAGCACGCCGGGCACGGTGATCAGCACCGAGTTCCAGAAGAACGCGCCGACGCTGTCCCAGGCCTTGAGCCAGCCGATGACGGTGAAGGTGTCGGGCAGCGACAGCAGGTTGCCGGTGCGGATGTCGTCCGGCGTCTTGAAGCTGGTCAGCAGCATCACCAGCAGCGGCACCAGGTAAAGCGCGCAGGCGCCCCAGAGGGTCAGGTGCACGGCCAGGCGGCTGACGCTGAAGCTCGGGTTCAGGGACGCGTCACGCATGGCGCTTGCCTCGCAGTTCGGAATACAGGTAAGGCACCACGATCGCCAGTACAGCGCCGAGCATCAGCATCGCGCTCGCCGCGCCGAGCCCCATCTGGCCACGGGTGAAGGTATGCGCATACATGAACATCGCCGGCAGGTCGGAGGAATAACCCGGGCCGCCGGCGGTCATCGCCGCCACCAGGTCGAAGCTCTTGATCGCGATATGGGCGAGGATCATCAGCGCGCTGAAGAACACCGGGCGCAGGCTCGGCAGGACGATGCGCAGGTAGATGGTCGGCAGGCTCGCACCGTCGACCTGGGCGGCGCGCACGATGGCCGGGTCGACCCCGCGCAGGCCGGCGAGGAAC
Organism: Pseudomonas aeruginosa; assembly: GCF_001457615.1. Classification (GTDB taxonomy): domain Bacteria; phylum Pseudomonadota; class Gammaproteobacteria; order Pseudomonadales; family Pseudomonadaceae; genus Pseudomonas; species Pseudomonas aeruginosa. Next base: position 1,913,769 of record NZ_LN831024.1, on the reverse strand, counting down.
AGCGCCATGACGAAGCCGGAGGCCTGCCACACGGCGGCGATCACCAGGCAGTAGACGACCCGCTCCGGGTCCACCAGCCAGTCGAAGCGGAAACCTTCCCAGCCCCAGTCGCGGAGCAGCTTGTCCAGGCCCAGGCCCGGATTGAGCAGCCACTTCCAGGCGGTGCCGGTGACGATCATCGACAACGCCATGGGATACAGGTAGAGGGTGCGGATGAAGCCTTCGCGGCGGATGCGCTGGTCCAGCAGCACTGCGAGGAACACTCCGAGCACCAGGCAGATGGCGATGAACGAGCCGCCGAAGAGCAGCAGGTTCTTGCTCGCCACCCACCAGCGGTCGTTGTCCCACAGGCGCTGGTACTGGCTCAGCCCGGCCCACTTGTAGCTGGGCATGAAGCGCGAGTTGGTGAAGGACAGCAGCAGCGTCCAGCCGATGTAGCCATACATGCAGAACAGCACCACGACCACGCTTGGCGCCAGCACCAGCTTCGGCAGCCAGCCTTGCAGGCGATCGAGTGGCGAGACGCGACGAGGCGCTACCGGAGCCTTGGGATAGACAGGGGAATTGGTCGCCATGCGTTTTCTCGCGTGCGAAGGAACCCACCCGTGCCGCTCGGCGGCACGGAGCCAGTCGGGAGGATCGAGCGGAGCCCAGGCCGGGCTCCGCGCCAGGGACTTACTGCGCCGCCGCCTCGATGGCGGCCGCCAGTTGCTGGGCGGCCTTCTGCGGATCCGCGGCGGGGTCGTTGAAGAAGTTGGTCACCACGTCGAAGATCGCCCCCTGCACGTAGCTGGAAGCGGCCATGCTGTGGGCCATGCTCGGCACCAGGTTGCCGTCCTGGGAAGCCTGCTTGAAGTCCTTCATCGACTGCTGGGCGCAACTGTCGAACGGCGCCATGTCGGCGTCCAGGCGAACCGGGATGGAGCCCTTGTTGAGGTTGAAGTCCTTCTGGAAGGACGGGTCGAGCACGCTGCGCGCCAGGTCTTCCTGGGCCTTGCGGTTCTCCGCGTTGCTCAGCTTGAACATCACCAGCGAGTCGATGTTGTAGTCGAAGGCTTTCTGCGTGCCGGGGAACGGCAGGCACTGGTAGTCCTTGCCCGGCACCTTGCCGGCGGCGGTGAACTCGCTCTTCGCCCAGTCGCCCATGATCTGCATCCCGGCCTTGCCGTTGATCACCATCGCCGTGGCGGCGCTCCATTCGCGACCGGCGGCGTCGGCATCGACATAGCCGCGGAGCTTCTTCAGCGCGGCGAACACCTCGACCATCTGCGCTCCGGTGAGGGTCGCCTTGTCCTGTTCGACGAAGGCCTTGCGATAGCCTTCCGGACCCATCTTGCTCAGCACCAGGTTCTCGAACACGGTGCCGTCCTGCCACGGTTGGCTGCCATGGGCCAGCGGCGTGAAACCGGCGGCCTTGAGCTTGTCGGCGGCGACGAACAGTTCGTCGAGGGTGGTCGGCGGGGTGGCGCCGGCCTTCTTGAACACTTCCGGGTTGATGTAGAGCCAGTTCACCCGGTGTACGTTGATCGGCACTGCTACGTAGTCGCCGTCGTACTTCATGATCTGCGCCACCTGCTTCGGCAGCAGGCTGTCCCACTTGCCTTCGGCGGCCACCGCGTTGAGGTCGGCGAGCAGGCCCAGTTCGCCCCACTCCTGGATATCCGGCCCCTTGATCTGCGCCGCGGCCGGCGGATTGCCGGACACCGCGCGGGTCTTCAGCACGGTCATCGCCGCCTCGCCGCCACCGCCGGCCACGGCGAAGTCCTTCCAGGTGTGGCCCTTGGCTTCGACCAGCTTCTTCAGGGTTTCGGCGGCGCGCTTCTCGCCGGCGGAGGTCCACCAGTGCAGCACTTCGACTTCGCCGGCCTGGGCCAGCAGCGGGGAGAGACAGAGGGAGGAAAGACAGATGACGGCAGAGAGGCGACGGATCGCATTCATGAGGAAAACCTTCTTCTTGTTATTCGGAGCAAGTCTGCGCTTGCAATGCTTCGAGTCTATTCAAGCGTTCCGCGTCGCGGGTAACGAAGCGATCCGGGTTTGTCACGGAGTGGTTACATTGGGATTGAGGCAGAGCAGGAAAATCTGGACTCGAACTCGGCAAGGCGGTTTCGCGACAGAAACCTCCTACAACACGAAAATGACCTCCAGCAGCACCTCCCTGCGCGGCAGCACCTTGTCGTTCCAGAAACGCAGTACCCTGGACCCCGGCTCTCCAGCCAGGCATCGGCCGGCGAACCCACATGCTGCCCACCATCCAGTTCGATCACCAGCATCCGCTCATGGCAGACGAAATCGACGATGTACGGCCCGAGAACCTTCTGCCGACGAAACTTCAGCCCGAGCAATCGATGCCCGCGCAAACACTGCCATAGCGCCCGCTCCGCCTCTGTCTGCGGCTGCCGCAGAACACGGGAGAACCTCGTGCCTGCCCGCCTCGTTCAAGGGCCCGGCAGGCCAGCCCATCACTCCAGCCCCAGGCGCGGCAAGCGCAGGCTGACCCGCAGGCCGCCCTCGCGACGGTTCTGCAAACTGACTTCGCCGCCATGGGTGTGCGCGATGTTGCGCGCAATGCCCAGGCCCAGCCCGTAGCCCTGCCCTCGCGGAGACAGACGGAAGCGCGGCTCGAAGATCTGTTCCAGGCGCTGCTCGGGCACGCCGGGGCCGTCGTCGTCGACGTGCAGCGCCACCGCTTCCGGCCCGTCCTCCAGGCTCAGGCGGGCGCGTTCGCCGTATTTCAGCGCATTGTCCAGCAGGTTGCCGATACAGCGCTTGAGCGCCAGGGGCTTGCCCGGATAAGGCTCCGCGGCGCGACCGACGACCTCCACCCGGCCATCGGCCAGGTAGGGCTCGGCGATGTGCTGGAGCAACAGGTTGAGGTCGACCGGCTCGACGTTCTCGTGGATATCGGTGTCCTTCACGCACTGCAGCGCACCCTTCACCAGCAGTTCCAGCTCGTCCAGGTCACGCCCGAACTTCTCCTGCAAGCGCTCGTCCTCGAGGAGTTCTACCCGCAGGCGCAGGCGGGTGATCGGCGTGCGCAGGTCGTGGGAGATGGCGCTGAACAACTGCCCGCGCTCGTTCAGGTAGCGGTCGATGCGCTCATGCATGGTGTTGAAGGCGCGCGCCACCTCCACCAGTTCGCTGGCGCCGCGCTCCTCCAGCGCTGCCGACGGACTGCCCAGGGCCAGGTCGCGGGCGGCGCGCGCCAGGCGCTTGAGCGGACGGCTCTGCCAATGCATCAGCAAACCGGTGAAAAGCAGCAGCAACAGGCTGGTGAAAACGATCGAGAGCACCTGCTGCGGTTGCAGTCCCTCGGGTTCCAGGCTGACGTACGGCGCCGGCATCAGGCTGGCGATGTACAGCCACTCGCTGTCGCCGATGCGGATCTGGGTCACCAGCACCGGCGGGTTCACCGGCTCCAGGGTCAGCGCGTAGTGCGCCCAGGAACGCGGCAGCTCGTCGAGCTTCAGCGCGCCGTTAAACAGGCGCAGCTCGTCGGGACTGACGAATTCGACCTGCAGCTCGACCTCCTTGCCCAGGCGTTGGTGCAACACGTCCTGGACGATCTCCAGCACCGCCTGCTTGTTCGGCGTGTCCGGCAGGGCACGCATCTCCAGCGGCCGGTCGTTCAGCGAGACGAAGAAGCGCGTACCGCCCATGCTGCGCAACTGGTCGAGCACCAGCGGACGGTAGCCGAGCGGCAGGGAACGGAAGTAGCTGACGCTGGCCGCCATCGAGTAGGCCAGGCTGCGCGAGCTGGTGAGCAGGCCCTCGCGCTGGCTGGAGCGCAGGTGCGACAGCCAGAACAGGCTGGAAAGCCCTTGCGCGACCAGCACCGCGAGCAGGGTCAGGAGCAGCATGCGCCCGAGCAGCGAGCGCGGCACCGGCGACCAGCGCCGCCGTTCGCTCATGGCTGCAGGTGCGGCCGCACCTGCGCCGCCAGCAGGTAGCCACTGCCGCGCACGGTCTGGATCAGCCGCGGCGCCTTGCCGGTGTCGCGCAGGCGCTGGCGCAGGCGGCTGACCGCCATGTCGACGATGCGCTCCAGCGGCAGCACCTCGCGGCCGCGGGTGGCGTTGGCGATGGTGTCGCGGTCGAGGATCTGCTGCGGATGGTCGAGGAACAGCTTGAGCAGGGCGAAATCCGCGCCGCTGAGGAAGAACTCCTCGCCGTCCTCGTGGAACAGCCGGTGGCTGACCGTGTCCAGTCGCCAGTCCTCGAAGGCCAGTACGTCGCCACCGCGCACCTGGGTGAACTGCGCGCGGCGCAGCAGGGCCTTGATCCGCGCCAGCAGCTCGCGCGGGCTGAACGGCTTGCCCAGGTAGTCGTCGGCGCCCAGTTCCAGGCCGATCACCCGGTCGGCCTCGTCGGAACTGGCGGTGAGCATGATGATCGGCATGCAGGCCAGGCGCTGGTGGGAGCGAATCCAGCGACAGAGGCTGAAGCCGTCCTCGTCCGGCAGCATCACGTCGAGGATCGCCAGGCTCGCCTCCTCCTCGCACAGCGCCTGGCGGAAGTCGGCGCCCCGCGAGACGCTGCGGACCTGGAAGCCGGCGCGGCTCAGGTAGGTCTCCAGCAATTCGCGGATTTCCTGGTCATCGTCCACCAGCAGGATCGATCGTCCGTTCGCGCTCACGAGGCTCCTCCTTATGCGGTTGCTCGACGCCGACTCAGCCCTCGGCGTCCAGGGCCTGCTGCAGGGCGACCCCGGCGCCGAGCAGGCCCGGATGTTCGGCGGTCATGACCCACACCGGTACGTCCTGCAGGTAAGCGCCGCTAGTCTTGCCACGGCTGGCGAAGGCCTCGGCGAAGCCGCTGGCGATGAAACGCTCGAGGAAACGCGGGACGATGCCGCCGGTAATGTAGACGCCACCGAGCGCGCCGACGGTGAGCACCGCGTTGCCGGCGACCCGCGCCAGCCACAGGAAGAAGTGCTCCAGCACGGCGTCCGCCTGGGCGTCGCCGGCCATGGCCAGGGCACCGACTTCCGCCGCACTGCTCGCGCGTACGGCGACCCCGTCCAGGGCACAGCTGATTTCATAGAGGGCGAGCAGGCCGTTGCCGGACAGTGCGCGCTCGGCGGAGACATGTCCGTAGCGCGCCTGCAGGCCCTGCCAGAGCGCGAAGTCGCGCGGCGAAGTGACCGGCAGGTCGACGTGCCCGCCCTCGCAGGGCAGCACTTCCCAACGTCCCCCGCCCAGCGGCAGCAGGCTGCCGACGCCAAGGCCGGTGCCGGGACCGATGATCAGCCGGGCGCGATCCGCCTGGGCGCTGCCGGCGCGGACCTGCACCAGCTCGTCCGCACCTAGCCGCGAGGCGGCCCAGGCCATGGTGCTGAAGTCGTTGACCAGCAGCAGGTGATCCAGCCCCAGCTCCTCGCGGAACGCGGCACGATTGATCACCCAGTGGTTGTTGGTGAAACGGAAATCGGCCGCCCCGACCGGACCGGCGCAGGCCAGGCAGACCGAGTCGATGTTCGCCACCGATTCGCCGATCCGCGCCAGGTAGTCGCGCACGGCCAGTTCAGGCCGCGGGTAGTCGGCGCAGGCGAGCACCTCGATGGATTCCAGGCGCTGCCCGCGCCAGAGCGCGAAACGCGCATTGGTGCCGCCGATATCGCCGACCAGGCCGAGGCCGCCGGCGCTTCTCTTGTTGTCGTTATTCATCGTCGTTGAACCGCAATGCCCCGCGCCAGGGCGGGACGGTCGGCAGATGTTGCCGGAGAGACAGCCGCCAGCCAAGCGCCGGCGGATATCGACCTATCAGAATCAGCGCCAGCCGTTGAGGCTCTCGGTAAAGCTGCAGGCGCCCTCTTCCGCGCTGCTCATGGCGTTGCGCATGAAGGCGAACAGCTCGCGGCCGCAACCGAGATTGCCGTCCTGCGGCGCCGGCTCCAGGCTGCGCGCCTGCCATTCGGCGTCGTCGACCAGCACCCGCAACTCGCCGTTCACCCCATCCACCCGCACCCGGTCGCCGTCGCGCAGGCGCGCCAGCGGACCGCCGGCGATGGCTTCCGGACTCACATGGATGGCCGCGGGCACCTTGCCCGACGCCCCGGACATGCGCCCGTCGGTGACCAGCGCCACCTTGAAGCCACGATCCTGCAGGACCCCGAGGAACGGCGTGAGCTTGTGCAGCTCCGGCATGCCGTTCGCCCGCGGGCCCTGGAAACGCACCACGGCGACCAGGTCGCGCTCCAGCTCGCCGGCCTTGAAGGCCGCGGCCAGGCTGGCCTGGTCGTGGAAGATCCGTACCGGCGCCTCGACCACCTGGTGTTCCGGCGCCACCGCCGAGACCTTCATCACGCCGCGACCGAGGTTGCCCTCCATCAGGCGCAAGCCACCTTCGGCGGAGAACGGCTTGTCCAGCGGACGCAGGATGGCTTCGTCGAGACTCCGTTCCGGCCCTTCGCGCCAGACCAGCCGGCCATCCTCGAGGAACGGCTCGCGGGTGTAGCGGCGCAGGCCGGGGCCGGCGACGGTCTGTACGTCCTCGTGAAGCAGCCCGCCGTCGAGCAGTTGGCGGATCAGGAAGGACATGCCGCCGGCCGCCTGGAAGTGGTTGATGTCGGCCTGGCCGTTCGGATAGATGCGCGCCAGGGTCGGCACCACATGGGACAGCTCGGACATGTCCTGCCAGGTCAACTGGATGCCCGCCGCCTGGGCGATCGCCAGCAGGTGCAGGGTGTGGTTGGTCGAGCCGCCGGTGGCGAGCAGCGCCACCACCGAGTTGACGATGGCCTTCTCGTCGACGATCTCCGCCATCGGCACGTAGTTGCCGTTCTCGGGGGTCAGCCGGCTGGCCTGGCGTGCCGCTTCGCGGGTGAGTTCGTCGCGCAGGGGGGTGTTCGGGTTGACGAAGGAGGCACCGGGCAAGTGCAGGCCCATCACCTCCACCAGCAACTGGTTGGTATTGGCGGTGCCATAGAAGGTGCAGGTGCCGGGTGCATGGTAGGAGGCCATTTCCGAGGCCAGCAGCTCTTCGCGAGTGGCCTTGCCCTCGGCGAACAGTTGGCGCACCGCGGCCTTTTCCTTGTTGGAGATGCCGGTCGGCATCGGCCCGGCCGGGACGAACACGGTGGGCAGGTGGCCGAAGCGCAGCGAGCCGATCAGCAGGCCCGGCACGATCTTGTCGCAAACACCCAGGCACAGCGCTGCATCGAACATGTTGTGAGACAGCGCGATGGCGGTGGACATGGCGATCACGTCGCGGCTGGCCAGCGACAGTTCCATGCCCGGCTCGCCCTGGGTCACCCCGTCGCACATGGCCGGCACGCCGCCGGCGAACTGGCCGACCGAACCGATCTCGTGCAGCGCCTGCTTGATCAGCCCCGGAAAGCGCTCGAACGGCTGGTGCGCCGAGAGCATGTCGTTGTAGGCGGAAACGATGGCCACGTTGGCCTGGTTCATCAGCCGCAGGGTCTGCTTGTCGCTTTCGCCACAGGCCGCGACCCCGTGGGCGAGGTTGCCGCACGGCAGGGTGCCGCGGTGCGGCCCCTTGCTGGCCGCCGCCCGGACCATCTCGAGATAGCGCTGGCGAGTGGCCGCGCTACGGGCCTGGATGCGGCGGGTGACTTCGAGCACACGAGGGTGCATGGCAGATTCTCCTACAGACTATCAATTGTTGTTTTTACAACATAATCATCGGTTGAAGGATGTTTACTTTTCTTTCTGGACGAAATGTAATGGTTTTTACCACAACAATAGAAAAGAGACGACCTCATTATGACTATCCGCCTGGCCATCAACGGCTTCGGTCGCATCGGCCGAAACGTTCTTCGCGCCCTGTATACCGGCCACTACCGCGAACAGTTGCAGGTAGTGGCGATCAATGACCTCGGCGACGCCGCGGTCAACGCTCACCTGTTCCAGTACGACAGCGTCCATGGACGCTTTCCCGGCGAGGTCGAGCACGATGCCGAAAGCCTGCGGGTGATGGGCGACCGCATCGCCGTCAGCGCCATCCGCAACCCGGCGGAACTGCCCTGGAAGAGCCTCGGCGTGGACATCGTGCTCGAGTGCACGGGGCTCTTCACCAGCCGCGACAAAGCCGCTGCCCACCTGCAGGCCGGCGCCGGCAAGGTGCTGATCTCGGCGCCCGGCAAGGACGTCGACGCCACCGTGGTCTACGGCGTCAACCACGAGGTGCTGCGCGCCTCCCATCGGATCGTCTCGAACGCCTCCTGCACCACCAACTGCCTGGCACCGGTGGCCCAGGTGCTGCATCGCGAGCTGGGCATCGAGCACGGCCTGATGACCACCATCCATGCCTACACCAACGACCAGAACCTCTCCGACGTGTACCACCCGGACCTGTACCGCGCACGTTCGGCGACCCAGTCGATGATCCCCACCAAGACCGGCGCCGCCGAGGCGGTCGGCCTGGTCCTGCCGGAACTCGCCGGCAAGCTTACCGGGCTGGCGGTGCGGGTGCCGGTGATCAACGTGTCGCTGGTCGATCTCACCGTGCAGGTGGCCCGGGATACCAGCGTAGACGAGGTCAACCGCCTGCTGCGCGAGGCCAGCGAGGGCTCTCCGGTGCTCGGCTACAACACCCAGCCGCTGGTGTCGGTGGATTTCAATCACGACCTGCGCTCGTCGATCTTCGACGCCAACCACACCAAGGTCAGCGGCCGGCTGGTCAAGGCGATGGCCTGGTACGACAACGAGTGGGGCTTCTCCAACCGCATGCTGGACAGCGCCCTGGCGCTGGCCGCCGCCCGCGACTGACGCGCCTCAGCGGAACTTGCGCCGACCGCGCGCCTGCAACGCCAGCAGGCGCAGGTCGGCCTCGGCGAGGATCAGTCGCTGCTCGGCCTTGTCCGCGCGCTTCCAGGCACGGATTTCCTGGCGCGTACGCCCGCAGCCACGGCACACGTCGGCATCGAACTCACAGATATTGATGCAAGGACTTTTCAAGCGTTCCCCCTTTTTCGGCGCGGACCGCAACCGGTCCTCGCCCGTCACTTCACGACAGGCGGCGGGCCGGCGTCCAGGAGGGAATGACTATCGGGCCGATCGAGCGGCCCGCGGTCACTCGGCCTCGGCGTCGCGCAGGCTTTCGTAGGCAGGCGCGGCATAGATGCCGGCCTCGACGCAGAGCGCCATGACCCGCGGCAGGTCCTGGGTATAGACCAGCACCGCCTGCAACTCGTCGTCCAGCGGCTCGCTGAAATCCACCAGCACGTAACCGCCCTTTTCCGGATACATGCTGCTCAGTTGCACCTGGATACGGTTGAGGGCGACCAGCGGCTCGGTCTTGAGCAACTGCTTCGGCTTGATGTTGAACGCCACGTCCTTGCCGAAGGAGGCGACGATCCGGGCGAACAGCTCGGCATAGGTGTCGGCCTGGAACAGCACGATATCCGGCAGGCTACCGACCACCACCCACTCGCCGAGCGGGATCGGGAAGCTGTCGTCGTAGTTGATGTCCGGGTTGGCGGCGAGGAACCCTGCCGGATCGGCGTAGGCCTGGGCCGCCTCGTCGGCGATCCGCCGGATCTCCTCGGCGCCCATGCAGCCGGTGCTGATGAGTGTGATCAGTTCGTTCAGGGTCTCTTTCATGGGGAGTTCCAGGGTCGATGAAACGGAGCGGGCCGGCCTCGCCGGCGCGGCCGGATGAATTCTACAGGGTGGAACGACGGTCAGCGGCGCGGCCAGTCGTCGTCGGCGTCCAGTGCCTCGCGCTCCTCGCGCATGGCCTCCGCCAGGGCGCGCTCTTCGTCATCGGGATCGGCGCCCGCGACAGCCTCCGCGACGGCAGGCTCGACGGCTTGCTCCGCGACCACGGGAATCGGCCCAGCCGCTGGCTCGGCGGACTCGTCGCCCTGCTCCGAGGGCTCCGGAGGGTCGAGCAGGTCGTCGAAGTCGGTCTTCAGGCCCTGCTCCATCTCGTCCAGTTCCAGCAGCAGGCTGCGGAAGCTGGTTTCCTCGCGCGGCTTCTCCGGCTCGCCGGCCTCCCCCTCGATCTCCTCGAGGCTTTCCCCGGCCTCGGCGATGGCGCGATCGGCCAGGGCCTGGATCGAGGCAGGAATCGCATCCTCGTCGAGATCGTCGCGCGGCGGCTGCGCCGCGGGCGCCACTTCGACCGGCGGTTCCGGCTCGGGCTCCATCTCGCGCAGCGCCGACAGCGGCGGCAGCTCGTCGAGGCTCTTCAGGTTGAAATAATCGAGGAACGCCTTGGTAGTCGCCAGCATCGCCGGGCGCCCCGGCACCTCGCGGTAGCCAACGATGCGGATCCACTCCCGCTCCATCAGCGTCTTGACGATCTGGGTGTTCACCGCCACGCCGCGGATCTCCTCGATCTCGCCACGGGTGATCGGCTGGCGGTAGGCGATCAGCACCAGGGTTTCCAGCAGCGCGCGCGAATAGCGCTGCGGACGCTCCTCCCAGAGGCGGCCGACCCACGGCGAGAAACGCTCGCGAATCTGCAGGCGATACCCGGACGCGACTTCCTTCAGCTCGAAGGAGCGCCCTGCGCAGGACAGTGCCAGGATCGCCAGGGCGTCGCGGAACTGCCCCGGCTCCGGCCGCTCTGCCTCGTCGAACAGCTCAGCCAGGCGTTCCAGCGACAGCGGCTTGCCGGCCGCGAGGAGGATGCCTTCGAGCAGGGTGGCGAGTTCGTGGGGATCGGACAGGTTCATCGTCGCAACGGATACCGGAGCCAGGAAGAGGGAAAGATAGCGGAATCGGGCATGCAGCTTAACAGGCCACGGCAGGGAGCGAAGCCGGAAGCTCGGAAAAGGCGACCGTCCGCAGGGGGACGAATGGCCAGCGGCGCGGCGCGCTCACTCGAAATCGTCTTCCAGGGCTTCCTCCAGGGTTTCGCCTTCCTCCGCTTCGCGGGCTATCCGCAGGCGCACATGGATGGCGCCGAAAGCCTCGTTCTGCACCAGTTCCACCATCTGCTCCTTGACCAGTTCGAGGATCGCCATGAAGGTGACCACCACGCCGAGCTTGCCCTCCTCCAGGGTGAACAACTGGATGAAGGGCACGAAGGCGCCGCCTTTCAGGCGCTCCAGCACTTCGCTCATGCGTTCGCGGGTGGACAGTACCTCGCGGGTCACCTGGTGGCTCTCGAACAGGTCGGCGCGGCGCAGCATCTCGCCCATCACCAGCATCAGCTCCTGCAGCGCCAGCTCCGGCAGCAGCTTGCGCGCCCGCGCCTCGGGAGCAGCCACCGCCGGCACCAGCACGTCGCGGCCGACCCGGGGCAGTTCGTCGAGGTCTTCGGCGGCCTTCTTGAACCGTTCGTACTCCTGCAGGCGGCGGATCAGCTCGGCCCGTGGATCTTCCTCTTCCTCCTCGGCTTCCGCCGAGCGCGGCAGCAACATGCGCGACTTGATCTCCGCCAGCATCGCCGCCATCACCAGGTACTCGGCGGCCAGCTCCAGGCGCACCGCCTTCATCAGCTCGACATAGCCCATGTACTGGCGGGTGATTTCCGCCACCGGGATATCCAGGATGTCGATGTTCTGCTTGCGGATCAGGTATAGCAGCAGGTCGAGCGGGCCCTCGAAGGCCTCGAGGAAGACCTCCAGCGCGTCCGGCGGGATATAGAGGTCCTGCGGCAGCTCGGTGACCGCCTCGCCGTAGACCAGCGCCAGTTGCAGCGGCACCCGCTCGGCGGCGGGTTCGGCTGGAGGGGTGTCGGCGTTGGCCGGGTTATCGTCCTGCATCGCTAGGCTCGTGGTGGGCGGATTCGGGCGGCGCTCAGGCCGGCTGCATGAACGGCGCCGGATCGCCGCAACCCACGCGGATCACTTCGGGATCGGTGTCGGTCAGGCTGATCACGGTGGAGGCCTCGCCGCCGCCATAGCCCCCGTCCACGATCAGGTCGACCTGGTGTTCCAGTACCTGGCGCATTTCATAGGGATCGTTCAGTGGCTCGCCTCTGCCGGGCATGATCAGGCTCACGCTCATCAGCGGTTCGCCCAGTTCCTCCAGCAGCGCCCGGGCGATCGGACAGTTCGGCACGCGCAGGCCGATGGTGCGGCGCTTGGGGTGCAGGAGCATGCGCGGCACCTCGCGGGTGGCGCTGAGGATGAAGGTGTAGGGACCGGGGGTGTGCGCCTTGAGCAGGCGGAACAGGCCGGTGTCGACCTTGGCATAGACGCCCAGCTCGGAAAGGTCGCGGCAGACCAGGGTGAAGTTGTGCTTGTCGTCCAGTTGGCGGATGCGGCGGATGCGATCCACCGCGGTCTTTTCGCCGATGCGGCAGCCCAGGGCATAGGACGAGTCGGTGGGATAGACGATCACCCCACCCTGGCGGACAATTTCCACCGCCTGCTTGACCAGCCGCGGCTGGGGATTTTCCGGATGGATCTGGAAGAACTGGCTCATTCGGCCCCCTTGGCTTCGGAATGACGTTCGGTATCGCGAAAATGCCTGGCGAAACGCGGCCACATGGCCGGAAGGTCCTCTGGAACCGCACGGTACATGCCCAGTTCGGACCAGTCGCCCGGCGCGTGGAAATCGCTGCCGGCGGTGACCATCAGGCCGAACTCGCGGGCCAGGATCGACAGGGTACCGACCTGTTCGGCCGGCTGCACGCCATTGACCACCTCGATGGCGTGTCCGCCGGCCTGGAGAAAGTCGGCGACCAGGCGCCGGCGCTTGGTCCGGGTGAAATCATAATGATACGGGTGCGCCAGGCTGATCCAGGCGCGCGCCTCGCGCAGGCAGCCGACCACTTCCTCCAGGGTCGGCCAGTGCTGCTTGACGTCTCCCAGCTTGCCGGCCCCCAGCCACTTGCGGAACGCGTCGGCGCGATCCTTGACCCAGCCGCCCTGGACCAGGAACTCGGCGAAATGCGGCCGCGCCGGCGCGTTGCCGCTGTCGCCCAGGGCCCGCTGGATCGCCCGCGCGCCCTCCAGCGCACCGGGCATACCCTTGGCCGCAAGCCGCCGGTCGATTTCCTCGGCGCGCGCCCAGCGGCCCCGGTGCAGGGCTTCGGTCGCCTGGCGCAGGGGAGCGGCGTCGAGGTCGAAACCGTAGCCCAGCACATGAATGGTGGCACCGCCCCAGGTGCAGGACAGCTCGATACCGTTGACCAGTTCGATACCGAGTCGAGCGGCCGCCTGGTGGGCTTCCGGCAGGCCTTCCAGGGTGTCGTGGTCGGTCAGCGCCAGCAGCCCGACGCCTTTCTCGTGGGCCCGCTGCACCAGGGCGGCGGGCGCGAGCACGCCATCGGAGGCGGTACTGTGGCAATGCAGATCGACACGCATGGCTGAATCCTGATTCCAGTGAAGAATGGTGATGAAGCAACGCCGATTCGCTGCCTCGCGGTATCGAGACGTACCGTTCATGGGTCCGGGGAGCCTGCTCCACCTGGCGAATGCGCCTGCGGCACAGGCCTGACGCATTCGGAAAGACAGGATGACTGTTTCAGAACATCCAGAGGTTGCTATTATGCCGTTTCAACCGTGTCCTGACTGCCACCATGAAGCAATTCATCGATTTCATCCCACTGATCCTGTTCTTCATCGTCTACAAGATAGACCCTCAGAACGTCGAGTTCGCCGGGTTCAATCTGAGTGGCATCTACGGCGCGACCGCGACCCTGATCCTCGCCTCGGTGATCGTCTACGGCGCCCTCTGGCTCAAGCACCGCCACCTGGAAAAGAGCCAGTGGTTCACCCTCGGCGCCTGCCTGGTCCTCGGCGGCCTGACCCTGGCCTTCCACGAGGACACCTTCCTCAAATGGAAGGCGCCGCTGGTCAACTGGCTGTTCGCCCTGGCCTTCGCCGGCAGTCACTTCATCGGCGACAAGCCGATGATCCAGCGCATCATGGGCCATGCCATCCAGTTGCCGCAGGGCCTCTGGGTGCGCCTGAACATCGCCTGGGTGGTGTTCTTCCTGGTGTGCGGCTTCGCCAACCTGTACGTGGTCTTCACCTATCCGAACTTCTGGGTGGACTTCAAGGTGTTCGGCAGCCTCGGCATGACCTTGCTGTTCCTGATCGGCCAGGGCCTGTTCCTGGCTCGCCACCTGCACGACGCCGATACCGGCGAAAAGCCCAAGGACTGACATGCTCTACGCGATCATCGCCCGTGACATCCCCGCTTCCCAGGAACGCCGCCTGGCCAGCCGCCCGGCCCACCTGGCCCGTCTCGAACAGCTGAAGGAAGAAGGCCGCCTGGTACTCGCCGGCCCGCACCCGGCGATCGACAGCAACGACCCGGGCGCCGCCGGCTTCACCGGCAGCCTGATCGTCGCCGAATTCGATTCGCTGGCCGCGGCGCAGAGCTGGGCCGAGGCCGATCCCTACCGGGCCGCCGGGGTGTACGCCGAGGTGGTGGTCAAGCCGTTCAAGAAAGTCCTGCCCTGAGGCAGTCGCCGGGTACCGGCGGCCGGCCCGGTCGCCCTCCCGGCAAACGTTTTCGCACCGGACGCCGCTTTCCGGTGCCCGCCGCAGCGCAACCAGGCCGGCCCGGCGCTTTCGCCAAGCCGGAAGGGCGAACCGGAAGACAGTGCAATCCGTCGCTTCATCGGTACAAGGAGTCATGATGCGTCCATCCGCTGCCCATTGCCTGCTGCTGAGCCTGGGAGCTTCCCTGGCCCTGGCCGAGGAACCCGCGCCGGCACCGATTCCAGCCGCGCAGCCTTCCATTACGCAGGCTACCGCCGAACTGGAGCGCCGCCTGGTGGAAACGGAACGCCAGCGCGACGAACTGGTCAGTCGTATGCGCCAGGAGAACCGCCAGTTGCGCGAGCAGCTGCAGGCGGCCCAGGCGCAGCGGCAACCGCCGCTGCTCACGGAAGAGCAGACCTGGTATGTCGCCGGCGCCGCCACGGCCCTGCTCGCGTTCGTCCTCGGTGCCCTGAGCCGCGGCCGCCGGCGACAGCGACGCGAATGGATCAATTGAGCGACACTCGATGAGCGAACTGCTGTTGATCGACGATGACCGGGAGCTCTGCGAGCTGCTCGGTACCTGGCTGGTCCAGGAAGGTTTCTCCGTGCGTGCCAGCCACGACGGCGCCCAGGCCCGTCGCGCCCTCGCCGAGCAGACACCGGATGCCGTGGTGCTCGACGTGATGCTGCCGGACGGCAGCGGCCTGGAACTGCTCAAGCAACTGCGCGGCGACCATCCCGACCTGCCGGTGCTGATGCTGTCCGCCCGCGGCGAGCCGCTGGACCGCATCCTCGGTCTGGAACTGGGCGCCGACGACTACCTGGCCAAGCCCTGCGACCCGCGCGAACTCACCGCACGGCTGCGCGCCGTGCTGCGGCGAACCCACCCGGCGCAACCCAGCGCGCAGATGCAACTGGGCGACCTGTCGCTGAACCTGACGCGCGGCGTGGCGCAGATCGACGGCCAGGAGATCAGCCTGACCCTTTCCGAAAGCCGCATCCTCGAAGCGCTCCTGCGCCAGCCCGGCGAGCCGCTGGACAAGCAGGCCCTGGCGCAACTGGCGCTGGGCCGCAAGCTGACCCTCTACGACCGCAGCCTGGACATGCACGTCAGCAACCTGCGCAAGAAGCTCGGCAGCCACCCCGACGGCAGCCCGCGCATCCTCGCCCTGCGCGGCCGCGGCTACTACTACAGCCACTGAGCGGGTTTCGTCAGCCCGCCGACACAAGGTCTTTACCCAAGCTTTACCCAGGGCTGACCGCGCTTGACCTTGACCTCCCTAGACTGGGCTCATCCGGTAAATGGCCGGACCCAGAAAGGAGAAACACCATGCGCAAGACGCTAACCGCCCTGTTCATCGCCGCCGCCCTGCCGACCTTCGCCATGGCCGCGCCCGCCGCCAACGACCTGCCCCCCCGCCGATGGAAGGCGGCCACATGATGGGCCAGCACGGTCCCCGGCATGGCGGCCCGATGAAGGAACTGGACCTGACCCGCGAACAGCGCCAGCAGATGGGCAAACTGATGGGCGAACAAATGAAGGCCCGCCACGAGATCACCCAGCGCTACCTGGCCAAGCTGCCGGCGGCCGAGCAGAAGGCCCTGAAGGACGAACTCAAGGCCAGCCACGAGAAGACCCAGAAGGACATCCGCGCCCTGCTCACCCCCGAGCAGCAGAAGAAGTTCGACGAACTGCAGAAGAAGCGCGAGCAGCGCAAGGCAGAGTGGGCCGAATTCCAGCAATGGAAGGCCGACAAGAAGTCCAACTGACGTCCGAGCCACCGCTACCGGGTCCTCCGGTAGCGGTCTTCCGACCAGCCGGAATCGCATATCCTAGGGGTTTACCCTCGCGGCCGGCCCGACATGCGATTCAACAGGAAAACCATGCGTTCACTCTTCTGGCGAATCCTCGCCGCCTTCTGGCTGGCCCTGCTGCTGGTCGCCGGGCTGTCCATCCTGCTGGGTCGTGCGCTGAACCAGGACACCTGGATCATCGCCCGCCATCCTGGCCTGAAGGATCTCGCCGAGCAGTGGACCGCCCTCTACGAAGAACAGGGCAGCTACGCGGCCCAGGGCTTGCTGGAGCAACGCCGTCGCGACTACGGGATTTCCATCCAGGTGCTCGATGAAAGCGGCCAGCGCCTGGTCGACGGCACCTACCTGCCGCGCCCCCACCACCGCCCGCCGCGCACCAGCGACCGCAACCTGCCGCGCTTCCCCTGGCGCCAGCTGAGCCAGGAATACGTCAGCCCGCAGAGCAACCATACCTATCTGTTCATCTACCGCATCCCGCACCCGGAGCTGGAGGCTTGGCACCGCGGCAGCCTGCTCTGGCCGCTCAGCGCGCTGGGCATCGCACTGGTGGTGCTGACCCTGTTCAGCCTGCTGCTGACGCTGTCCATCACCCGTCCGCTGAACCGTCTGCGGCGCGCCGTGCACGACCTCGGCCAGACCGCCTACCAGAAGGACAGCCTGGCCCGCCTGGCGCGGCGCGGCGATGAACTGGGCACCCTGGCGCGCGATTTCAACCGCATGGGCGAACGCCTGCAAAGCCTGATCGGCAGCCAGCGTCAGTTGCTCCGCGACGTATCCCACGAACTGCGCTCGCCGCTGGCGCGCCTGCGCATCGCCCTGGCCCTGGCCGAACGCGCCGAACCGGAAGCGCGGGCGCAGATGTGGCCGCGCCTGGAACAGGAATGCGACCGCCTGGAAGCGCTGATCGGCGAGATCCTCGCCCTCGCCCGGCTCGACGCCGAACCCGGCGCGAGCCAACGGATCGCCCTGCTACCGCTGCTCCAGCGGCTGCGCGAAGACGCCCTGCTGCTGGCTCCGGAACAGGATATCCGCCTGGAGGTGGCGCCTGACCTGAGCATCGACGGCTGGCCGGACATGTTCGAACGCGCGGTGGACAACCTGCTGCGCAACGCCGTGCGCTTCAACCCCGTCGGCCAACCCCTGGAGGTGCGTGCCAGCAGCGCCGGCGACTACCTGCGCCTGAGCGTCCGCGACCATGGGCCAGGCATCGCCGCCGAACTGCAGGAGCAGTTGGGCGAGCCGTTCTTCCGCGCACCCAACCAGAGCAGCCCGGGACACGGCCTGGGCCTGGCCATCGCCCGCCGCGCCATCGAGCGCCACGGCGGGCACCTGCGCCTGGGCAACCATCCCGACGGCGGCTTCATCGCCACCCTCAGCCTGCCGCTACGGCGCAAGGCGACCGAATGACGCCGCGCCCAGATGAACAATTCCCCAGGAGCATCCGGCATGACTCTTCCCGCTTCGTTGTTCCTCGATGAACGCCCGCTCGCCCAGGCCATCGCGCCGCCGCCGGAACCTCCCGGCGACGAACCGCAATCGCTGGTCCTGGCGGTCGAGCTGGGACAGGTCGCCCAGCAACTGCGGCATCGCTGGGCGCGCCTCGACCTGAACCTGCCGGAACGCGGCACCTGGCCGCTGGAAAGCTGGCGCCCGGCCTTGCACGAGGCGCTCTACGGCCTGCTCGGCGGCGCCGCGCAGGCCCGCCCGTGGCAGCGCATCACACTGAATCCGGCGCTGGACGCACGCCACGGCCGGCTGCGCCTGGACATCCTCGGCCAGGCGGAAGAAGGCCGGCGCTGGCTGCCGGCGGCCGTGGAAGCCGCCCGACGACTGGCCGGCTGGCAGGGCGGACGACTGCTCTGGCACGCCCAGGGCGCGTATTGGTGCGTACGCCTGCTGTTGCCGCTCAGCCCGGCCAGGCGCTGACGAAGGCCGTCGGGTCGAGTTCCGCCGGCGTGCGCAACTCGCCCATCGGCGTACCCAGGTAGACGAAGCCGATGATCCGCTCCTGCTCGCCGAGCCCCAGGCCGGCGTGCACCACCGGATCGGTGGCCATCTCGCCGGTCCGCCACATCGCCCCCAGTCCCTGGGCATAGGCGCCCAGCACCAGGCCGTGGGCGGCGCAGCCGGCAGCCAGCAGTTGCTCAGCGTGCGGCACCTTCGGGTGGTCCTGCAGGCAAGCGACCGCCACGACCAGCAGCGGTGCGCGCAGCGGCATGTTGCGGGCCTTGGCCAGCGCTTCCTCGGCGGCGTCCGGCTGGCGGCTCGCCAGGGCGCGGGCGTAGAGGTCGCCCAGGGCCCGGCGGCCTTCGCCCTCTACCAGGATGAAGCGCCAGGGCCGCAGTTGCCCGTGGTCCGGGGCACGCAAGGCGACCCGGAACAGCCGGTCGAGCTGCTCCGGCGAGGGCGCGGGATCGCTCAGGCGGGCGTGGGAAACGCGAGTGAGCAAGGCGTCGAGAGCCTCCATGGGCGAACTCCTGTCAGAAACGAAATCGCCATTGTAGACGCAATCGCCAGGCTCACGCCCGCTCTCAGGCGACCCGTCCCGGCGCCAGGTGCGGCTGCAGCGGCGGGGTCAGCGGCGGCAGGCCGTAGGCGGCGCGCGCGGCATCGCAGGCCGGGTTGGGCTGGCCGTTGGCCCAGGCCGCCTCGAACTCGCGGCAGGTACTCGAGCGCTGCTCGTAGACGGTGCAGCGAACGCCGCAACCGACCTCGCCGAGCAGCCCGACGCAGCGTGCCGGCTTGTTCTCGGTACCGCTCATGGCAACCATCTGCGGGCTGATGCGGACGGTCAGTTCGTCGGGTACGACGCCACCTGCGGAACGGCACTCGCCCCAATAGAAAGACACACGAAAATGCGCACAGCAGGCGCCGCAGGTAAGACACGGATTGTCAGTGGACATGGTTGGCAGAACACCAGAGAAACCGGCGAGCGCCGGCGGGCGAAGCGAGATTCTAGCGATTTCGCGGCAGCTGTGAAGAGGGGGGCAGCGGCAGATTTACTCTCCGCGGACGGCTGGTAGAATGGCCGGTCCGCCACAGCCCAGAGCCCCACGATCCATGGCCTTGCCGACCCTACGTATCCTCGGTTTCATCATCGGCATCTTCCTGATCACTCTGGCCGCCAGCATGCTGGTCCCGATCCTGACCATGCTCGCCTTCGACCGTACCGAAGGCATCCAGGCATTCATCTGGTCCAGCGTCGCCACCTTCGTCACCGGCCTCGGCCTGGTCCTGCCGGGGCGTCCCGAGCATGTCCACCTGCGCCCGCGGGACATGTACATGCTCACCGTATCGAGCTGGGTGCTGGTATGCATCTTCGCCGCCCTGCCGTTCGTCCTGCAGCAGCACATCAGCTACACCGATGCCTTCTTCGAAAGCATGTCGGGAATCACCGCCACCGGCTCCACCGTGCTCAGCGGGCTGGACGACATGTCCCCGGGCATCCTCATCTGGCGCTCTCTGCTGCACTGGCTGGGCGGCATCGGCTTCATCGCCATGGCCGTGGCGATCCTGCCGATGCTGCGGATCGGCGGCATGCGCCTGTTCCAGACCGAATCCTCGGACCGCTCGGAAAAAGTCCTGCCACGCTCGCACATGGTCGCCAAGTACATCGTCGCCACCTATGTCGGCATCACCCTGCTCGGCAGCCTGGCCTTCTGGGGCGCGGGCATGAGCCCGTTCGACGCGGTCAACCACGCCATGTCGGCGATTTCCACCGGCGGTTTCTCCACCTCCGACCAATCCCTGGCCAAATGGAAGCAGCCAGCGGTGCACTGGACCGCGGTAGTGGTGATGATCCTCGGCAGCCTGCCGTTCGCGCTCTACGTCGCCACCCTGCGCGGACACCGCAAGGCGCTGATCAAGGACCAGCAGGTCCGCGGCCTGCTCGGCCTGCTGCTGGTGACCTGGCTGCTGATGGGCACCTGGTACGCGGTAACCTCCAAGCTGCCCTGGATGGATGCTTTCCGCATCGTCGCAGTGAACGTCACCTCGGTGGTCACCACCACCGGCTTCGCCCTCGGCGACTACAGCATGTGGGGGCACTTCTCGATCATGCTGTTCTTCTACCTCGGCTTCATCGGCGGTTGCTCCGGTTCTACCGCCGGCGGTATCAAGATCTTCCGCTTCCAGGTCGCCTATACCCTGCTCAAGGCCAACCTCTACCAGTTGATCCATCCGCGCGCAGTGCTCAAGCAGAACTACAACGGCCATCGCCTGGACGAGGAAATCGTCCGCTCGATCCTGACCTTCTCGTTCTTCTTCGCGATCGTCGTCTGCCTGCTCGCCCTCGGCCTGTCGCTGATCGGCCTGGACTGGATGACCGCGCTCACCGGTGCCGCCAGTACCGTGGCCGGCGTAGGCCCGGGGATGGGGCCCATCATCGGCCCCTCGGGCAACTTCGCCAGCCTGCCGGACGCCGCCAAGTGGCTGCTGGCCGCCGGCATGCTGCTCGGTCGCCTGGAGATCATCACCGTGCTGGTCCTGCTGACCCCGGCGTTCTGGCGCCACTGAGCGCTCACGGGCCTGTCTGCAATGGCTCTACTCAGGGACTGAAAAGCCGGTGTAAGCTTCTGCACCATGACGACACAGCCGCAACCCGGCCACGTGAGCCTGGATAGCTCCACCCAGCCCGCCCGCGTCAGAGCCATAGGTGATTGGACGCTCGCCCACTACACGGCTCTGGAGCGCGAGGTGACGCGCCTGCGCAGCGAAGTGGCGGCCAACGCCAGCTTCGACCTGAGCCAACTGGGCGCCCTGGATACCGCCGGCGCCGCCCTGCTCGCCGAATTGCTCGGCGCCGAGCGCCTGGCCGACCTCGCCGAGCTGGAGCCCGGCCTGCCGCGCGAGCGCCAGGCCCTGCTGAAGACCGTCGGCCACGCCCTGCACGACTTCTGCGAGCCGGAGAAACCCAAGCCGCCAACCACCGCCATCGAACTGCTGGCTCGCATCGGTTGTGCCATGGAGACCTTCTGGCTGCACCTCAAGGCACTCCTCGGCTTCATCGGCCTGACCCTGGAGACCCTGTTCCGCAGCCTGGTCCGCCCGGCCAGTTGGCGGGTCACGCCGCTGGTGGCGAACATCGAGAAGAGCGGCCTGGACGCGGTGCCGATCATCGCCCTGCTGACCTTCCTGGTCGGCGCGGTGATCGCCTTCCTCGGCGCCACGGTGCTGGCCAACTTCGGCGCGACCATCTACACGGTCAACCTGGTGGTGTTCTCCTTCCTCCGCGAGTTCGCCGTGCTGCTCACCGCGATCCTCATGGCCGGCCGCACCGCCAGCGCCTTCACCGCGCAGATCGGCTCGATGAAGGCCAACGAGGAGATCGACGCGATCCGCGCCCTCGGCCTCAACCCCATCGAGCTGCTGGTGCTGCCGCGGGTGCTGGCGCTGCTGGTATCGCTACCGATGCTGACCTTCGTCGGCATGCTCTGCGGCATCGTCGGCGGCATGACCGTCTGCGCCTGGACCCTGGACATCCCGCCGGCGATGTTCCTGTCGATCATGGAGGACGGAATCGGCGTACAGCATTTCCTGGTCGGTATCAGCAAGGCCCCGCTGTTCGCCTTCCTGATCGCCGTGATCGGCTGCCTGGAAGGCTTCAAGGTCAGCGGCAGCGCCCAGTCGGTGGGCGAGCACACCACCACCAGCGTGGTCCACTCGATCTTCGTGGTGATCCTGCTCGACGCCCTCGCCGCGCTGTTCTTCATGGAGATGGGCTGGTGAACCAGGACAACCCGCAGGCGATCATCCAGGTCCGCGACCTGTGCAACCGTTTCGGCGCCCAGGCGGTCCACGAGCACCTCGACCTCGACGTCCGTCGCGGCGAGATCCTCGGCGTGGTCGGCGGCTCCGGCACCGGCAAGTCGGTGCTGCTGCGCAGCATCGTCGGCCTGCGCCGGCCGACCTCCGGCAGCGTGCGGGTGTTCGGCGAAGACCTGCTGCAACTGCCAGAGGAGCGCCGCTCCCTGGTCGAACGGCGCTTCGGCGTGCTGTTCCAGCAGGGCGCGCTGTTTTCCTCGCTTACCGTGGTGGAGAACGTCGCCCTGCCGCTGATCGAGAACGCCGGCCTGCCGCGCGCCGACGCCGAGCACCTGGCCCAGGTCAAGCTGGCCCTGGCCGGGCTACCGGCCAACGCCGGCGACAAGTATCCGGCCTCGCTTTCCGGCGGCATGATCAAGCGCGCCGCCCTGGCCCGCGCCCTGGCGCTGGACCCGGACATCCTGTTCCTCGACGAGCCCACCGCCGGCCTCGACCCGATCGGCGCGGCGGCCTTCGACAACCTGATCCGTACCCTGCGCGACGCCCTCGGCCTGACCGTGTTCCTGGTCACCCATGACCTGGACACCCTGTACACCATCTGCGACCGGGTCGCCGTGCTGTCGCAGAAGAAGGTCCTGGTAGTCGATACCCTGGAACGGGTCGCCGCCACCGACGACGCCTGGGTCCGCGAATACTTCCACGGGCCGCGCGGGCGCGCCGCCCACCAAGCCGCCGCCGTGCCGGAGAATCACTGAGATGGAAACCCGAGCCCACCATGTGTTGATCGGCCTGTTCAGCGTGATCGTGATCGGCGCCGCCCTGCTCTTCGGCCTGTGGCTGGCCAAGTCCGGCTCGGAGGGCAAGTTCAACTACTACGACATCGTCTTCAACGAAGCGGTCAGCGGCCTTTCCCAGGGCAGCTCGGTGCAGTACAGCGGGATCAAGGTCGGCGACGTGGCCTTCCTCCGCCTCGATCCGAAGGACCCGCGCAAGGTCTGGGCACGCATCCGCGTGGTGGCCAGCGCGCCGATCAAGCAGGACACCACCGCCAAGCTGGCGCTCACCGGGATCACCGGCACCTCGATCATCCAGCTCAGCAGCGGCACGCCCGCCAGCCCGATGCTGGAGGGCAAGGACGGGAAGATCCCGGTGATCGTCGCCACGCCCTCGCCGCTGACCCAGTTACTGAGCAACGGCGAAGACCTGATGGGCAACATCAACCAGCTCATCGCGCGCTTCAGCAACCTGCTCTCCGAGGAAAACACAGCGCGCATCAGCCGCACCCTCGACCATCTCGACCAGGCCACCGGCGCGCTCTCCGCCGAGCGCGAGAACGTCAGCGCGGTGATGCAGCAGTTGGCCCAGGCGAGCAGGCAGGCCAACGCCGCCCTGGCCCAGGCCAGCGAGTTGATGCGCAGCGCCAACGGCCTGCTCAACGAGCAAGGCAAGGGGATGCTGGAAAACGCCAACAAGACCATGGCTTCGCTGGAGCGCACCAGCGCCACCCTCGACCAGTTGATCAGCGAGAATCGCCACTCGCTGGACGGCGGCATCCAGGGACTCGCCGAGCTGGGCCCGGCGGTCAGCGAACTGCGCGATACCCTGGCGGCACTGCGCGGAATCAGCCGGCGCCTGGAAGAGAACCCGGCGAACTACCTGCTGGGCCGGGAAAAAACCAAGGAGTTCACCCCATGAGGCTCGCCCTTCGCCCGCTGCGTCGCCTGTCCCTGGCCGCCGGCCTGGCCGCGCTCGCCACCCTCGGCGCCTGCTCGATCCTGCCGGAGGCGCAGGTCCTCCAGGTCTACCTGCTACCGGTGCACAACCCTCCGGCCAGCGCCGCCGCGCGGCCGGTCGACTGGTCGCTGCGGATCGCCCGGCCGCGTACCAGCCTGGTGCTGGAGAGCCCGCGCATCGCGGTGCGCCCGCACGGCGACGAAATCAGCGTGTACCAGGGCGCGCGCTGGAGCGATCCGGCGCCGTCGCTGCTGCGCGATCGTCTGATGCAGGCGTTCCAGGCCGACGGCCGGGTCCGCGGCCTGAGCAGCGACGACAGCAACCTGCAGGCCGATTTCGAACTGGGCGGCGACCTTCGCGCCTTCCAGACCGAGTACCCGAACGGCCAGGCCAGCGCGCTGATCCGCTACGACGCGCGCCTGGTGCGTACCGACGACAAGCGCGTGGTCGCCAGCCGGCGTTTCGAGGTCAGCCAGCCGGTGGATGGCAAGAAGGTCGCGGCGGTGGTCAGCGCCTTCGGCAAGGCCGGCGATACGCTGTCGGCCCAGGTTCTCGACTGGACCCTACGCCAGGCCTCGGCGCAACCCGCCGTGCAGCCCTGAAGCGTCCCGCCTGGCCTGGCGACTAGCCCGGGCGCTCCTGGCGGCGCGCCCGGTATTCGTTGGGCGTGCAGCCGAACCAGCGGCGGAATGCCCGGAAGAAATTGCTCGGATCGGCGAAACCCAGCAGGTAGGCGACTTCCAGCAAGGTCAGGCCGGGCTGCTGGAGATACTGTTCGGCCATATCCCGGCGCGTGTCGTCGAGCAGTTGCTGGTAGCTGGTGCCTTCTTCCTGGAGGCGCCGTTGCAAGGTGCGCTGCGACAGGTGCAGCGCCTGGGCCACCCGTTCGCGCTTGGGTTCTCCCTGCGGCAGCAGCCGGCACAAGGTCTGCCGGGTCAGATGGGTAATGCGGCTGGTACTGAAACGCGCCAGGTATTCGCCGGCGAAGCGATCGTGCAACTGGGCCAGCGCCTCGTTGGCCGAGGGTAGCGGCGTCTCGAGGTCGACGCGGGAAAACACCAGCGCGAACTCCTCGGCGTGAAAGCGCAGCGGCGCGCGGAACAGCTCGACATAGGGTGCCAGCGGCTCGCGGGGCGCGCCGGGCAGTTCCACCGCCAGCGGGTCCAGCGACCGGCCGGTGATCCAGCGGACCATGTCCACCAGGTAGGCCAGCGAGCATTCGGCACTCTGCGGTGGCGCCGGCAGGCGATCGCCATGCACCGTGACGCCGATTCGATAGCCCTGCGGCGTGCGGCGGAAAGTCAGGTCGGACGCTTCCGCGATGATCCGCTGGTAGCGCTCCAGGCGCGCGAAGCCTTCCGCCAGGTTGCGGCTCGACATCAGCGCATAGCCGACGACGTGGAAAGCCGGGCGCCGGACCCGGGCGATGTTCAGGGCGATCGCCGGGTTGCCGCTGAGCGCCACCGCACGCTGCCACAGACGGCTCATGGCGTCCTGCGGGAAGCGCGCGTCGGGGTCCTGCAAGGCCTGGTAGTCGAGGCCCAGCTCGGCGAACAGCTGGCGTCCGTCTAGGCCTTCCAGCTCCAGGGCGAGGACGATGCCCTGGACCCAGCTGGACAAGGTTGTACGTTCCGGCATCGGTCTCTTCTTGTTCTGGCGGGAGGCACGCCGACCGTCGTCCGGCCTGGCGGCCCAAGGATACTAAACTGGCCCTGTATGTCATCCGCGACATCGTGCGGCCCGCACTACACTGCGCGGACACAACGAGAGGAGGCATTCCATGAGCAGCCCTGATGACGAGCGTTTCCACAGTTTCGCCGAGTTCTACCCCTACTACCTGCAGGAACACAGCAACGCGGTGTGCCGCCGCCTGCACTACGTCGGCAGCCTGCTGGTGCTGGCGGTGCTCTTCCACGCCGTGGCCAGCCAGCAGTGGCTATGGCTGCTGGCGCTGCCGCTGGTGGGCTACGGCTTCGCCTGGGTCGGCCACTTCGTCTTCGAGAAGAACCGCCCGGCCACCTTCAAGTACCCGCTGTGGTCGTTCATGGGCGACTGGGTGATGCTCAAGGACGCTTTCACCGGCCGCATCCGCTTCTGACCCATCCGCGCGGCTGGCCCCCGGGCCGGTCGCTCCCCCGGGACGACCGTCGGTCCCGGATCGGCGCGCTTTCCTGAACTATCGATCAGCTGTCACTGGCCGCCGCGCAAACGCTTGGTTAAGATTCCGCCAGCAACCTGGCCACCCGCCATTCCCCAGGCGGAAAGCTCACGAGGCCGAGCCGGGACGAAAATACACAGGGATCCTCTCCAGCGCATGAAGCCTACCCTCCCCGACCGCTCGCCGACGAGCCGGTCCGTCGCGTCCATGCGTGAATACTATTCGCGCGTGCTGGCCTATATCGCCTGTGGCGCCAGCATCGCGGCGGGAACCTACACCCAGTATTTCAGCTACGGCATCCTCTGGATGGTGCCCTATGCGCTGCTCTACCCGCACCTGGCGTACCACCTCGGCCAGCGCTTCCGCCAGCACGACCCGCGCAAGGTGACCCGCGCCCTGCTCGCGGTCGACGCCGTGCACTGTGGCCTGGGCATGGCGCTGCTCGGCTTCTCCGTGGTGCCCAGCCTGATGTTCCTGCTGGTGCTGAGCTTCACCGCGCTGGTCATCGGCGGCCTGCGCCTGCTCGGCATGGCCTTGCTGGTATCGGCCAGCAGCGCCCTGCTGGTCGCCGTGCTCGTCGCCCCGCCGCTGCTGGGCAATACCCCGGTCGAGGTGGCCGCGGTCAGCATCCTGTTCTGCGGACTGTACATCTGCATCACCGCCTTCTTCGGCCACCAGCAGGGCCTGCGCCTGGCCCAGGTGCGCCAGGAGATCGCCCGCGAGCAGGAAAAGGCCGCGCGGCTCGCGCGCAACCTGGCCAAGTACCTGTCGCCGCAGGTCTGGGAAATGATCTTCAGCGGCAAGAAGAGCGTGCGCCTGGAAACCCAGCGCAAGAAGCTCACCGTGTTCTTCTCCGACATCCGCGGCTTCACCGAGCTATCCGAGGAACTGGAAGCCGAGGCCCTGACCGACCTGCTCAACAACTACCTCAACGAAATGTCGAAGATCGCCCTCAAGTACGGCGGCACCATCGACAAGTTCGTCGGCGACTGCGTCATGGTGTTCTTCGGCGACCCCAGCACCCAGGGCGCGAAGAAGGACGCCGTGGCTGCGGTATCGATGGGCATCGCCATGCGCAAGCACATGAAGGTGCTACGCCAGCAGTGGCGGGCCCAGGGCATCACCAAGCCGCTGGAAATCCGCATGGGCATCAACACCGGCTATTGCACGGTGGGCAACTTCGGCGCCGACACGCGCATGGACTACACCATCATCGGCCGCGAGGTGAACCTCGCCAGCCGCCTGGAAAGCGCCTCGGAAGCCGGCGAAATCCTCATTTCCCACGAGACCTACTCGCTGATCAAGGACGTGATCATGTGCCGCGACAAGGGCCAGATCGCGGTCAAGGGCTTCAGCCGCCCGGTGCAGATCTACCAGGTGGTGGACTCGCGCCGCGACCTCGGCGCCGCGCCCAGCTACGTCGAGCACGAATTGCCCGGCTTCTCCATGTACCTGGACACCAACAACATCCAGAACTACGACAAGGAACGGGTCATCCAGGCCCTGCAACAGGCCGCCGAACGCCTGCGCGACAAGGTCATCCTCTAAGTTCGTCGAACGCCGCCGGCAGTTCGTCGCGCCATTCCGGCGCAGTCCGCGGGCCGCTCGCCTGCAGCGCCAGGAACTCCTCCGCCGAAACCCGCCAGGACTGCTCCCGCGCCCAGCGCCCGCAGGCCTGGCGATCCAGCGCCAGCGCCTGGCGGCAGGCTTCGCCAAGATCCTCGTGCATGACCCCGGTCACGCCCTGCTGCAATACATCCAGCGGCCCCGGCACGGCGAAGGCCGCCACCGGCACGCCACAGGCCAGGGCTTCGAGCATCACCAGGCCATAGGTATCGGTCAGCGAGGGGAACACCAGCACCGAGGCCGCCCGGTAGGCGTCGGCCAGCGCGCGGCCATGGCGGTAGCCGAGAAAACGCGCCTGTGGATAGCGCTGCTCCAGCGCCGCCCGCTGCGGGCCGTCGCCCACCAGCCATTTTTCGCCCGGCAGTTCGAGATCGAGGAACGCCTCCAGGTTCTTTTCCGTCGCCAGCCGCCCGACATACAGGAACACCGGCGGCCGCTCTTTCGCCGGAGGTGTCTCGGCGGGATGGAACAGTTCGGTATCGACGCCCTTGCGCCACAGCCGCAGGTGCTGGAAGCGCCAGGCGCAGAACTCGTCGCGCAGGCGCGGGGTGCTCACCAGCACCGCCCGGCTCGGCCGATGGAAGGTGCGCAGGAAGGCATAGCCCCAGGACAACGGCAGCCACGGACAGCGGTCACGCAGGTATTCGGGAAAGCGCGTATGGATCGCCGAGGTGAAGTCCAGGCCGCGCTTGCCCAGCCAGCGCCGCGCGGCCCAGCCGAGCGGCCCCTCGGTGGCCAGGTGCACGGCATCCGGGGCGAAGGCCTCGATCAACCCGCCGAGGCGCCAGAGGTTCCAGGCCAGGGGGATTTCCGGATAGCTGGGACAGGGCAGGCAGCGGAAGTCGGCGGGCGACAGCACCCGTACCTGGTGGCCCAGCAGTTCCAGCTCGCGCTGCAGGGCCAGCAGGCTGGTGACGACTCCGTTGACTTGCGGTAACCAGGCGTCGCTGACAATCAATAGCCTCATGCCGCCGGCTCGACCGCCGCGGCCTGCGCCGCCAGCCGCGCCTGCTCCTCGGCCAGGCGGTAGAGCTGGATGCTGCCGTCCCAGTGTTCGATCAGCGCCGTGCAGGATTCTACCCAGTCGCCGCAGTTGAGGTAGTCGACGCCCTCGATGCGGCGGATCTCGGCATGGTGGATGTGCCCGCAGACCACCCCGTCGAGCCCGCGCTTGTGACACTCGTGGGCGATGGCTTCCTCGAAGTCGCTGATGAAGTTCACCGCGGTCTTGACCTTGTGCTTGAGGTACGCCGACAGCGACCAGTAGCCGTAGCCCCAGCGCCGCCGCCAGTGGTTCAGCCAACGGTTGAGGAGCAGGGTGAACTCGTAGGCGGAGTCGCCGAGGAACGCCAGCCAGCGGTGGTAGCGGGTGATCACGTCGAACTGGTCGCCGTGTATCACCAGCAGCTTGCGGCCGTCGGCGGTACTGTGCACCGCCTCGTCGACCAGGCGGATGTTGCCGAGGATCAGGCTCGAATAGCGGCGCAGGAATTCGTCATGGTTGCCGGTGACGTAGATCACCTCGGTGCCGCGCTTGCTCAGGGTGAGCAGGCGGCGGATCACGTTGGTGTGCGCCTGCGGCCAGTAGATGCCGCCGCGCAGCTTCCAGCCGTCGATGATGTCGCCCACCAGGTAGATGCGATCGGCGTGGTAGCGCTTGAGGAACGCCGCCAGGTGTTCGGCCTGGCAATCCCGCGTCCCCAGGTGGACATCCGAGATCCACAGGGTCCGAACCCGCTGCTTGCGGTTCGAGGTGAAGCGTTGCGCGGTGCTCATCGGCGGGTCTCCGACGGTGTTTTTCCGATCTTGGACGGCGCCGGTGAAACGACTGTGACAGGCCGGCGACCGTTGCGTGACAGGGCGCGACTGTCTGTCGCCGGCGCCAGCGGGTAGACTGGGCGCCTGCCTCCGGGAGCTTCGCCATGGGTTCGATCCTTTCCCTGCGCCACTACAGCCACGACCAGATCGTCCACAGCCATGACCATGCCCAATTGGTCCTGGGCCTCAGCGGCTGCCTCGACTTCGAGGTCGAGGGGCGCGGCAGCCGCGTGTTGCGGCAGACCTTCGCGGTGGTGCCGGCGCAAGCCCGGCATGCCTGCTCGAGTCCCGCCGGCAGCCGCTGCCTGGTCCTCGACCTGCCCTGCGACGGCAGCCTGCTGCTGGGCCTGGGCGAACACGCCGAAGCCGGTCGGCGGCTGTTCGAGCGACCGCAGGCGCTGTCGCTGACGCCCGCCCAGGGCCAACTGGTGAACTGGCTGGCCAGCGGCCCGATCAACGACCCGGTGATCGCCCACCAGGGCGCCGGCCTGCTCCTCGCCAGCCTGGCCAGCGAGCGCCAGCCGCCGCGCCAGCAGCCCCGCCTGCCACTGGCCAGCCTCGACGCCTACCTCGACCGCCATGCCGCCCATCCGCTACAGGTAGCCGACCTGGCGCGGCTGGCCGGTCTTTCGGTGGCGCGCTTCCACAGCCTGTTCCTCGCCGAGACCGGACAGACGCCCATGGACTACGCGCGCAGCCGACGCCTGCACCAGGCCCACGAACTGTTGCTGGAGAGCAGCCTGGCGGTGGGCGAGATCGCCGCCCGGGTCGGCTACGCCTCGCAGAGCGCCTTCACCGCAGCGCTGGTCCGCGAGTTCGGCGTCACCCCGCGACAACTGCGTCGCGAGTCCCGCGACAAAACCGGCTAGCCGCACGACAGACAAATCCGTCACGACTCCTTACTCTCTGCCCATCGACAGAACAGGAGTCAGCATGGACATCATCGAATGGCAGGATTTCGAACGCGTCGAACTGCGCGTCGGCACCATCCTCAGCGCCGCTCCCAACCCCAAGGCACGCAAACCCGCCTATGTCCTCGAGGTCGACCTCGGACCGCTCGGCCTGCGCACCTCCAGCGCGCAACTGACCGCACACTACCAGGCCGAGCAACTGGTCGGACGCCAGGTCCTCTGCGTCTGCAACTTCGCTCCGAAGCAGATCGCCGGGGTGCGCTCGGAGGTCCTGGTCACCGGGGTCTACGATAGCGAGGACAAGGTGGTCCTGGCCGGCTTCGACAAGCCCCTGCCCAACGGTGCGCGCCTGGCCTGAAGGATCCCCATGAATCGACGTTCCGCCCTCGCCGCCCTGCACGGCGGCGCCCTCCTCTTCGGCCTGACCGGGGTGTTCGGCAAGCTGGCCAGCGCCTCCCCCGGGGTGATCGTGTTCGGTCGTGCGCTGTTCGCGGTGCTCGCCCTCGGCCTCTTCGCCCGCCTCGCGGGCCAGGCCTGGCGCGCCCTGGGACCCGCGCAATGGCTGCGCCTGGCGCTCTGCGGCCTGCTCCTGGCCGGCCACTGGGTGAGTTTCTTCATCGCCGTGAAGACCGCCGGCGTGGCCATCGCCACCCTCGGCTTCGCCAGCTTCCCGGCCTTCACGGTAATCCTCGAAGGGCTGCTCTTCCGCGAGCGCATTCATCTCGCGGAAGGACTGCTGGTGGTCCTGGTCAGCCTTGGCCTGGTGCTGGTCACGCCGAACTTCGACCTCGCCAGCGGCGCCACCCTCGGCCTGCTCTGGGCGATCCTTTCCGGCCTGCTGTTCGCCCTGCTGTCGCTGGCCAACCGTAGCAACAGCGGGCAGGTCGGCCCGGTGCAGGCGGCGCTCTGGCAGAACCTGGTAGTCGCCCTGTGCCTGCTGCCATTCGCGGTCGGCGAACTACCGGCGCTACCCGCTCTCGACTGGCTCTGGCTGGCCCTGCTGGGCGTCTTCTGCACCGGCCTGGCGCACAGCCTGTTCGTGGCCAGCCTGGCGGTGGTCAAGGCCCGCACCGCGGCGCTGGTATTCGCCCTGGAGCCGGTCTACGGGATCGCCTTCGCCTGGCTGCTGTTCCATGAGACGCCGGGGCCGCGGATGTTCCTCGGCGGTGCCCTGATCATCCTCGCCATCGTGCTGTCGGCGCGCCTCGGTGCACGGGGCAGGAAAACCGCAGTCGGCGACGAACGAGGCGATCCCGAGCGCGCCTGAATCCGCCCCGGCCGTCACACCGGCAACCATCGAAAGTCCGCAGGGAATAAAAAAACCCGGTCGAACACGCGGGGGAAGGGGTTCGACCGGGTGCTGCGTCCAATCACCGGAGCGTTGGCAGAGGGACGCAAAGGGAGGTGTCGGTTTCCAGCGCCTGCCGCATCCGCTCACGGGCTCGCGCCAGGCCTTTCTCACGGAATTCCGGGCCCATGTTCATGCCCTCCGCGTGGATGAAGGTGACGTCGTGGATGCCGACGAAGCCCAGCACCTGGCGCAGATAGGGTTCCTGGTGATCGAGACCACCGCCGGCGTAGATCCCGCCGCGGGCGGTGAGAACGAAGGCGCGCTTGCCCTGTAGCAGGCCTTCCGGCCCCTGCTCGGCGTAACGGAAGGTCAGGCCGGCGCGCAGCACATGGTCGAACCAGCTCTTCAGGCTGCTGGGAATGGCGAAGTTGTACATCGGTGCCGCCAGCACCAGCACGTCCGCCATCCGCAACTCCTCGGTCAGGCGATTGGAACGCTCGAGGGCGCGCCTTTCCGCAGCGCTATGGCCATCACAGGGGGTGGTCCAGGCTCCCAGCAATAATTCATCGAGGTGCGGCAGCGGCTCGCGCGCCAGGTCGCGAACCTGGAAGCGATCAGCGGGATGCGCGATTTTCCAGTGGGAGATGAATTCCGCCGTCAGCAGGCGGGAAACCGAGCCCCGTTGGCGGGCACTGCTCTCGATAACCAGGACACGGGACATGACTCGACCTCCACCCACTGCGCTACAACGATGGAGGTGAGGGTAGAGAATGATTAATCGATTAAAAAGTTGAAAAAACCGCTGTTAAATATCGACCAGGTTGATTTATAAACAGGCACCACCTAGTCTTTCGGTGAGAGAACGCTCTATTTCGCGATCTTGCAGGTCAGCTTGATCCGCAACTTGATGATGTCGCGGCCGAACTGCGCGGTGAAGTTGCTGTTCTGCCCGGGCTGGATCACGCCCTTGCGCACTTTCGGGGTCTCCGGGCCGTTGCGGAACACCGCCGTGCACTCTGCCGCCTGGCCTCCCAGGTTGGTGAGAAGGATCGCGCCCATGTCGCGCCCGATGTCCTGGGTGCTGTAGGAGACCTCGGTGCCGTTGAGTTGCGGGTCGACCTCGATCGGATAGGCGAAAGCGGACAGGGGCAGCAGCGATAGTGCGAAACAGCAAAGCCTTTTCATGGCCGGACTCCCGGTAGCGACAGATGGAAAAATGGCAACACCCTGAAAACCACGGCATCCCGTACGTCAAGAGAATGGACAGCTACCCCGTACAGGACGCCGACGACACGATAAGCGAAGTCGCCCCTCCGGCGCACTCGTCATCGCCTGCCGGCCGCGGAAACGCCGGCGAGGCATCCCTGCATTCGAGGAGGCGGAAATGAAAGCGCCACGCGTAACCCTGGACCAATGGCGGACCCTGCAGGCGGTGGTCGACCACGGCGGCTTCGCCCAGGCCGCGGAAGCCCTGCACCGCTCGCAATCGTCGATCAGCTATACCGTGGCGCGCATGCAGGAACAGCTCGGCGTGCCGCTGCTGCGCATCGACGGACGCAAGGCGGTGCTGACCGAGGCCGGCGAAGTATTGCTGCGCCGTTCGCGGCAACTGGTCAAGCAGGCCGGGCAACTGGAGGAACTGGCGCACCACATGGAACAGGGCTGGGAACCCGAGGTGCGCCTGGTGGTGGACGCCGCCTACCCCACCGCGCGGATCGTCCGCTCGCTGTCCGCCTTCATGCCGCAGAGCCGCGGCTGTCGCGTGCTGCTGCGCGAGGAAGTGCTCTCCGGCGTCGAGGAAGCGCTGATCCAGGGCGCCGCCGACCTGGCGATCAGCGGCCTGATCATTCCCGGCCACCTCGGCGCCGACCTCAGCGTGGTCGAGTTCGTCGCCGTGGCCCACCCCGACCATCCGCTGCACCGCCTGCAACGCGAACTGACCCACCAGGACCTGGAAACCCAGATGCAGGTGGTGATCCGCGACAGCGGCCGGCTACAGCCGCGCGACCACGGCTGGCTGGGCGCCGAACAGCGCTGGACGGTGGGCAGCCTGGCTACCGCGGCGACCTTCGTCGGCAACGGCCTGGGCTTCGCCTGGCTGCCGCGACACATCATCGAGCGCGAACTGCAGAGTGGCCAGCTCAAGCCGCTGCCGCTGAGCCAGGGCGGCGTGCGGCAGAGCCGCTTCTACCTCTACACCAACAAGGAAAAGCCGCTCGGCCCGGCCAGCCAGATCCTCATGGAAATGCTCAAGTCGTTCGCCAACGTACCGCTCAACGCGCCCTTCGCGGCGCCCGAACCGGCCGCCGAGTGAACGCAGATGCCTGACTTCCAGCACCGCGACTGCACCCTCGTCTACGACGACCACCCCGGTCCCACCGAGCGCGCGCCGGTCCTGCTGCTGCACGGTCTCGGTTCGAGCGCCCGCGACTGGGAATACCAGTTGCCGGCCCTGCTGGGCCACTACCGCCTGCTGGTCCCGGACCTGCGCGGCCACGGCCGCTCCGGCAAGCCGCGCGGCGGCTACAGCATGGCCGGCTTCGCCGAGGACTGCGCGGCGCTGCTCGACCGGCTCGGCTGCGGCCCGGTACACCTGGTCGGCATCAGCATGGGCGGGATGATCGGCTTCCAGTTGGCCTGCGACCGACCCGACCTGCTGCGCAGCCTGACCATCGTCAACAGCACTCCGGAAGTCATCCCGCGCAAGCCTCGCGAACATCTGGAGGTGGCCAAGCGCAAGCTCCTCTCGCGCCTGCTCAGCCTGCGGACCATCGGCCGCGCCCTCGGCCGGCTGTTGTTTCCCAAGGCGGAACAGGCCGGGCTGCGAGAGAAGATCGAGGCGCGCTGGGCGGAGAACGACAAGCGCGCCTACCTGGCCAGCCTCGACGCGATCATCGGCTGGGGCGTGCAGGAACGATTGGCCGAGATCGCCTGTCCGACCCTGGTGATCAGCGCGGATCGCGACTACACGCCGGTATCGCTGAAGCAGGCCTATTGCGAGCGGATCGCCGACGCCCGCCTGGTGGTGGTGGAGGACTCCCGCCACGCCACGCCGATGGACCAACCCGAGATTTTCAACACCACCCTGCTCGGCTTCCTCGCCGATATCGATAAAACCAAGGAACAACCATGCTCAAACGTCTCCTGATCGCCGCCTGCACCCTGCTCTTCGCCGGTTCCCTGCTGGCCGCCACGCCTGCCGCCAAGCCGCACGTCCTGATCGCCACCAGCCTCGGCGAGATCGAGGTAGAACTCGATCCGGCCAAGGCGCCGATCAGCGTGAAGAACTTCCTCGAGTACGTCGACAGCGGCTACTACGACGGCACCCTGTTCCACCGCGTGATCCCGGGCTTCATGGTGCAGACCGGCGGCTTCAGCGCCGGCATGCAGGAGAAGAAGACCCGTGCACCGATCAAGAACGAGGCCGACAACGGCCTGCTCAACGAGCGCGGCACCCTCGCCATGGCCCGTACCGGAGTGGTCGATTCGGCCACCAGCCAGTTCTTCATCAACCTGACCGACAACGACTTCCTCAACCATGGTGCCCGCGACTTCGGCTATGCCGTGTTCGGCAAGGTGGTGCGTGGCATGGGCGTGGTCGACCAGATCGCCAAGGTTCCCACCACCCGCCGCAACGGCTTCGCCGACGTGCCGAGCGACGACGTGGTGATCCTGTCCGCCAAACGCCTCTGAGTCCAGCCGCAGGGGCTTGATCCGGCGGGCCCAGGACGGGCCCGCTCCAGAAGAGAGCCATCATGCTTTATCGTCGTTTCGAACGTCTGATCGACCCGTTCCGCAGTGCTTCCGAACGCATGCCGCCCAGCGAAGTGCTGCGTTTCTATGTCTACTTCCTGCGCCAGGTCTGGCCGGTGTTCCTGGCCCTGCTGGTGGTCGGCCTGATCGTCGCGCTGATCGAGGTGGCGCTGTTCAGCTACCTCGGCCGCATCGTCGATCTCGCCCAGAGCACGCCCAGCGCGGAGTTCTTCCGCGTGCACGCCAACGAACTGATCTGGATGGCGGTGGTGGCGCTGGTCCTGCGCCCGCTGTTCAACGCCCTGCACGACATGCTGGTGCACCAGAGCATCAACCCGAGCATGACCAACCTGATCCGCTGGCAGAACCACCGCTACGTGCTCAAGCAGAGCCTCGGCTTCTTCCAGAACGATTTCGCCGGGCGCATCGCCCAGCGCATCATGCAGACCGGCAACTCGTTGCGCGATTCGGCGGTGCAGGTGGTGGACGCCCTCTGGCACGTGCTGATCTATACCGTCAGCGCCCTGGTGCTGTTCGCCGAGGCCGACTGGCGCCTGATGATCCCTCTGGTGCTGTGGGTGTTCGCCTACGTCGGCGCCCTCGCCTACTTCGTTCCCCAGGTCAAGCGCCGCTCGGTGGAGGCCTCGGATTCGCGCTCGAAGCTGATGGGGCGGATCGTCGACGGCTACACCAACATCACCACGCTGAAGCTGTTCGCCCACACCCGCCAGGAAGAGGACTACGCCCGCGAAGCGATCGGCGACCAGACCCTCAAGTCGCAACGCGCCGGGCGCGTAGTGACCTCCATGGACGTGACCATCACGGTGATGAACGGCGTGCTGATCACCGGCACCACCGGCCTGGCCCTGTGGCTGTGGAGCCAGGAGCTGATCTCGGTGGGCGCCATCGCCCTGGCCACCGGGCTGGTGATCCGCATCAACAACATGTCCGGCTGGATCATGTGGGTGGTCGGCGGCATCTTCGAGAACATCGGCCAGGTCCAGGATGGCATGCAGACCATCGCCCTGCCGCGCAAGGTGGTCGACCGCGAGGACGCCCAGCCGCTGCGGGTAGAGCGCGGCGAGGTGGAGTTCGAGCACATCGCCTTCCACTACGGCAAGGGCAGCGGCGTGATCCAGGGTCTCGACCTGAAGGTCCGGCCCGGCGAGAAGATCGGCCTGGTCGGACCTTCCGGCGCCGGCAAGTCGACCCTGGTCAACCTGCTGCTGCGCCTGTACGACCTGGAGAGCGGACGCATCCTGGTCGATGGCCAGGACATCGCCGGGGTGACCCAGGAAAGCCTGCGCGCGCAGATCGGCATGGTCACCCAGGACACCTCGCTGTTGCACCGTTCGATCCGCGACAACCTGCTCTACGGCCGCCCCGGCGCCAGCGACGCGGAACTCATGGAAGCGGTGCGCAAGGCTCGCGCCGACGAGTTCATCCCGCTGCTCAGCGACGCCGAGGGCCGCCGCGGCTTCGACGCCCATGTCGGCGAACGCGGAGTGAAGCTCTCCGGCGGCCAGCGCCAGCGCATCGCCATCGCCCGGGTGCTGCTCAAGGACGCGCCGATCCTGATCCTCGACGAAGCGACCTCGGCGCTGGACTCGGAAGTCGAATCGGCGATCCAGGAAAGCCTGGAGACCCTGATGCAGGGCAAGACGGTGATCGCCATCGCCCACCGCCTGTCGACCATTGCGCGCATGGACCGCCTGGTGGTGCTGGACAAGGGCCACATCGCCGAAAGCGGCACGCATGCCGAGTTGCTCGCCCATGGCGGCCTCTATGCGCGCCTCTGGCAACACCAGACCGGCGGCTTCGTCGGCGTCGACTGAAGCCTCGGCACCGGGCGGCGGCTCGCGCCGCCCGGCCTGGGTGACCTTGTCAAAGGCTCTGCAACGGGCCTTTTCGCGGCAATCATCACCGCCGTCGATCTCGACTAGCACGCGCTTCGATTTTTTCCGCCAGCGAAACGGTGTTCTTATCGAACCCGTGCCCCGGCTCGATCCCGACGCCTGCCGCATCGTCCCCGTCCACCTGGCGTCGGCCACGGACGACCAAGGATGCCAGTGCTCGGTACCGGGGATTTCGCCCCATCGCTACGGAGAATCACAGAATGAAACTTGCCTCTGTCGTGTCCGCCGTCATCACCAGCCTCGCCCCCATGGCCTTCGCCCAGGACGTGGACAAGGACCCGGGCCGCGGCCTGCCGGTCGAGGAATACCACTACGGCATGCAACTGGACGTGAAGAATGTCCTGCACCGTACCGACAATTCGACCAGGACCGGCGTAGTGCCGGTGACCGTGGTCTACGAGGACCATAGCGGCGAGCTGCACAAGATCCGCTTCCTCGAATGGGGCGGCAGCACCAGCAACGGCTGAGCGGACGCCACGCCCTATCGTTCCGGCCCCCTTCAGGCCTGGCGGTAGGGCAACAGGCCGTGGGCCTCCTCGGCGTAGGCGCGCACACCCGCCCGCTCCTGTTCGAGGAACTGCGCCACGGCATCGCGCAGACCGGGATGCGCCAGGTAGTGCCAGGAGCGCGTCAGCACCGGCTCGAAACCGCGGATCAGCTTGTGTTCGCCCTGGGCGCCGGCGTCGAAGCGCGCCAGGCCGGCGCCGATGGCGAATTCCAGGCCCTGGTAGAAGCAGGTCTCGAAGTGCAGCCGGTCGAACTCGGCCAGGCATCCCCAGTAGCGCCCGTACAGGGTATCTCCAGCGACCAGGCTGAACGCCATCGCCACCGGCTTGCCACGCTGGTGGGCGAAGACCACACGGATCGCCTCCGGCATGCGCTCGGCCAGCAGGCCGAAGAACTCGCGGCTCAGGTAGGGATCGCGGTCGCGCACCAGGTAGGTGTTGGCGTAGCAGAGATAGACGAAATCCCACTCCAGTTCGGACAACTGGCCGCCTTCCCGCCATTCGAACTCGATGCCCTGTCCGCCGACCTGTTCGCGCTCCTTGCGCAGTTGCTTGCGCTTGCGCGAACTGAGGGCCTCGAGGAAGTCCTGGAAGTCCCGATAGCCGCGGTTGTGCCAGTGGTACTGGCAACCCAGGCGTTCGAGCCAACCGTCACGCGCGGCAAGCAAGGTGTCCGCCCGGGCGTCGGTGAAATTCACATGGATGCTCGACAGACCGCTCGCCTCGGCCTCCTCGCCAAGGGACGCGAGCAGCCCCTGCAACCCTTCGTCCTCGCCCAGCAGGCGCGCACCGGCGACCGGGGTGAAGGGCACCCCTACCAGCAGCTTCGGGTAGTAGCGGATACCGGCCCGCTGGCAGGCGTCGGCCCAGCTCCAGTCGAACACGTATTCGCCGTACGAGTGCGCCTTCACATAGGCCGGCAGCGCCGCGCACAGCCGCCCTTGCGGATCGCGCAGCACGCGATGAGCCGGGCGCCAGCCGGTAGCGGGCGTCACGCTGTGGCTGTCTTCCAGCGCGGACAGGAAAGCATGACGCAGGAATGGCTGGGCGGGAGGCAGCAAGGCGTCCCACTCGGCGGCGTCGATATCGGCAAGGGTGGCAAGCGTCTGGATCGGCATGCGCGCCAGTCTGGCGCGAGACGCAAGGCAAGTGAAGCCGGTCGATGGAAAAAAGCGCCCGGCGGACCCGCGATGAAACCGCCCTTCTCCAAGCGAAGGCTTCGATCCATCCTACGTAGAGCGCATAACGCCAACGGCGTTATCCGCCGATACCCCGCCGCAACGGCGGAGCGAAAGCTGGGAACCCTCCGCGTAGGGCGAATAACGCCGGAGGCGTTATCCGCCGATACCCGCCGCGACGGCATTCCCGATCGGGCCCTAGATCATGCCCAGCAGCAACAGGACCAACAGCACCACCAGCAATGCGCCGATGATCCCCGAGGGCCCGTAGCCCCAGTTGCGCGAATGAGGAAAGACCGGCAGGCCGCCGATCAGCAGCAGGATCAGGATGATCAGAAGAATCGTACCGAGACTCATGGGCGTCGCTCCTGTTCGGCTCATGGGGCAAAGGGCGGGAGATTCCGCCCTTGTAGTTCTCGACCCCCGCCGAGCAACGAAGATTCAATAAATCCGCGACCTCCAGCCTCAGTGGATGACCTTGGGCGCCGGCCCCTTGAGCAGACGCATGAACATCAGCGCCACCGCCTGGGCGTCGCCGAGGGCGGTGTGGCGACCGCTGACCGGCACATCCAGGGCCCGCGCCAGGGTGTCGAAGCGCAGGTCGATGTGTGCGTCGGGAAAATGCCGGCTGACCTTCCGGTGGTACAGCGACGAAATCTCGATGGAGGGGTTGTGCAACTGTCGGTCGAGGAGCTGGCGCAGGTGCCGGTTCAGCACGGCGACATCGAACGACAGATAGTAGCCCAGCAGCGGTCGGTCGCCGATGAACGCCAGCACCTGGCGCAGGGCCTGCTCCAGCTGCAACTGTCCCTCCAGGTCGGCGCGGCGCAGCTTGTGGATGCGGATCGACTCCGCATCCAGGCTCGGCGGCGGCTCGACGTAGAGTTCCAGGCGCTCGCCCATGACCAGTTTGCCGCGCCGCACCAGCACCGCGCCGATGCTGAGGATGTCGGCACGACGCGGGTCGAGGCTGGTGGTCTCGAGATCGAGGGAGATCACTTCCTCCGCCTCGACCGCCTCGTGCATCCACCAATACAGCCGGCGGCGCCAGCCCGGCCAGCGGCTGTCGGGCAACTTGACCATGGTGTTCATCGGGTCTCCAGGTGGAATTGACGGGCCACGCTCTGCTTGAACTTCTTCACCACATGCAGGCCGTAGCGCAGCATGTCGCGATCGTGGCGGCTCATGCCGCTGACGTCCAGGCCCTGCTGGCGACCGTCGCGTTGGCCGGCCAACTGGCGGGTCAGGCGCAGTTGCAGGAACAGCTCGAAAGACTCGCTCAGGTCGTCCGCCAGGCGTGCTTCGAGGACCTTGTGTCGCTTCAGCGCCTCGATCCGTGCCAGGGTCCCGCGGGTCTCCAGGCCTTCGCGCAGGGCCAGGGTGCGGATGCCGTGGACGATGGGGAAGATCCCGCCGCGCTTGAGATCGAGGCGGGCGTCCTGGGTTTTCAGCTGGCCGAGGAAGGTCAGCGGCGTATCGAATTGCAGGGCCGCCGCCGCGATATCCGCCAGCCAGCGCTCGCCGCCGTCGGCGAAACCGCGCAGTTGCCGACGCAACGGCTCGAACAGCTGCAGGTTGCCGGCCACCGGCCAGGCATCGGCCAGGATCGACAGGCGCAACAGCTGCTCCGGCTTGCCCTCCAGCAGCGTCCCGCGCAGCTCCGCCTGCCAGGCCGCCAGCGGCTTGCACCATTCCGGCCGACTGGCCATCACCCCTCCGGGACAGGGCGGATAACCGAACTCCAGCAAGGCCGCGCTGAAGCGCTGCATCATCGCCAGGGCCTGTTCCTGCGGCAGATCGTCGGCCAGGACCAGGGCATTGTCCTGGTCGGTCTTCAGCAACTGCTCGCCGCGTCCTTCGCTGCCCATCACCAGCAAGCAGCAGCGCCCGCGCAGGGTTGGCGGCAGCAACAATTCGAAAAGCCGTTCGAGCAATTGCTCGTTGAGCGCGCTGACCAGCTGCATGATGAAGCGCAGGCGGATACCGTTGCCGGCCAGGGTAGCGATCAGGGTGTCCAGGGTTTCCGCGCAGCGGCGCAGGTCGCCGAGGTCGTCGGCGCGGGCGATGCGCAGCGCCAGGACGTGGGAATGGGTGGAGAACAGGCTGAGCACCTGGGTCAGGTGCAACAGGCCGATCACCTGACCGTCCTCCGTGACCGCGACCCGCTCGATACGCTGGCGCGTCATGAGGATCATCGCGTCGAACAGGAAATCGCCCAGTTCGACGCTGGCCAGCGGACCATGGGCCAACGGCCCGATAGCCTCCAGCTCGCTGCGCCCGTCGCGGAAGTGCGCGCTCATGAGGTCGGTGCGGGTGACGATGCCGAGCTCGGGCCCGTCCCTCTCCAGCCGCACCAGCAGGGCATCGGCGCCGTGGCTCAATTGCAGGCGCGCGGCGTCGCCGAGGGACAGCGAGGCCTCCACCTCCAGCGCCGGCAGCAAGTGCTCGCGGGCGATGCGGGTAAGGATGAACTCGGCAAGGTTCTGCCCGTCGCGCTGGGCCAACTGGCGCTTGGCCGCCAGGTCGGCCTGGAAGAACCGGGCGAAACCCGGGTTCTCCCCGCACAACTGGTGGAAGCAACTGGCCGGCAGTTCG